>JACQZT010000011.1 GCA_016213755.1 Acidobacteriota bacterium | reverse complement strand
ATCATGTTCTTGATGTAGTCGGCGTGCCCCGGGCAGTCCACGTGCGCGTAGTGCCGGTTCTTGGTCTCGTACTCCACGTGCGCCACCGCGATGGTGATGCCCCGCGCCTTCTCCTCCGGCGCGTTGTCGATGGAATCGAAACTGCGGAACTTCACCTTCGGGTTGTTCTTCGCCAAGGTCCGCGTGATGGCGGCCGTCAGCGTCGTCTTCCCGTGGTCGATGTGACCGATCGTCCCAACATTTACGTGCGGCTTGCTGCGATCGAATTTTTCCTTGGCCATGATGTCCTCGAGGTCTGCTGTTTCAATCTGCCCCGGCGCGCCGGCGGTATCCGGGCGCCTACCTGGTTACCCTTCCCTGAACTCTGCTGACAATCTCTTCCGAGAGACTCGCGGGCACCTCGTCGTAGCGCCCGAAATGCATCGTGAAACTTCCCCGCCCCTGGGTGCGCGAGCGCAACTCGGTGGCGTAGCCGAACATCTCCGACAGCGGCACCAGCGCCTTGATGATTTGCGACGTGCCGCGCAGTTCCATGCCTTCGATCCGGCCGCGGCGGGAATTCAAATCGCCGATGACGTCGCCCATGTACTCTTCCGGGACCACCACTTCGACGCTCATGATCGGCTCCAGCAGCACCGGCTTGGCCTTCTTGGCGGCGGCCTTGATGGCCATCGAACCGGCGATCTTGAAGGACATCTCCGAGGAGTCCACATCGTGGTAGCTGCCGTCGTACAGCGCCACCCGCAGGTCCCCCATCGGATAGCCGGCCAGGATGCCTCCTTCCAGGGCCTCGCCGATTCCCTTCTCCACCGCCGGGATGTATTCCTTGGGCACCGATCCGCCCACGATCTCGTTCTCGAACTCGAACCCGGCGCCCTGCGCCAGCGGCTCGACGCGGATACGCACGTGCCCGTACTGGCCGCGGCCGCCGCTCTGGCGCACGAAACGCCCTTCGGCCTCCGCCTTGCCGCGGATCGTTTCGCGGTAGGCCACCTGCGGCTTTCCGACGTTGGCGCCCACGCCGAATTCGCGCTGCATGCGGTCGACGATGATCTCCAGGTGCAACTCGCCCATGCCGGCCAGAATAGTCTGTCCCGTGTCGGGGTCGGTGTTGACCCGCAGGGTGGGATCCTCCTGCACCAGCTTGCCGATGGCCATGCCCAGCTTCTCCTGGTCGGCCTTGGTCTTAGGCTCGATGGCCAGTTGGATCACCGGCATCGGAAACTCGATCGACTCCAGCACGATGGGGGCGTCCTCGTCGCAAACCGTGTCGCCGGTCTGCACCGAGCGCAAACCCACGGCGGCGACGATGTCGCCGGCGAAGACCTCCTGCGTCTCCTCGCGCTTGTTGGCGTGCATCTTCACCAGGCGCCCGATGCGCTCCCGGCGCCCCTTGGCCACGTTGTACACCGACGTGCCGGCCGCCAGCGAGCCCGAATAGACCCGCAGGAAGGCAAGCTGCCCGACGAACGGGTCGGTCATGATCTTGAAGATCAGGCCGGAAAAAGGCTCCTTGTCGTCGGACTTGCGGGTCATCGGCACCGAGAAGTCGTCCACCGCCGTGCCTTCCACCGGGGGAACCTCCACCGGCGAGGGCAGGTAGTCGACCACCGCGTCGAGCAGGTTCTGCACGCCCTTGTTCTTGAAGGCCGTGCCGCAGATCACCGGGAAAATCTTCTGCTCCAGGGTGCCGCGGCGGATGCCCGTCTTCAGCTCCTCTTCGCTCACCGGTTCGCCGTGGACGTACTTTTCAAACAGCGCTTCGTCGGCTTCCGAGACCGCCTCGATCATCTGGTCGCGCATGCGCTGCGCTTCGCCTAGCAGCTCGGCCGGAATCTCGAGGTCCTCGAACTGCGCCCCCAGCGACTCGTCCTGCCAGACGCGCGCGCGCATGGCGACAAGGTCGATGACGCCCCTAAACTGGTCTTCCGCGCCGATGGGAATCTGAATCGGCACCGGGCGGCACTTCAAACGCTGGACGATAGTTTCGACGGCGTGCCCGAAATCCGCTCCCACGCGGTCCATTTTGTTGATGAAGCAGATGCGCGGAACGCGGTACTTGTCCGCCTGCCGCCACACCGTTTCCGACTGCGGCTGCACACCCGCCACGGCGTCGAAAACCGCCACCGCGCCGTCCAGCACGCGCAGGCTGCGCTCGACCTCGGCCGTGAAATCCACGTGGCCGGGCGTGTCGATGATGTTGATCTGAACGTCGCGCCACTCGCAGGTGGTCGCCGCCGAGGTGATGGTGATGCCCCGCTCCTGCTCCTGCGCCATCCAGTCCATCACCGCCGTGCCGTCGTGGACCTCGCCGATCTTGTAGGTCCGGCCGGTGTAATAGAGGATGCGCTCGGTGGTAGTGGTCTTACCGGCATCGATGTGGGCCATGATGCCGATATTGCGCATTCTCTCCAATGGAACCGTGCGGGGCATAAACAGTTGCGAGCGCTATCTCCTTTACCAGCGGTAATGGGCAAAGGCCTTGTTGGCCTCGGCCATGCGGTGGACGTCGTCTTTCTTCTTGATGGCGCCGCCGCGCAGACTGGCCGCGTCGCTCAGCTCGTTGGCGAGCTTCTCGGCCATGCTCTTCTCGGGGCGGTTGCGCGCGTGGTTGATGAGCCAGCGCAAGGCCAGGCTGACGCGGCGGTTCTGCGGGACTTCGATGGGGACCTGGTAGTTGGCCCCGCCCACGCGCCGGGTCTTCACCTCGAGCATCGGCTTGCAGTTCTCGACGGCCTTCTTGAACAGCTTGAGGGGATCGTCGGCCGAACGCTCGCGGATCCGGTCCATGGCCTGGTAGAAGATCCGCTGGGCAACGTTCTTCTTGCCTTCCCACATCATCGAGTTAATGAACTTCTCCGCCAGCGTGGAATTGTACACCGGATCCGGAGAAACTTCGCGAATGACAGCCCGTCTTCTTCGTGGCATAGTTCCCTACGACTTAGGACGCTTGGCCCCGTACTTGGATCTTCCCTGCTTGCGATCGGCGACGCCGGAGGCATCCAGCGTTCCGCGGACAATGTGATAGCGGACGCCCGGAAGATCCTTGACGCGGCCCCCGCGGATCAGCACGATCGAGTGCTCCTGAAGGTTGTGCCCCACCCCCGGGATGTAAGTCGTGACTTCAATCCCGTTGGTCAGCCGCACACGCGCCACCTTGCGCAGGGCCGAATTCGGCTTCTTGGGCGTGGTGGTGTAGACGCGCGTGCAAACCCCGCGACGCTGGGGACAGGATTGCAGCGCCGGGCTCGCCGTCTTATACCGCGGCGGCCTCCGCCCCTTCCGTACGAGCTGGTTGAACGTCGGCACGAAATTCCTCTCTATCTGGCAATACGCTTCAAAGACTCGCAGGCCGTTCGCCGCCGGACCTCACCAAAACCGCATGAGACGAAAACCCGGCACGATCCGACGCACAAAGCGCCCCTAAAACCGGTGCGGCGTCAGCCCCTGCGAGGGTATCTGCTTCGGACTAGCCCATGCCTTTCGCGGAGCGAGCCGCGGAGGCCTCGGGGCCGGCTCCCGGCCGGACTCGCCCAAGGACGAGTGGTAGCACGGGAGCAGAAGATAAACCCGCCAAACTCTCCTAGGATACATGATCGCTGGAAAAGCTGTCAACCGCGAGTCTAACTTTTTGAAAACACTCTCGTTCAGAAGTAGGGAAGGACCGCTCGCGCGGGCTCGGGCCGGACTTTCCGGCCTCTCCTGCGGCCGAGCAGATGGGCGTTGACCTCCACCAGCGACCCGAAAAAGCCGGCAAAGGAGCGGCCCGACCGCGGCCGGCGGGTGCGTCCGGGGCGGAAATCCCGCTGCCCGAACAGCGTGCTGGAGGCCACCACCGCCATGCCCAGCGGGCGGTACTCGTGCGTCCCTTCGGCGCAGGCCACATCGCCGTCAACCCACAAGGCGAATCCCATTGATACTATGTTAGGCATGACTCGACGAGATTTTGTACCCACCCTCGCCGGACTGGGGGCCCTGTCCGCCGCCGCCCCAGCCCCGGCCGCCCCGCTCAAAGGCCGGATCAAGCAAGGCGCCACGCGCGGCTGTTTCGGCAAGGGCATGAGCCTGGAGGACATGTGCAAGAACGCGGCGCAATTGGGTCTGAAGGGGATTGACCTGGTGGGGCCGGAGGCCTTCCCCACCCTGAAGAAATACGGACTGCTCCCCACCATGGTCCCCGGCGGCATGTCCTTGGCGGGCGGCTGCAACCGCAAAGAGGACCATGCCCAACTGTTGCCCAAGATGAGCGAGGCGATCAACCTTGCGGCCCAGGCCGGCGCTCCAAACGTCATCGCGTTGTCCGGCAACCGGCGCGGCATGTCGGACCAGGAAGGAGCGGACAACGTAGCGGCCTTCCTCAACCAGGTCAAGAAACAGGCCGAGGACAAAGGCGTCACCATCTGCCTGGAACTGCTGAACAGCAAGGTCAACCACCCCGACTACATGTGCGACCACACCAGTTGGGGCGTGGAAGTGTGCAAGCGCGTCAGCTCTCCCCGCGTGAAACTGCTGTATGACATCTATCACATGCAGATCATGGAGGGAGACATCATCCGCACCATCCGGGCCAGCATCCAGTGGATCGGCCACTTCCACACCGCCGGCAACCCGGGCCGCCACGAACCCGACGAAACCCAGGAACTGAACTACCGGCCCATCATGCAGGCCATCCTGGACCTCAACTACACCGGCTACGTGGTCCACGAGTACAGCCCGGTCCGGGACGCTCTCCCATCCCTCGAACAGGCCCTCCGGCTCTGCGACGTCTGACAACCGGGAAATTTGAGTGTACTGTCCCCGGTTTTGGGCTTAACTTTCGGGGGGTTTGTGCCGATATAGTCTACGCAGGCGTCGGGAATGAGGAGCGGAGAAGGTACTGCCGATGATGAACCGGGATCTTGCTAGTCTGGATCGCGCGCTGGCTCTGGAACGGGTCGGCGGCGACGAGGAACTGCTGCGCGAAATCGCCGTGCTGTTCCTCGAGGAGTGCCCGCAAATGATGTCGGAAATCCAGTCCGCGGTCGCCACCGGCAATGCGATCGCGCTGGAAAGGACGGCCCATTCGCTGAAAGGCTCAGTGGGCAATTTCGGGGCCCACCAAGCATTTCGGGCCGCCGCGCGGCTGGAAGCGATCGGCCGCAGCCGGGACCTGTCGTCCGTCTCCCAAGCCTGGGCGGACCTGGCTGCCGCCATGGAAGCCCTGTGCCCCGCCCTGTCGGAACTTCAGGCCGCCTAGCTCCCGCCAGACCGGCGGGTCTGCTATAGTGTGGAAGTCCGACGCTTATGACATCCCCCGCCGTCACGGAAATCGTTTGCGCCCACAGTCCGGATTCCGACGACGCCTTCATGTTTTATGGCATGGCGACCAAAAAAGTCCGGTCGCGGCTGGTTAATGTCCGTCACGTCCTGGACGACATCCAGACCCTGAACCGCAAAGCTCTGCAAGGCGAATTCGAACTCACCGCCATCTCCTATCACGCCTACCCGTACGTCGCGGATAAATACGTGCTGATGGCCAGCGGCTCCAGCGTCGGGGACGGCTACGGGCCCATGCTGGTCTCCCGCCACCCGGCGGCGCCCGAAGAGGTGAAGGGCAAACGCATCGCGGTCCCTGGCGCGATGACCACGGCCTACCTGGCCCTGCGCCTGTTCGAGCCCGACTTCGAGGCCGTGATGACGCCTTTCGACCGCATCCTCGACGCGGTGGCCGACGAGTCGGTGGATCTGGGGCTGATCATCCACGAGGGCCAGTTGACCTGCGGCAAGGGCGGCTTCCATAACGTGCTCGATCTGGGCCGCTGGTGGAAGAAGGAGCACGACCTCCCGCTTCCGCTGGGCGCCAACGCGCTGCGCCGGGACCTGGCGCCGGAGATCCAGTCCGAGTGCTGCCGGATGATGCGCGAGAGCATCCAGTTCGCGCTGAACAATCCCGAGGAAGCGCTCAATTACGCTCTGCAATTCGCGCGCGACATGGACCCGGCGCTGGCCGAGAAGTTCGTCGGGATGTACGTCAACCACTACACGGTGGACTGCGGCGAACTGATCCCCCGCGCGGCGCAGCATCTGCTCGACCTGGGCCACCAGGCGGGCCTGATCCCGCACCGCGTCCAGGTCGAGTTCGTGCGCTGACCGCCGGCCCCTACCCCTCCAGACCGTAACTGGCGCGGTCAAACAGTGCGCCGTAAACCGGCTCCATTTCGGCCAGCAAATCCATTTCGCCGACCGGGAGGTCGCCGAGCGCGTCCTCGATCCGTTCCAGCCACTGCCTCTCCCGGACGGGCGCCTTCCAGCGCTGGGAGGCGATGCCTTCCCGCAGAATCGCCACGGCGGCCCGGGCGGCGGCCACGGTGCGCCGATAGGGGTCCTTTTCAGCGACGACGGCCTCGGCGATGCGAATTGTGGCCCGCGGCGAGAGCACGGCCGCCTGCGGGCTGTGCCATTCGTCGGATTCGGTAAGCCAGTCGCGCAGACTCCGGGCCCCGCCGCGGCGGGCGGCCGCGTTCATCAGGCGGCAGTCGTAGGCCAGGATGTCGGTGAAGGCCTCCGGCGCGTTGCCCGAAAGCAGCCGCACGTTCTGCACCGACTCGTTGCTCCACAGGTCGCACATCGCGGCCGCAATGTTCCCTAAGGGGCTGAAGTGAGCGCAGGCCGCCGACTTTCCCTCCATCGCGATGGGGTAGCCGGTGATCGCCTTCAGCACCGGCCCCTCGTAGGCGCAGTCCTTGGAGGGACCCACGGCGCCCTGCTCGAAGGCCGCCAGGCTGCGCGGAGCCGCGGCGGCGCGGACCACCGCCGCCAGAACCTCGGGCAGCATTTTTTGGTGCGCCAGTTGCATGGCGGTGTTGGCGAAACCGCAGGCCGAATCTCCGCCCGGCACGGCGCGCGTGCCGCGGCACAAGCCGGCGATGCGCTCCCACAACCAGGCCATGTCGCGGGGCGCCAGGACTCCCAGCGCGAAAATCACGCCCCGGAAGTCGCCGTACAGCAGCGCCGGGTCGTGCACTTCTTTTCCGCCCACCGACTCGATGGAGACGATGTCCGCGCCGGCCGCGATGCACAACTCGAAACTGCGTTGCAGTTTCTCCCAGGCGTCGCCGCTTCGCAGCACGGGCGGTTTGCATTGGTCTCGGATATCGGTCGGCGTAACGCGCAGGGCCGACCGCAGCCCGCTCCTGGTGTGCTCCCGCTCCAGGTGCCGGTGCAGCAGCGCGACGATTTCGGCACCCCATTCCGGCCTCTCGGTCATGGCCGGCAGCAGTTCGAACTCCAGCACCAGCCCGGGAACCTGCAAAGCCTTCGCGCGGCGCAGGATCCGAGTCGCCATTTCCTCGTACTGCGCCAGGATCCGGGGCCAATTCTGGCCCGTGATTTCGATGGCCGGCAACGTGAAGTTGACTTCCGGGTAAACTTCGCCGCCGCCGATGGTCAGCCCGAAACCGCAGTCGAGGGGCCGGGGTGCGGTGCCGTAGATCAACTCGTCGGCATTGCTTACGGTTAGGCGGGTCCAGGTCGTCATGTTTTCCCTTTGCTTTGCGAAGGACCGCTGGCGCGGATGACTTCTTCCACTGCCAGCATGGCCAGGCCCACCACCTGTTCCGCGGCGGCGCGCGAGGCCAGCGGGTCGCGATGGCGCAGCGCATCGAGAAGAACCCGATGCGCCTCGATTCTCAGCGCGACGTTGGCCGGAAAACGGGACGTGTAGCCCAGAGCCGTCCGGAACGGCCCCCGGATGGTAGCGCTCAGTTTGGTCAGCAGCGGATTATGGCTGGCCTCGACAACAGCGCTGTGGAACTCCAGGTCGAGGCCGACGATTTCGTCCGCGGGAGCGCCCTCGCATTTCTCGAGACAGAGCGCAATGCGCGCTATCTCCTCGCCGGTGGCGCGCAGGGCGGCGAAGCCGGCGGCTGTCGGTTCGATCGCCAGGAGAACCTCGCACAAGTCCCGCAGAAAACGCCCGTCGGGCTCGAGTTCCGCCTGCCAGGCCAGGATGTCGGGATCCAGCAAATGCCAGTCCGAGCGCGGTCGGGCGCAGGTCCCCGCCCGCGGGCGCATTTGCACCATGCCCTTATCGGCCAGTACCTTCATCGACTCGCGCAGCACGGTCCGGCTGACGCCCAACTCCCCACACAGCACCGTCTCATTGGGGAACGCCGCCGGACTGGAGCGCCGCTCGGCCTGAATGACCCGCAGGGCCAGGTGGCGGGTGACCTGGTGGTGGAGGCGGGGGCGTTCCGGCAACCGTAGGGCGGGTTCGCTCATTGCGATTAATCATCATATCATATGATGAATGAACGCGCAAAGAGAGAGCGCCACGATCCGGCGAGTGCGCGACACCTCCGCAGGCCGGGCTGCTTCCAGCTTCCCCGAACGCCGAATCCTGGGAGTTTCAAACCTGCGGCGCTTCTACGGGACGGCGGTCAGGGGACCTTAACCAGCGGCGGGGTGGGGCCGGCTTTGATGGAAGGACCGGCGTTTCACGGGAGGAATCCTGCAACCCCTACGGCCAGTCAATCAAACGGCCAGCGACGGGTTCAATCGGACGTTCTGTCCATCGGGCTACGAACTGTTCTCGATATTCAGGCCAACGCCGCTGCGGGATACTCACCACGACGACAGCGAACTCCGGAAATAGCTTGAGCGCGCGGGAAGCGGGCTCACCGAAGAGACGATCCCGCGTTAGCAGACACCCGAAGCCAGCATCCACTGCCGCCTTCACCAGATCGCCGTTAGAAAGCGCTTTCCAGCCGCGATTTCCCGCGGTGTCGCAGTCGATTCCCAGACCGGTCAGAAGGGAAGCGAGATGCACGTCCATGTTGGCATCAAGCAGCCACATGGAAGGAGCCGGCGAGCTCGGATGCGACCATTAAGACTTCAGGTAAAGCCTCAGCCGGAAAAGCGGAATCGAAGGAGTCGTTGATCTCTTCCAGAGACATACCACCGGCCAGACATTCGAGGATCAAGGAGACAGCCAGCCGGGTACCGCGAATGGCCAGTTTTCCGCCGAGGAGTCGGGGATCGGCTACGATCCACTGATAATCCTTGTAGGCGGTTGGCTGCCAGTCTGGCATCGCGATCACGTCTCCATTCTACACACCCTTCGGGACCGGCGTCGAAGCGCCGGGCATCGGCCGAGGACGCGATCACCCACGGACTGATGCTTCGGCCGGCGTTTACCAGGATCTGTCGATACTGAGGCAGGGCCGCCTTCCAAACCACCATCGAGAGGACTAAGTGACTGTCAGGAGGTAACATTACCATCTCGGCAAGTCCGCTCCCTAACGGTCGCGGCTCGGTATCCGAGCCGCGACCGTCAGAGCGGTTGGAACAGTTGTTTCGCGACGAACTTTTGGTGGTGGCGCACGAGTGCGCGCAGCTATCCGGCCGCGGTTTCAGCGTGGTAGGAACTCCGCACCAGCGGGCCCGACTCGACGTGCCGGAAGCCCATCTCCAGTCCCGCCCGGCGCAGTTCGTCAAACTCCTCGCGGGGCAGGTAGCGCAGGACTGGCAGATGCCTGGGCGAGGGGCGCAGATACTGGCCCAGGGTGAGGATCTCGACGCCGTGGTCGCGCAGGTCGCGCAGCACCTGGAGCACTTCGTCGGTGGTTTCGCCCAGTCCCAGCATCAGCCCGCTCTTGGTGGGGATGTCGGGCCGCGCGTGGCGGGAATAGGCCAGAAGGTCGAGCGAGCGCGGGTAGCGGGCGCCCAGCCGTACCTGGCGGTAAAGCCGCGGCACGGTTTCGGTGTTGTGGTTCATCACGTCCGGAGAGGCCTGGAGCACCAGGTCCACAGCCTCGTGCGAACCCTGAAAATCGGGGATGAGCACTTCGACGCGGCAGGCAGGCCGTCGCTCGCGAATGGCCCGGATAGTGAGGGCGAACAATTCGGCGCCGCCGTCCTTGCGGTCGTCCCGGTTGACGCTGGTAATCACGGCGTAGCGCAGGTCAAGGACCTCCACCGCTTCGGCCACGCGGCGCGGTTCGTCGTAGTCCACCGCCAGGGGCGCGCCCTTTTGGACGGCGCAGAAGCCGCAGCGGCGGGTGCAGACATTGCCCAGGATCATGAAGGTCGCCGTGCGGCGATTCCAGCACTCGCCCAGGTTGGGGCAGGCCGCGCTTTCACAGACCGTGTGCAGGCGGAGGCGCTCTACCAGCGCCTTCAGCTCGCGGTACTGTTCGCCCGCCGGGGCGGGCGCGCGCAGCCAAGCGGGACGCGCCGGGTGTGGGTTCAGGGATACCAGCACTTCCTCCATTCTACCGGCAGCGGGAGAGGGCATGATATTCTGACGGTCGGAGTGTACAGCCGCCACCACCGTAAAGAGAGGATCCTGTTCGCGCTTTCCGACGCAGTCCTGACGGCGCTGGCGTTCGAGGCCGCGTATCGGACGCGTCTGGAACTTCCCCTCGAGCGGGTTTTCTACATCCTGGACCCGATCAAGACCGTGCTGCTGGGTTTCGTGGCCCTGGCCTGGGTCCTGATCGGCCGGGGGCTGGGCGTGTACGAGCGGCTGGAGTCGGCCGGCCGGCGCATGATCCTGCGCGACGCCTTTCGCCAGTGCGTGCTGGGCGGGGCGGCGCTGGTGATGTTCGAATACGCGCTGCGTCTGGACCTGAGCCGGCCCTTTCTGAGCCTGGTCGTGGCCTATGATTTCGTGCTGCTGTGCCTGTTCCGGCTCAACGCCGGCCGCCTGGCGCGGCGGATCCGGCGCGAGTTCGGAGCGCCCCATTACGTCCTGATCGTGGGACTGGGAGAGGCGGCGCGGCGTCTGGCTGGAACCGTGGAGCAGTCGCACGAGTACGGCGTGCGGCTGGTCGGATTCCTGGCCGAGAGCGACAGCGGCGCCGAGACCCGCCCCGAGACCGTCGAACTGGAGGGCTCGTACCCGGTCTACGCGCTGGGCGAACTGGGGCGGCTGCTGCGGCAGCACGTCATCGACGAGATCCTTTTCGCGGTCGACAGCCGGCAGTTGGCCGAACTGGAAGAGGTCTTTTTGTTCTGCGACGAAGAGGGCGTGCGCACGCGCGTGCTGGCGGATTTTTTCCCGCACGTCAACAGCAAGGTCTCGCTGGACCGGCTGGGCAGCGCGCCGCTGCTGACCTTCTCGGCCGCTCCGCACGACGAGATGCGCCTGCTGGTGAAACGGGCGACGGACGTCGTGCTGGCCGGCGCGGCGCTGATTCTGCTGGCGCCGGCCATGGCCCTGATCGCGCTGGCCATCCGGCTGACCTCGCCCGGCGCGGTCGTTTTCCGCCAAGTGCGCTGCGGGCTGAGCGGGCGGAGATTCGTCTTCTACAAGTTCCGCTCGATGTGCCACAACGCGGAAGAGCTCAAGGCCGGGGTGGCGCACCTGAACACGCGCGACGGCGTGGTGTTCAAGATCCCCAACGATCCGCGCCTGACCTCCATCGGCAAGTTCCTGCGCAAGTTCTCCATCGACGAGTGGCCGCAGTTGTGGAACGTGGTCAAGGGCGACATGTCGCTGGTGGGGCCCCGCCCCGCGATTCCCGAGGAAGTGGAACAATATAAGCGCTGGCAACGGCGCCGGCTGCGCATGCGTCCCGGGCTCACTTGCCTGTGGGCGGTTTCCGGCCGCGATGCGCTGGATTTCGAGACCTGGATGAAGCTGGACATGCAGTACATCGACGCCTGGTCGCTGGCGCTGGACTGGAAGATCATGCTACGCACCATACCCCGCGTACTGTCGGGGAGAGGAGCTCACTGACTCTATGCACTTGATACCGACCCACGATGAAGTGGTCCGCCTGCTGCGGCAAACCGGCGCGCTGCGGGACGGCCACTACGAATACCCCAACGGCCTGCACGCCGACGAATACCTTCAGGTGGCGCTGGCCATGCGCTATTTTCAGCACGCCAAGACCCTCAGCGTGGGCCTCAGCCGCTGCCTGCGGGCACACCCGGAGATCCGGGCCATCATCCCGGAGCTTTCCATCGTGGCCCCGGCCACCGGCGGGCTGCCGGTAGCCTACGGCATCTGTGAGGCGCTGCGCGCTCACCAGGTTTACTGGTCCGAGGAATCCGAGGACGGCACGATGCGCTTCCGCCAGTACCTGGAGCAACTGCCCGGCGAAAAGGTCCTGCTGGTGGACGACATCCTGCGGACCGGCCGCAAGCTGACGCAACTGAAAGAAATGGTGGAGGCCAAGGGCGCCGAAGTGGTGGGGCTGGCCGTGGTCATTTATCAACCGACACCGAAAACACCCGACTTCGGCCCGCTGCCCTTCTACTATCTCGCCAAGCTCGACGCGGTATATGCCCAGAGCGCCGGCACCTGCGAGCTGTGCAAGCAGGGAGTGCCGCTGGAGAAGGTCTGGGTATAGCCATGCGGTTCGCGCCACTCTTCCTGCTCCTGGCGCCGTTGACGGCCGGCGCCCAGTCGCGGTCCAGCGATTACGCCATCGGAGCCGATCTCTCGTTCCTCAAGCAGGCCGAGGACCGGGGAATCGTCTTCCGCGATAACGGCCAGCCGAAACCCGGCCTGGAGATCTTTCGGGATCACGGCTACAACTGGATCCGGCTGCGGATCTTTCACACGCCCACGCAGTTGCCCAATAACTTGGCCTACACGATCGATCTGGCGAAGGCGGCGAAGAAACTGGGGTTCAAGTTCCTGCTCGACTTCCATTACTCCGACACCTGGGCCGATCCCGGCAAGCAGGGCAAGCCCAAAGCCTGGGAGGCATTAGCCGGGGCCGCGCTGGTCACGGCGGTTTTCGAGTACACCCGCGACACGGTTGCGAGCCTGCGCGAGGCCGGCGTGCTGCCGGACATGGTGCAGATCGGCAACGAGGTGGACAACGGTATCCTGTGGCCGGATGGAAGGCTGCCGGCCAATTGGGATCGTTTCGCCGAACTGATCCAGGCCGGCATCCGGGGGGTTGCGGCCGGGCGGGGCGAGGGGCCCAGTCCCCGCATCATGATCCAGATCGCCAAGGGCGGGGACGTGCGCGGCACGCGCTATTTTCTCTCGAAGATCGCCGGCTACGGCATCCACTACGACGTCATCGGGCAGTCCTACTACCCCTGGTGGCACGGAACGCTGCTGGACCTGCGCGACAACCTGTACGTCATGGCCACCGAATACGACAAGGACATCATGCTGGTGGAGGTGGCCTACAATTGCCGCCCGGCGGAGTACGCCAAACGGGGGAAACCCGGGCCGTTCCCCGAAACGCCAGAGGGGCAGAAGGAGTTTCTGGACGAGGTGCAGCGCATCGCCCTGGGCGCACCGCGCCAGCGGGTGAAGGGCATCTTCTGGTGGGAGCCGGCCGTTACGGGGCCGCTGGAGCGGCGCGGATTCTTCGACGAGCAGCGTAACGCGCTGCCGGTGATCACGGTATTTGACAAGTACACGCGCCAGTAACGGCAATCTTGCCGCTGGTTGAGTTAGAATGGAGTCAACTGTGACCGCTGAAAGCTGGATGCAACTGGCCATCGCGATGGTGACGCCGTTGTCGACCCTGACGATCGTCATGGTGGGATTCCTGTACAACAACTCCCGGTTGAGCGACCTGCGGCATGACCTGGATCGCCGTCTCCTCGGCGTGGAAACCAAGCTTGACCTGCTGACCGGCAAAGTGATCGAACTGGACAACCGCCTAACCCGGCTGGAAGAGCGCTTCGCCCGCTGAGCCGCGACGCATAAGCTATTCTTGCGGTTGAACTTCTCGCCGTCTTCTGGTATTCTCTGGAGTTGGGTTTCTAGTCTTCCTTCCGGTACGAGGTTCACATGTCGGGACATTCCAAGTGGGCAACCATCAAGCACAAAAAGGCGGCCACGGACGCTAAGCGCGGAAAAGCGTTCACCCGCCTGATCAAGGAAATCAACATCGCCGCCCGCAGCGGCGGCGGCGATCCGGATTCCAACGCCCGCCTGCGCACGGCCATCGCCGCCGCCAAGGCGGTCAGCATGCCGGCCGACAACATCAAGAAGGCGATCCTGCGCGGCACTGGCGAACTGGAAGGCGGCCAGATCGAGGAAGTCACCTTTGAAGGGTATGGCCCCGGCGGCGCCGCGGTCCTGGTGGAAGTCGCCACGGACAACCGCAACCGCACGGTCAGCGAGATCCGCCACATGTTCTCCAAGCACGGCGGCAACCTCGGCGAGCAGAACAGCGTGGGCTGGATGTTCGAGCGCAAGAGCCAGATTCTCATCGAGGAGGATAAGACCAACGAGGACCAGCTCATGGGCATCGCGCTCGACGCCGGCGCCGACGATCTGCGCAACGAGGGCGGCCACTGGGAAGTGCTGTCGCGGCCGGAAGCGCACGAAGCGGTGCTGGAGGCCATCCACAAGGCCGGCATCCCGACCCTGTCGGCGCAGGTGGCCAAGATTTCCAAGAACCTGGTCAAACTGGAAGGCAAGAACGCCGCCGGCATGCTGCGGCTGAGCGAGGCGCTCGAAGAGCACGACGACGTGCAGAACGTCTGGGCGAACTTCGACATCGACGAGAAGGAACTGGAAGCGCTGGCCGGCTGAACCGGGGCCCCTTCCTCGTTTTGCGAACCGGAGATGCGCATCCTGGGAATCGATTGCGGCTCCGCGCGCACCGGCTATGGTGTGATTGAAAGCGACGGCGTCGCACACCAGTTGCTGGCCGCCGGCGTCATAACCACGGACACGAAGAAGCCCTTCGAGGAGCGCCTGCTGACCATCGGCCGGGGACTGCGCGAGGTCATTCTCGGCTGCGCGCCGGAGGAGGCCGCCGTGGAAGAGGTGTTCCACGCCGTGAACGTTCAGACCGCGCTGAAGCTGGCCCACGTGCGCGGCGTGGCGCTGTTCGCGGTGGCCGAGGCCGGCCTTCCGCTGGGCGAGTACTCGGCCCTGGAGGTCAAAACCAGCGTGGTGGGATACGGGCGCGCGGAAAAGAGGCAAGTGCAGTTGATGACCTGTTCCTTGCTCCGGCTGGACCGTCCGGTGGAGTCCGAAGACGCCGCCGATGCGCTGGCGGTGGCCATCTGCCACGCCAACCGCTCGGCTTTGAAGCGGCGCCTGGAGGTTGCGCGATGAAATTTGGCCGGACGACCGTTCGAGCCGCGAATGCACGCGAATACACGCGAATGCGACAAATCGATTCGCGTTCATTCGCGTTCATTCGCGGCCAATTTCGCCGGAGTTCTTGCCGCCTGTTTGCGGGCCTGCTGGTCTGCCTGACGCTGCCGGCCGCGGAAGTGCCCCGCATCGTTTATTCGAAGTCCTTTCCCGGCAGCAGCCCCGCCTTCGTTGAGATCCGCATCGACAAAGCCGGAGAGTGCGAGTACCGGGAGGCTCCCGGCGAGGAACCACCCCTCAAGTTCCGATTGAACCCGAACCAGACGGGCGAGATCTTCGCCCTGGCCGATAAGCTCGACCGCTTCAAACGGCCCCTGGAAGCCAACCTCAAGGTCGCCATGATGGGCATCAAGACCTTTCGCTTCGAGGAGGGCGCAACGCACAGCGAGGTGAAGTTCAACTTCTCCCTAGATGCGGACGCGCGCACACTGGCCGACTGGTTCGAGCGCATGGTGGAAAGCGAACAGCACTTCATCAGCTTGGAGCGCACGGCGCGCTTCGACAAGCTGGGGGTCTACCGGGTGATCCTGAACCTGGAAACCTCGTGGGACCGCAAACGGCTGGTGGGGCCCGAGCAGTTTCTGCCGTTGCTGGACCGCGTGGCGAAGAACGAAAGCTATGTTCACATGGCCCGCGAGCGCGCGGCGGCGCTGGCCGATGCGTTCCGCGGGCTGAAGGCGGACCCCGAATGAAGCGTCTGGCGGTACTGCTGCTCGCCGGCCTGGCCCTGCTGGCCCAGGAGCCGCCCTCGGAGGCGGAAGAGGAACATTTGCGCCAGGTGGTGGGCGAGGCCGGGTCGAGTCCCATCGAGTTCATGCGCGCGGTCGAAACGCATCTGAAGAAGTACCCCAACTCCGCGCGGCGCGCCGACCTGGAGCGCGCCCTGGTGACAGCGGCCATGGACGCGCGCGACAACCGCCGCATCCGGCTGTACGGCGAAAAGGTCCTGGAGCGGGAGACGGACGACCCCCAGATTCTGGAGCGCGTCGCGCGAGCCCTGCTGGTGAGCGACGACAAGGAGAGTTCCGAACGGGCGCTGAAATACGCGCAGGCCCTGGAGCGCACCGGCCGCCTGATCGGAAAGGCCCTGGTCTACCAGGCGCGCGCCACGGGCAATCTGGGCAAGCTGGACGAGGCGGCCGCGCTCGCGCGAAGGAGTTACGAGGCGTCCCCCAACGCCGAATCCGCCCGTGAGATTGCGCGCTGGCTGGCCCGGCAGGATAAGAACGACGAAGCGGTTCGCCACTTGGCCGACGCGTTTGCATTTCCGGACCCGGCGGTGACCGACGCGGAACGGGCCGCCGACCGCGCGCGCCTGGGCGAGATTTGGCGCAAGTCGCACGATTCGGAATCCGGTTTGGGAGATGCCATCCTGGCGGCTTACGACCGCGTTCTGGCTCTGGCGGCCGCGCGGCGGGCAAAGGCCCTCGAGATCGACCCCAACTCCCAGGCAGCGCTGCCCATGGAGTTCACGCTGCCGGCCCTGGAAGGGCCGCCGCTCAAGATGGCCTCGCTCCAGGGCAAGGTGATCGTGGTGGACTTCTGGGCCACCTGGTGCGGCCCCTGCCGTGCCCAAAAGCCGCTCTACGACCAGGTCAAGAAGCGCTTCCGAGACGAACCGCGCGTGGTTTTTCTGGCCGTGAGCACGGATGAGGACCGGACCCTGGTGGAGCCGTTTCTGAAGCAGAACCAGTGGCCGCGGCAAGTCTATTTCGAGGACGGCCTGGCGCGGCTGCTGCGGATTTCTTCGATCCCGACCACGCTGATCCTGGGCAAGACCGGCGAGGTCTTCAGCCGTTTGAACGGCTATGTGCCCGACCGTTTCGTGGACATGCTGACCGAGCGCGTGAAAGAGGCTCTGGCGGAGTGAGCTTCCGTCGCATTGTCTGGGTGGTGATCGACAGCCTCGGCATCGGCGAGATGCCCGACGCGGCCGCCTACGGCGATGCCGGTTCGGACACGCTGGGCAATATCGCCCGCGCGCGACCGCTCGATCTGCCGAATCTGCGCCGGCTCGGCATCGCCAACATCCGCCCCTTCGAAGGCCTGCCGCCGGTGGAGCGGCCCATCGGCTGGTACGGGCGCGCCGCGCTGGCCTCGCCCGGCAAGGACACCACCACCGGGCATTGGGAGATGGCCGGTATCATTCTGGAACGGGCGTTTCCCGTCTATCCGCACGGTTTTCCGCGCGAGATCATGGACCAGTTCGAGCGGCGCGCCGGGCGCGCGAGCCTGGGCAACCTCCCCGCTTCGGGCACCGAGATCATCGAGCGGCTGGGCGTCGAGCACCTGCGCACGGGCTCGCCCATCGTCTACACTTCGGCCGACAGCGTGTTCCAGATTGCGGCGCACGAGGAGGTCATCCCAGTGCCGGAGCTGTACCGGCTGTGCGAGATCGCGCGCGACATCCTGCGCGGTCCGCACGAGGTGGGGCGGGTCATCGCGCGGCCCTTCGCGGGCGCGCCGGGCGCCTTCCAGCGTACGTCCAACCGTCACGACTACGCCGTGCCGCCGCCGGCCGGGATGCTGCTCGACAAGCTGGCCGAACGCGGAGTCACGGTGGCCAGCGTGGGGAAGATCTACGACATTTTCCTAGGGCGCGGCATTGGCCCGCACGCGAAAACCAGAAACAACGCCGAGGGCATGATCCGCACGCTGGAGATGCTGGACGCGATCGAGGAAGGTTTGGTTTTCACCAACCTGGTGGACTTCGACATGCTGTACGGTCACCGCAACGACGTCGAGGGCTACGCCCGCGCACTCGAAGAAACCGACGCCTGGGTGCCGCGGCTGCTGGAAAAACTCGGTCCCCGCGACCTGGTCCTGTTCACCGCCGACCACGGCTGCGACCCGACCACGCCCTCCACCGACCACAGCCGGGAATACGTGCCGGTGCTGGCCTACGGCCCCGGCGTGAAACCCGGAGTCAACCTGGGCACGCGCGCCACGCTAGCCGACATGGGTCAGACCCTCGCGGAGAACTTCGGCGCGAGGCTGGCCAATGGCGCGAGCTTCCTGGCCAGCCTCGCCTGACGATCAGAACTCGTAACGCAGGCCAAACTGCATGACCCGGGCGTTGCTGAGCGTGGTGGAGTACTTGCCGAAGGTCCCCGTCACCGCCACGTCGAGCGAGGCGTCCCATGTGTCAAACCGCGTGGTGTTGGTCATGTTGAACACCTCCCAGCGGAACTGGAGAGAGTGCTTCTCGCTGTAAGGCATGACGAAGCGCTTGGCGAGACTGGTGTCGATGTTGAACACGCCGTCTCCCCGAATGCCGTTGCGCGTGCCGACGCCGCCCGGGTACTCGGGACCGAAGGCATCCAGCGCCGACTTGGGAGCGGGAAACAGGTTCGGCCCTCCCTGGCCGGCAATGGCCGGGGCGTTCTTGCTGGT
>JACQZT010000063.1 GCA_016213755.1 Acidobacteriota bacterium | reverse complement strand
GGTTCAGCAGGCCATCACTCCATTGCTGTCCCTGAGGCAACTGATCGAGCAATGGCCCTCGATCAAGATCGGTTTGGGAGAAGCACACCGTGCCCGGAGTACTCAGATCACCGGACTATCTGGATTCTTATCTTAGCGCTTGTGATTGAGTGTCCCCGGTTTCCCGGTTTCAGAAGATGAGCTTCAGGCCGACGAAGATCCTGCGCTCGCCTTCGCCGCTGGAGGTGGCGTTGATGGAGCCGAACAGCGTGCTGGTTGGAGTGGTATTCGGCGTTGCGAGGTTGGGGTGGTTCAGCGCGCCTTCGGCTTCGCCGCGCAGTTGCAGCTTCAGTCCCTCGCGGATGCGGAAGTTCTTGAAGGCGCTGATGTCCCACAGGTTGATGCCCGGCCCGCGCACCGGCCGGATGCGCGCGGGAAACGTGCGGATGTTGTTTCCAAGCTGGAGCCGACTGTTTTTCTCGAAGCCGCCGGTGTTGAACCAGCGCTCCAGCGTTCTCTGGCCCGCGGGCAGGACCATCTGGCCGTACGTGCCGTTGTAGATCAAGTTGCCGAAGGCGAGCGGGGCGCCCATCTGGGCGTTGTAGATCGCCTGCACCTGCCAGCCGCCCACCACCTGGTCGAGCCAGCCGGGCGAATCCCTCAGCAGATATCTGCCCCGGCCGAACGGCAACTCCCAGACGCCGCTCACGGTGAGCCGGTGCGGCCGGTCCAGATCGGAGACCCCGCGATTCGGGTAACTGTCGGTGTCGTTCAGGTACGTTACCGCTTCCATGGTCGTCGACCAGGTGTAGTTGGCTTGCAGCAGGAAGCCGCTCGAAAACCGCCGGTCCAGCCGGGTGGTGAAGCCGTGGTACCAGGAGAAGCCGGCGGGCAGGCCAGTGCTCAGATCCGTGAAGTGCGGAAACGGCCGCAGCAACTGGCTGCGACTCGTATTCTGGCCGGTCGAAAAAGCCGTCCCCTGGAACCCGTCGAGGCCGCGGAACGGGTTCGCCACGTTGGCGGACAGAAAATCGATGACCGCCTGGTCGCGCACCGGCGAGGTGCTCAAATATTGCGCCGGCACAGCATTGAAATTGGTGGATACCGGCTGGCGCACCGAGCGGCTCCCCATGTAGCCAATTTCCAGTACGGTCCTTTTCATGGGCTCGAATTGAATGTTGAAGTTGAAGCGCTGGGTGTAGGGCCGCCGGCCGTCGGCGGAGAAGAAACCGGGCGAGCGGCCCAGGTAGGTCAGCAGCCCGCCGGAAGCGCCGCGCGGCTTCTCCATGCCGCTGGGCAGCGGATTAGTAATCGAAGCGATGTAGGTGACGCCGTTGTTGTTGGTGGGCACGATGGTGGTGCGCTGGTTGAACCCGGGCTGCGAGACGTCGGAAAAATCCGCGCCGAGCAGCGAGAAGAAGATGCCGTAGCCCCCGCGGACGACAGTGCGGGGCGTGAGCTGGTACGCCAGCCCAATGCGCGGCATCCAGGCGCCGTAGTAAGGGTTTCGAATGGTGCGCGGCACGCCGCCCGCACCGAGGAAGGTGACGCCGCCGGGTGTGCGGAAGGCGCCGGCGGCGATTTCGGGGATCGGCGCGCGCGCATACTGGGCTCGCGCCTGCGCCTCGATGGGATTGGGCGTAAGGAAGTCGAAGTCGCGCGTGGCGCGGTTGTATCTTTCCTTCGTCGGCGTCTCGATCTCCCAGCGCCACCCCAGGTTGAGCGTGAGCTTTTTCGCGATCCGCCAGTCGTCCTGCACGAAGACAGCGTAGAACTGGCTCGCCTCGGCGCGCGAATCGTTCACGTCGGCGTACCCGCCGGTCGGAATGCCGAACAGCATGCTCGCCAGGCCCTGGCCGAACGGCGCGTTGGTCGAGTTGTCGAGCGGACCGCGCGTGTAGTTCGGGTCGAAGTTCAGCCGCGGCGACACGTTGCCGTAGGTGGTGCTGTTGTCGTACAGGAGCCGGATGTCGGCGCCGAAGCGGATGGCGTGCAGGCCCTTGGTCCAGCTCAGCGTGTTCAGCAGGCTGTGCGAGTAGTACGTCTCCCGAAAACCTCCGGCGTTGCCCAGTTGCAGCAGCCCGCTGACCATGACTTGCGGGAAGGAAACGGCGCGGGGATCCAGTTGCGAGATGAGCGACGACGGAAAGCCGAGTTCCTTCAGGTCGAAGCCGAAATTGTCGAAGCTCTCGACTTCCTGGAACCAGGTGAACCCGTAGCGGGTGTCGAGAACCCATTGCGGCGACATCACCCAGACGTGGTCGAAGGCCGCGCCCCGGTGCGGCCGGCGGCGCGAGCGGCCGCGGACGTTGCTGTCCTTCACCAGACGGTCGAACTGGCCATCGAAATCCGTTCTGGAGTAGCGGAAGAACAGCCGTTCCCGGTCGCCGATGTTGTGGTCGATGCGCACCACGGGCGCGTGCATGATCTGGACTTTCGGCCCGGGCACCGTATAGTTCTGCTGTCCGTCGGCACTGCCGGCGCTGTTCGGCAGCGGGAAGTATTTGAGGATGATGCGCGCGCCCGGATCGATGCGGCTGGCCGGAATGATGTTGCCCGCCAGCGGCTGGCGGGCGAAGCGGGCGCCCGACGGCGTGGTCGTGAACGGGTCGTAGATCTGGTATTGCGACCCCAGCCGCAACAGAGCGGAGAAGTCGCCGCCGCGCTGCGCTTCGGTGGGCACGCTGGAGCTGTTCTGCACCGGCTGCGAGCGGTTGTGTCCCTGGTAGCCAAACATCCAGAACGTGCGATTCCGCCCGTCGTAGATCTTGGGCAGGAAGACCGGCCCGCCCGCGGAAAAACTGTTGCGCCACCAGCGATCAACGGGCGTGTTGGCCTTGATCTTTTCCGGCGTTACGGGTCCCGTGTTGGGGTCGAAGATGAACTTGTTGAGGAAAAGGTTACGCGTCACCATCGGCCCCGTGGCCAGCCACACGCCGGCCGTACCGTGCAGGCGGTTGGTCCCGGTCTTGAGGCTGATGTTGACCGAGCCGCCGGTGGAGTGGCCGATGGCCGCGTCGTAGCTGGTGGTGTCGATGCGTAATTCCTGGACCATGTCCGGCGGCGGAACGAACGCCGAGCGCCCGCCGTAGGAGTTACTGCTTACGCCGTCCAGATTGAAGTCGAAGCTGCCCAGCCCGCCGCCAGCCACGCGGGCGGCCGAGGCCTGGTCGATGTTCCACGGACCGCCGGCAGGCAGGCTCGGCAGTACCACGCCCGGAGCCATGGTGTACAGCCAGGCCAGGCTTCCTCCGCGCAGCGGAAGCTCGGCGCTCTGCTTCGAACCGATGACCTGCCCCACGGTGCTGGTCACGCTTTCGAGTACGGGCGACTCGGCAGTTACCTCGACCGACTCCGCCACGTTGCCGACCTCGAGTTGCACGTCGATGCGCAGCCGCTCTCCGGTGCGCACCTCCACGGAACCCTGTGCCCAACGCTTGAAGCCGGTGACCTCGGCTTCCAGGCGGTACGTTCCCGGGTTGAGGTACGGGATCTCGTAGGCGCCCTGCTGGTTGCTGACGGTGTGGGTTACGACACGCGTCTCCGAGTTGGTCGCCCTAACAGTCGCGCGCGGCACCACCGCTCCGGTCGAGTCCGTAACCTGGCCCTCGATGCGGCCTCGCGGATCCTGCTGCGCGAAAATCACACCACCGATCAGAAAAAGAACGGATAAGTATCTCATGCGCCAATCCTCCATCTGGAAACTGGGGACAGTATACTCAATACACCAATTCTCCGCCAGCGTTAGGCCGGCTGCTGCTGCGTCAAACAGTGCAGCGTGCCGAAGCCCAGCACCAGGTCTACGGCGTGGATGCCTATCACCGGGCGGTCGCGGAAGAGTTCTCCCAAAATGCCGAGCGCAACGCGGTCGTTGGGGTCGTTGAAGGTGGGCACGAGCACCGCCGCGTTGGCGATGTAAAAGTTGGCGTAGCTGGCCGGCAACCGTTCTCCGCCGAAGAAGAGCGGGGCGGGCATGGGCAGCGCGACCACCTCGGGCCGGGCGCCGTCCTCCAGGCGAAAGTCCTGGATGCGGTCCCAGTTTTCGGCCAGAGGGCGGTAATTGATGTCCTTCTGATTGTCTTCGCGGACCAGCACCAGGGTCCGCGGGTCGACGAAGCGGGAGATGTCGTCCACGTGGCCGTGCGTGTCGTCGCCCACCGGGCCGCCGCCCAGCCAGAGCACGTTGGTCACGCCCAGATACTCCCTGAGCGCGGTCTCGATTTCGCCGCGGCCGAGGCCCGGGTTGCGCACCTGGATCTTGGGGTCCAGGTAGCACTCCTCAGTGGTCAGTAGCGTGCCGCGCCCGTTGACGTCGATGCCGCCGCCCTCGAGCACGCAGTCGCGCCCGTTCGCGCGCGCGTGAAAGAGCCGCTTGCGGAGCCGGCCGGCGGCGATTTCCGGAACGCGGCGGTCCTTTTGCCAGTCGGGGTACTTGGCCCAGGCGTTGAAGTGGAAGTGGACGATGGCGGTCTCGCTCTTTTCGCCCGTGCGGCGACGGACGAACACAGGTCCGCTGTCGCGCGTCCAGCCGCGATTAGTCGCGTGCAGGACGAACTTCACTCGCCGCACGCCGGCCCCCGCGCGGGTCAGATACCGCCGCGCCAGCTTCTCCTCCGCCTCGGACCGTACCAGCACGCGCATCGTCTCGCCCGGCGCAATCTTGCGCACGATCTCGCCGTAGACCCAGCGAATGGTATCCAGCTTGCCGGGCCAGTCGGTGGGATTGTGCGGCCAGCCGAGCCAGGTGGACTCGTGCGGTTCCCACTCGGCGGGCATCGAAAAACCCAACGCGGCGGGGGTGGCGGCGGCAAGGGTGCGAGGTTCTGCCATAATCGTATTTTGAACCATGGCTAAGACCGATAAATCGCAGCGCCGTTACCGCGAGGACCTCACCGACGCCCCGGACTGGCTTCGCAAGAAGAAATGTCCCAACCGGGACAAGTTCCTCGCGGGCCAGCGCATCCTGCCCAAGAACCTTACCGGAAAGCAGAATCTGGCCGACCTTATCGACGACACTTTTCTGGCCTACAACTCGGCGCGCCTCAAGGAAGGCTGCCAGTTGTTTGTCCGCAAGATGCTCGAACCCGGCGTCACCATCGGCATGAGCCTGGCCGGCGCGCTCACGCCCGCGGGTCTGGGCTGCTCCTCCATCGTGCCGCTGATCAAGGCCGGCTTTGTGGACTGGATCGTGGCCACGGGCGCGAACCTGTACCACGACCTGCACTTCGCGCTGAACTACCCGGTGCGCGTGGGCAGCTTTCAAATGGACGACACCGAGCTGCGCGACAACGACATCGTGCGCGTCTACGACGTCCTGCTGGGCTACAGCGACTGCCTGATGGCTACCGACGAGATCCTGCGCTCGATCCTGGTGCAGCCCGAATTCCAGAAGGAGATGGGCACCGCCGAGCTGCACTACCTGCTGGGCCGCTACGCCGCCGAATGGGAGCGCAAAGCGGGCCTCAAGGACGTTTCGGTGCTGGCCGCCGCTTACCGCGCGGGCGTGCCCTGTTACACCTCTTCGCCGGGCGATTCCACCATCGGCATGAACGTGGCCGGCGTCGAGCTGCGCGGCAACAAGCTGCGCCTCAACCCCTCTATCGACGTGAACGAAACCACCGCTTTCGTGCTGGCGGCCAAGCGCTCCGGCGGCAAGAGCGCCGTGGTGTTGTGGGGCGGCGGAAGCCCCAAGAACTTCATGCTCCAGACCGAGCCGCAGATTCAGGAAGTGTTGCGCATCAAGGAATACGGCCAGGACTACTTCTTCCAGGTGACCGACGCCCGCCCGGACACCGGCGGCCTTAGCGGCGCCACTCCCAGCGAAGCCGTAAGCTGGGGCAAGGTGGACCCGGACCGCCTGCCCGACGCCGTGGTGTGCTACACCGACACCACCCTGGCCATGCCTCTGTTCACCCACTACGCGCTGGCGCGCCACAAGCCGCGCAAGCCGCGGCGGCTCTACGACCAGCGCGAGCCGATGATGAAGGCGCTGGTCAAAGAGTACTTCCAGCACAATAAAGTGACGATGCTCCCTTGACCCTCCGACAGCTCAAAGCCGCCGCCGCCGAACACGGCACGCCGCTGGTGGTCGTCGACCACGACGTCATCCGCCGCAACTACGCCGAGTTCCGCAAGCGCCTGCCCAAGGTGCAGGCCTACTACGCCGTCAAGGCCAACGCCGCGCCGGACATTGTGCGCACACTGTACCGCGCCGGCGCGAGCTTCGACGTCGCCTCGTTGCCCGAGTTCATGCTGGTTTACGAGAACATCCGTCAGCTTCCGGCCCAGGCGCGGCAGGACTTCATCTGGGACAAGATCGTCTACGCCAACCCCATCAAGCCCCGGGAAACGCTCGAGGCGCTCGACCGCTACAAGCCGCTGGTCACTTTCGACAACCTGGCCGAGCTCGGCAAGATCCGCCGCTACGCCCCCCATGCCGGCCTGGCGCTGCGCTTGCGCGTGCCCAATACCGGCTCCATGGTCGAGCTGTCTTCCAAGTTCGGCTGCGACCCGGGCGAGGCGGTGGACCTGATCGAAGAAGCCTTCCGCGCCGGCCTGGTGGTGGAGGGCGTCAGCTTCCACGTCGGCAGCCAGTGCACTAACTTCGAGAACTTCGTGCAGGCTCTTAACATGGCCTCGGCGGTGATGCGCGAAGCTCAGAGTCGCGACCGCCAGATAAAGATCCTGGACATCGGCGGCGGCTTCCCGGTGCCCTATAACAGGCACGTCCGTCCATTCGGCGAGCTGGCGCGCCGGATTAACGCCGAAATCCGGCGCCTGTTCCCGAAGGACATTGAAATCCTGGCCGAACCCGGCCGCTTCGTGGTGGCCACGGCGGCCACCGCGATCGCGCGCGTCATCGGCAAAGCCGTCCGCGACGGCAAGACCTGCTACTACATCGACGACAGTGTCTACCACACCTTCTCCGGCATCATCTTCGACCACTGCCAGTACCGCCTGAAGGCCTTCAAGAAGGGGCCCACCGAGATCTGCGCCGTCTTCGGGCAGACCTGCGACGGGCTGGACACCATCGCCCAATCCGAGGAACTGCCGGACCTGGAGATCGGCGATCTGGTTTACGCCGAAAACATCGGCGCCTACAGCACGGCCTCGGCCACCTGGTTCAACGGCTTCCCGCCGGCCAAGCTTCTTCACCTCAACGCCTGAGACCGCTACTTCGCGCCGGCGCTAAAGCCGATCCGCCGCTTCGGCGGGGCGGGGGCGTTGCCGAGGCGCTTCACTTCGTCGTAGACGGCGGATATCGCCTGTGCATGCCGTTTGAGCTCTTGCTCCACCTCTTTCAGCCGGTGGGACACAGCCCTGTCACTTTCGGCCAGTTCCCGCAGTTTGACGAACACCCGAACGATGGCGATGTTCATCTGAACCGCGCGCCGGCTGCGGAGCACCGAGGCCAGCATGGCTACGCCGTGCTCGGTGAACGCGTACGGGGCGTACTTGGAATACTGACCCGGACCTGTTCCTAAGGTCACAATTTGTGACCTTAGATCGGACGTTTCCGCCTGGGTCAGCCGAAACATGAAATCCTCGGGGAATCGATCCAGGTTGCGTTTGACGGCCTGGTTGAAGACCTTGGTCGGGGTCTCGTACAGTGCCGCCAGATCTCGGTCCAGCATGACCTTCTGGTCGCGAATCAGGTAGATGTTTCGCTCAATCAACTCGACGGTGATCGGCGATCCTGCGGTGAAAGCCAGCTTCTTCTTCACGTAGATGAACTCCGCAGCGATACTGTCTCAATCAAGAATCTACCATTATTCGGGCGAAGGATTCAGTAGGTCTGCCATACTGATTTCGACTCATGAAGCATCTCGTCCTACTCGCAACCCTCGCCGCCTGCTGGGGCCAGGATCTGCCGCCGCGGTTGCCGGCCCTTCCCTATCACCTCACCGCGCGCCCCTGGAAGCCGCTCGAGATCCCGCGCGACGCCTACCTTGATGCCGTCGAAGGCGTCTGCCGCGCGGCGGACTTACTGGCCGCCGGCCTGCGCGCCATGGACCACGCCACCCGCTGCTTCGCCGGCGGAAGCGACCGTATCCCGGACCGCCACGGGGAGTTCTTCATCCCCTCGCTGGCCGGGGCCCTGGAACTCTACGACGGCCGGGCGTTTTATCGCCGCAAGCTGGCGCGACACCCAGCGCGGGCGCGTGCTGGCGGATAAGTGGAACCTGTACCAGGATCATTCGACCTGGAGTCTCACGCCGTCGAGGCGGTGGGCCGCGTCAACCTGCTGGCCCTCATCGCCGCCGGTTACGACGGACCGTACGCAGACGAAATCCGCACGGCGGTCGAACGCGCCACGCGCGTCTCGCTGCTGTTTCAGGATCCCTCCGGCCAGTGCCCGATGAATGGCCGCACCGGCGACCACGTTTTCAACGACGTGCTCTATGCGCTAGCCTTCGAAATCATGGCCGAGCGGGCGCACACGCAGGGCGACGCCCGACTGGCCGCGCAGTACCGCCACGCCGCCATGCTTAGCTTTCAAAGCATCGGGCGGTGGCGGCGGACCGACCCAGACTGGGAAGGATCCTTCTACATCACCAAGAACCACTTCGACCCGGCCGAACGCGTGGGCTACCAGCCGGCCAGCAATTGGGGCAACTACAACGGCGCCGTGATGATGCACCTGGCCGAGGCCTGGCTGGCGCGCAAATCGCCGATCCCCGAGCAGCCCGCTCCAGCCGAGATCGGCGGCTACGCCCTGGCGGCCGACTGGGGTTTCGGCAGCGTCTTCGCCAACGCCGGCGGTATGCAACTGGCCGCCAACCTGCGCGGCGATACGATTCCCCGTTACGACACCTACTGGTCTCCGCTGGGCGTGGTGCGCCTGGGCCGGGTGGGTTGGGATACCCGCCCGGGGCCGTCCGATGGCGTGCGGGATACGGCGTCCAAGCGGGGCGTGACGTTCGCCCCCACCTGGAAGGGATCCGGCGGCGCCTGGGTGCGCCTGGCGGACGTGGCCGAAAGCTACCGCGGGCAGTTCGACGTCGTGTTCTGCCACCCCCTGCTGGTGCGCTGCCGCATCCAATACCAGCCCATAGCCGAGGGTGGCGGGCTGCGTTTTCAGCACGAGTTCACCCTCACGCCGGATGGCATCCTGGCCCGGCTGACCGCCTCCGGCGCGGGCGAATTCGGCGTCACGCTGCCGCTCGTGGAAGACGACGGCAAGCCGCTGGAGACCGCCGTGGGCGATCGCGTCGCCAGCACACGCTATCCGGGTGCGGCGGACCAGCAGAACTTCATTGCGCTCGATCCGGAAGCGCGTTTCGACCGGACCGAGCCGCCGCTGCGCAGTCCTTACGGCTGGCTGCGGCGGGTGCGGCTGACCGGTAACGTATTTGTGTATCCGCGCGGCGCGGGCGATCCGGAGGCGGAAACCGTGCGTGCCGGATTCCGGCGTACCCGCACCGGCTTGTACTCGCCGCTGGGACGGGTGGAGGGCAACCTCTACATCGGCTGCAACTCGCGGGCGGCCGGGTGACGGCGGTGGAAGCCAACCGGGACGTCGCGGCGCGCATCCACGGCCGCGCGGTGCGCCTCGGTTCTCACCGCCCGCGGTCGCTGCCTCCGCGGTCAAATGATAGACTGTCCCAATGAAATCGGTTCTATGTGTAGCGGTTCTGGCGGCCGGGCTGTGGACGGCCAAGGCCAAAGATGTGGCCGGCCGGGAAATCGCGCCCTGGCAGCCGGGGACGCTCGACATCCACCAGATCAGCACGGGCCGCGGCAACTCGGCGCTGTACATTTTCCCCGACGGCACCACCCTGCTGGTGGATGCCGGCGACCTGGCCAGGAAAACGCCCCACCACACGCCGGACCGTCCGGATGGTACGCGCCCGGCGGGCGAATGGATCGTGCGCTACATCCGCCACACGCTGCGCCACAACCCGCGGCCGGCGCTGGACTACGCGCTGCTCACCCACTTCCACGCCGACCACATGGGTGTCGTAACCGATGCCACTCCCATGTCTGCGACCGGAGCCTACAGACTAATGACCCTCGCGCAGGTGGGAGAGAGCCTCCGGTTCGGCAAGATGCTGGACCGCGGCTGGCCGGACTACAACTTCCCCCGCCCCCTGGAAGACGCCGCGGTGAAAAACTACCGCGCCTTCCTGGAATGGCAGAGCAAGAACAACGGACTGAAGGCGGAGCGCTTCGCCCCCGGACGCAACGACCAGGTGGTGCTGCTGCGCGAACCGAAGAAGTATCCCGAGTTCGAGTTCCGCAACGTGGGCGCCAACGGGGAGGTGTGGACGGGCGTCGGCTCAGCCACGCGCCGCCATTTTCCGGACCTGGAAACCGTCCCGCGCGCGGACTGGCCGAGCGAGAACCCGCTCAGCATTTCCTTCCGCCTGAGCTACGGCAAGTTCGACTTCTTCAACGGCGGCGACATTACCGGAATTCCCTCCGAAGGTTTCCCGCAGTGGCACGACATCGAAACCCCGGTGGCCCAGGCCGTGGGCCCGGTGGATGCGGCCATCCTGAACCACCACGGCTGGATCGATTCGATGAACGGGTTCTTCGTCGCCACGCTGCGCCCGCGGGTGTGGCTGCTGTCGGTGTGGGACGCTGGCCACCCCACCTGGCGGGTGTGGCAGCGGCTCCAGTCGTCGCGCCTCTACCCCGGTCCGCGCGAGGTCTTCGCCACCGATTTGCACCCGGCTACCCGCGAAGTCATCCTCGGCCTGGACAAGCTGGCCAGTGCCCGCGGACACATCGTCCTCCGGGTCTCGCCCGGCGGCGGCGAGTATCGCGTCGTCATCGTGGACGACTCCTCGGAGAGCCACCGCGTCACCCGGGTCTTCGGACCCTATCCGTCGCGCTGAAATTGGCACCGGACCCTGGACGCTTTGCATCTGGCGGTCGCGCTCGGCGTTCAACAACGCGATGCGCCTCACTCCTCCGCGCCGGCTTGCGGGCGCGGACGAACGCGCTCATGAACTTGCCGTCCACCTGGGGGGCGATCAGGGCCGCGTCGATCCCCTTGTCCGCCAGGAACGAGAGAGCGTCCTCGGCGCGGTAGATGCGCGTCGGCTCGATGCCGATGCGCTCGAAGCCCGCCGCGGCCAGCTTGGTCCGGTATTCGTCTTCTTCCAGCGCGCCGGCCACGCAGCCCACCCAGAGCAGAATGCTCTTGCGGATCTCGGCGGGCATGTCGCCGCGAGTCACCACGTCCGAGACGGCAAACCGGCCGCCCGGCTTCAGAACCCGGAAAGCCTCGCGCAGAACCTTGTCTTTGTCCGCCGAAAGATTGATGACGCAGTTGGAGATGATGACGTCCACCGAGTTGTCGGTCAGGGGGATGTGTTCGATCTCGCCCTTGAGAAACTCGGCGTTTTCGACGCCCGCCTTGCGCCGGTTCTCCTCGGCCAGGGCCAGCATCTCGCCGGTCATGTCCAGGCCGTAGGCCTTTCCGCCCGGCGAAACCCGGCGCGCCGACAGCAGCACGTCGATGCCCCCGCCGCTGCCCAGGTCCAGCACCGTCTCGCCGGGCCTCAACTCCGCCAGCGCGGTCGGGTTGCCGCAACCCAGCGAAGCCAGCACGGCGCTCTCCGGCAGCTCGCTCTTCTGCGACGTATCGTAAAGATCCGAGGTGATCGGATCGGTTTCGGAACCACAGGACGAGGGACTGCTGCCGCAGCAGGCGGCGCTCTGCCCGGTGACCACCCGCAAAGCGGCCTGGCCGTATTTCTCCTTCACAACTTCCTTCACATCCATAAGACGATTCCTCTCTATCGCAACCGCACAATGGTTTCGGGTTTAATGGCCTTGCTGCGCGTGCAGCATTCCGCGTACAGGAAGCCCAGCAATTCCCGCAGCGCCTCCGTGTCCGCGCTATAGCGCAGAAACGTGCTCTCCCGGCGGACCTTGACCAGGCCCTCGCTCTTGAGCTTCTCCAGGTGGTGGGAAAGCGTGGACGGCGGGATCTCGAGCTCGGTCTGGATCTCGCCCACCACCATCCCGTCCGGATGCGCGCTGAGCAGGAGCCGGACGATCCGCAGCCGCGGCTCGGTTCCCATGGCCGCCAGCATGTCCGCATAGCGGGCGATCTTTTCGTGGTCCGGCTTCTTGGTCACGTTTCTATACTTCCAGTATTATCGAATTATGGAATTTGTCAAGCGGGAAATTTGGGCGGGCGCTAAGCGGTCTTAGGGCTGCTTCGGCTTCTCGATCCGGACCAGGATGAACTCGCCGTCCTTCACCAGGCCCACGCCGGGGGCGTACCACTTGTGGCCGGCCAGGCCCTTTTCGAGCGCGCTGGTTTCCTTCATGTGAACGCAGTTGTTGAAAACCCCGGCGGGCATGGTCACGGTTTCCCCCACGCCCACTACCTCGGCGCGGTCCATGGCGACGCCCGGAGCCTGTTCCTGGTAGAACTTCTGCCCCACCTGGACAGTCCCCGGCATCATCAGTCCGAACCGGGCGCCTTTCACGCCCGACAGCCACGCGCCGGGGTGGCCGGTCACCTTGCCGTTGCGGTATTCGTCCACGTCCTCACCGAAGTAGCAGACGTCGCTGGTCCGCGAATCGATGGCGTAGTAGTCGCGCGTCAACTCGGCGAGTTGGCCGTTCTTGGTTTCCCGGTCCTCCACCACCCGGGTCTCGACGCCGTCCACCGTTTTCGTCTCGTTCAGGACCGTGGTGGTCAGGGTGTCCTTGCCGTGCTCGTAGTACAGGCGGAACCCCGGTGTCAGCACGAAATACGGATTGGCTCCGGTGGGCGAGAGGGTCTTCCGGCCGGCGGAAAAGCCGGATTGCCAGGCGAAAGCGGTCCCCAGGGTCAGAAAAAAGATGCTCCCGGCAGCCGGCGTCTTCATCGGCTCGGACCTCGACTCATTGTAGAGGCTAACGCCGGCGCCGCGCCGGTCAGACGGCCACGGTCATGGCCGCGGACATGAGGCGATCCTCGAAGCTGTAATCGAGGTGGTTCTTGTGGTGATGGCGCAAGTACCAGCGGTAGGTTTCCTTCAGGCCGGCGTCGAACGGCGTGGGCTTGAATCCCAGCACGCGCTGGGCCTTGGTGATCACCTGCGTGATCGGGGGTATATCGAAGTACATACCGAAGTAAAGCTGCGGCCCCATGGGATGGCCGCCCATGTGCAGGATGCGCTCGCGCGGCACGCGAATCAGGTTCGGCTTTTTGCCCGCCACCTCGGCAAACGCGGTCACCGCCTCGGCCTGCGTCACGGGCCGCTGGTTAGCGATATTGAAGGCGTGGCCCACGGTCGCGGGCTCGGCCAGCACCCGGACCAGCGACCAGACCAGGTCCTTGACATAGACGAACTGCATCAGCCGCCGGCCGTCGCCGGGGAGCACGATCGAGCGCCCGTCCCGCAAGCGGTCCCAGAAGAACGCCTCGCGGTAGTACGGGTTGCAGGGTCCGTACGCGTAAGGAGGGCGGATGGTGGTTACCGGCGTGCCGTAGCGCTGGTGCATGCGGAACAGCAGGCGTTCCGTCATGGCCTTGTTGCGGACGTATTGGTCGTGGTGATCGTCCGGCGCGAGGGCGTCGCCCTCGTGATGGTTCAGCCCATCGCCGTAGGCCGCCACGCTGGACATGAAAACATAGCGCCGCAGCCGGTCCCCGCCGCAGGCCCGCGCGGCGGCTTCCACTTGCTGGCAGGTCGTCCCGCGCTCCCAATCGTAGGCCAGGTCGTACACGACTTCGAATTGCCTTCCCGCCAGAGCGCGCCGGACCGCCTCGCCGTCGTTCCGGTCGGCCTGAATGTTGCCCACTCTTCTGCCGAAATCGTGTTCCGCCTTACGGTGGAGAATGCAGACGTCGTGGCCCTCTTTCAACAACTCGTTCACCAGGGAACGGCCGATAAAAAGCGTACCGCCAATGACCAGAACCTTCATGAATCGAGATACAGGACCGGCTGGCCGGAAACCCGCCGGGCAGAACGCACCGCCGTTTTCCAGCCCTCGCCTCCTGGCTCCTTTCAGTCGTAGTACTCGAGTCCCAGGTGCGTAATCAGGTCTTCCCCTCTCATCCAGCGCAGCGTATTCTTGAGCTTCATGAGCTGGATAAAAATGTCATGCTCCGGATACAGGCCCGGCGCCGTCATGGGCGCTTTGAAGTAGAAAGAGAGCCATTCCTGGATCCCCTTCATTCCGGCGCGCTGAGCCAGGTCCAGGAACAGCACCAGGTCCAGCACGATGGGCGCGGCCAGAATCGAGTCCCGGCACAGAAAGTCGATCTTGATCTGCATCGGGTAGCCCAGCCAGCCGAAAATGTCGATATTGTCCCACCCTTCCTTGGCGTCGCCGCGCGGCGGGTAGTAGTTGATGCGGACGGCGTGGAACAGATCCCCGTACAGCATGGGGTAGAGCTTTGGCTGCAAGATCTGGTCCAGCACCGAGAGCTTGGTCACCTCCTTGCTCTTGAACGAATCCGGATCGTCCAGCACTTCGCCGTCGCGGTTGCCCAGGATGTTGGTCGAGAACCACCCGTGCAGACCCAGCATGCGCGCCTTCAATCCCGGCGCCACCAGGGTCTTCATCATGGTTTGGCCGGTCTTGAAGTCCTTGCCGCAGATGGGCACCTGCCGCTCGCGCGCCAGGTCCATCAGGGCCGGCACGTCGGTGGTGAGGTTCGGCGCGCCGTTGGCATAAGGAACTCCGGACTTGAGCGCGGCATACGCGTAAATCTGGCTGGGCGCGATCAAGGGATCGTTCTGGGCCAGCCCCCGCTCGAAGCTGGCCAGCGACGCGTGCACCTCGGCGGCGCTATGGTAAACCTCGGTCGACCCGCACCAGATCATCACCGTGCGCGACACGCCGTTGGAGCTTTGGAAGGTGCGGATGTCGTCCATCAGCATCTCGGCCTGCTCCATCTTCGACTTGCCGCCTTTTACGTAGGTGCCGTGCAGACGCTTGACGTATTCGGGATAGAACACGCCCTTCATCGGCTGGATGGCTTCCAGCGGCTCCCGCACCTGGTCGAGCAAGGCCTTGTCGAGAACCTTCGCGTTGGCCGCCGCTTCGTAAGCGTTGTCCTCGAAGATGTCCCATCCGCCCACCACCAAGTCGCCGAGTCCGGCCAGCGGAACGAAATCCTTGATCGGCGGCGTGCGGCCGTCGGTGCGTTTGCCCAGCCGGACGGTGGCCAGTTGGGTCAGCGATCCGATGGGCTGGCCGATGCCCCGCTTGATGGCTTCCAGCCCGGCGACGAAGGTCGTCGTAACCGCGCCCATGCCGGGAATCAGGACGCCCAGTTTGCCCTCCGCCGGCGCTATGGTGACATTTTGCTTCTGAGGCAAGTTCCGAATCTCCTTGAACCACAAGACTTAACGGGCCTGGTGCGCACAGCGCCTCCGGCCGCGGAGGATTAAGAAACCCAAATGTTATACTAACACTGAATGCTGAGCAACGCGACCGCCACCATCAGCGCCATCCTGGTCGATGACGAGCAGTTGGCGCGGGACGAGTTGTCGTTTCTGCTGAGAGACTGCCCCGACGTCGAGATCGTCGCCACCGGCAAGAACGGCGTGGAAGCGGTGCGCCTGATTGAGGACCTGGAGCCCGACTTGGTGTTCCTGGACGTCCAGATGCCGGGGCTGGATGGGCTAAGCGTAATCGCCAAGCTGCGCGAAAAGAACATTCCCCTGCCTCACTTCATCCTGGCCACGGCGTTCGACCAGTACGCCGTCGACGCATTCCGCTTGCAGGCGATGGACTACCTGCTGAAGCCGATCGAAAAGGACCGGCTCGAGCGGAGCATCGAGCGCGCCCGCCGCGCCATCCAGGACAAGGCCAGAACCCAGCCGCCCGAACCGGTCCCCGCCCCGCGCGCGGTTCCGCAGCGCACCAAGCTCCTGGTCCGCGCGGGCAGCCGCAACCTGATCGTCGATTCCCAGGACATGGTCTACGCCACCATCGACGACGGCCTGATCACCATCGTCACCACGGCCCTGGAAGGCCAGTCCAACTACCGCACCATCGAGGAACTGCAATCCAGCCTCGACCCGGAAACCTTCTGGCGCGTGCACCGCTCTTTCCTGGTCAACATCAATCGCATCCGCGAAGTCATCCCCTGGTTCAAATCCAGCTACCAGCTCAAGATGGACGACAAGAAGCAGACCGAAATCCCGGTCAGCCGGGTGCAGACCAAGCGCCTGCGCGCGCTGCTGAAGTTATAGCCGCGAAGGAACGCGAATGGTTCCATTCGCGTGTATTCGCGTTCATTCGCGGCCCGAAAAAAGGCCCATCACGGTATCGTACAGCGCCGCCATCTCCTCCTCGGTCCGGGCTTCGGCGGCCAGGCGCAGGATGGGCTCGGTATTCGAGGATCGCACGTGGATCCAGCGGCCAGGCCAGGCCAGCTTCAGGCCGTCGGTGCGGTCGGCGCCGGCGCCGGGGAACCGCTCTTCCAGCGCTTGCATGAGCGACCCCAGGCGCCCGTGCTCGTAGGCCGCGCTGCCCATTTTGCGCCAGTAGCGCGGCAGGCCGGCGGCGAGCTGCGAAACGCTCTTGCCGGTGGCGGCCATGCGCGCCAGCAGGAAGGCCATGCCGGTGTAGCTGTCGCGGCACAAATGGACCGGCGGAAAAATGATGCCGCCGTTGGAGCCTTCGCCGCCGATCACCGCGCGCACGGCCTGCATGGTTTCGACCACGTTGGCTTCGCCCACCGGCGTGCGCCAGACGCGCCGGCCGTGCCGCGCGGCGATATCGTCGATGACCGACGACGTGGTCAGGTTTACCACCACGTCCCCGGACAGGCGTTCCAGGGCCGCGTCCACCACCAGCGCCAGCACGTCGTCGTTGTCCAGCACGCGGCCCACTTCGTCGCACACCGCCAGGCGGTCGCCGTCCGGGTCGTGGGCGAAGCCGATCTCGGCGCCCGTGCGGCGCACCAGTTCCTGCAACTCGCCCAGCGTCTCCGGGCGCGGCTCGGCCACGCGCGGAAACGGCTTCGAGGGATCGCAGGAGATCGCCTCCACCGCGCAGCCCAGCGAGTCCGCCAGGAAGCGCGGGGTCATGATCGAACTGGCGCCGTTGACGCCATCC
>JACQZT010000393.1 GCA_016213755.1 Acidobacteriota bacterium | reverse complement strand
TAAACTATTAGCTTCGGGCCGTGGCGCAGCCTGGCTAGCGCGCTTGCTTGGGGTGCAAGAGGTCCCGGGTTCAAATCCCGGCGGCCCGACCAAACCCTTTCTTAATTCGGTGACAGGTTACTCTTTCCCCAATTTAGACTCGTTGAAAAGCAACGCTTTCCATAATTCGGGCTTTAGTAAGCTCAATGAACTCAACAAGTCTAAGCGCAGAAATTGGGGATTGAGTGGTCTCAGAACTCCTGATCTCGTCCAGGGAATCCCTCTTGCCGGTGAAAACGGAATGATCCTGGAACTGGATTTGCATCACGGGCGGTGTCCGGGCTAAGAAGGATGGAAGCCGCAACCGCAACTGCCGGTTTTTCCTGCCGGAGTGACGGAGATCAACAGCCGGATCGCGGTGCGGAAAGAAGCGGGCACGGTGTGTTATGTCCACGGCCTGCTGCCGGTGTTCCGGCACGATGAGGCGGACGTGCGGAGTTTCCGCATGTTCACCAGCCAGATCGCGGGTGGGACGGTAAAACCCAAAGAGATCGTGAAAACGTTCGGCGTGCCGATGATCACGGTGAAGCGGTACGTGAAGCTGTACCGGGAATGCGGAGCCAAGGGATTCTTTGAGGCCAAGCCGCGGCGCAGTTCGGCGTCGGTGCTGAAAGGGGAAGTGCTGAAGCAAGCGCAGCGAATGCTGGATGAGGGGCGGAGCCTGCCGGAAGTGGCGGCGGAGTTGGGGGTGTTGAGGAACACGCTGGCGGTCCGCGCCGGGCGGTTGCGAGGCGGACAGCCAGGCGCCGATGGGCAACGGCGCAACGCGCTTCCTGGAACGAGTGGCGGCGGCGATGGGGGGGCTGGAGTCGGCGCCGATCGAGTTTCAAGTGGCCTGCGACGTAGCGCAGGGTTTCGTGCTGTTGGGATTGCCGGCGCTGTTGGCGGCGGGTCTGCCGCGCTATGTGAAGCGCCGGGCGAATGGGGCAAGCTGCTGGGTCTGGATCGAATCCCGGAAGTGCGCACGTTGCGCGCGAAGTTGAAGCTCTTATGCCGGGACTTGGGGCCGGTGATCGAATGGCACGCCGAACTGGCCAAGGAATGGGTCGCCCGCCAAAACGTCAGTCAATCTCATTCCTGATGCGATTTCGGTCGTGAACCCGGCCTGGCGCAAACTCGACAGCCAGATCCGCTCCCAGACCGGCCAGCGGGGCGCCCTCTGGGCCCGGCTGACCGCTCAGTTCGGCGCCCTGACCCTATCCGAGGACCCCGCGGAATCGGAATTCCAGGAATTCGAGCAGCGCAAGGGGCACCTGCGGGAAGAGATTCAAATCCTGGATGCGGAGACCGGCGACCTCAAACAACAGCGCAAGAACACCCCGCATCACATCCCGGTGAAGGAGCTGCCGGAGGAAGACAGATTCACCCGTCCGCGCACCGAGCGGAAGCACTTCGTCGATACGATCAACATGATCGCCTATCGCGCCGAATCCAGCCTGGCCTCGCTGCCGCGCGAGCATCTGGCCCGCAATGACGACGCGCGCGCCCTGCTGCGCCAAGCCTTCCAGACCGAGGCGGACCTCACCCCCGACCCGGCCGCCAACACGCTGACCGTCAGGGTCCACCATCTAACGCAAGCAGCGCACGATGAAGCCATCGAAAAACCGTGCGCCGAGATCAATGCGACACAGACGGTCTTCCCCGGCGCCAACCTAACGCTGGTCTTCAAACTCGGGTCATCCTGATTTCACCGAGATCGGGAGGTCTGAGGCTCCTGACTTGTCCCCCGCTGCGACCCGGCGGCCGGCTAGACAAGACGGAGTCTTATCCCACGGAACCGATTCCCCGAGAAGAAGGATCGAATCATTCGCGTTCATTCGCGGCCAATTTCTTGCACGCAAGTTTCCAGAGAGACGGAACGTTCCGTCCCCGGGTTTGGGGCGGGGTAAAATAGTCGCAATGGCCTACGATCTGGTGATTCTTGGAAGCGGCCCGGGCGGCTATTCCGCCGCCGTGCGCGCCGGGCAGTACGGACTCAAGACCGCGATCGTCGAGAAAAGCCCTAAACTCGGCGGAACCTGCCTGCATGTCGGCTGCATTCCGACCAAGGCGCTGCTGCACACCGCCGAGGTGTGGGACTACTTCCAGCACCCGGAAGAGCAGGGCGTGCACTGCGCGGACCCGCAACTCGACTTGCCGCTGGCCGTGGCGCGCAAGGACAAAATCGTCGCCAAGCACGCCAAGGGCGTCGAGTTCCTGATGAAGAAGAACAAGGTCGATTGGATCCAGGGCTACGGCACGCTGCGCGGGGGCGGCCAGATCGAAGTCGGCGGGAAAACTCTGGAGGCCAAAAACATTATCCTGGCCACCGGTTCCGAGGCGCGCATGCTGCCGGGCCTGGAGCCGGATCCCGAATTCATCCTGACCAACGTCGAGATTCTGAGCCTGAAGAGCGTGCCCAAGACGCTGGCCATCATCGGCGCGGGCGCCGTGGGCGTCGAGTTCGCCTCGATGTTCCACCGCTTCGGCTCCCAGGTGACGGTGCTCGAAATGCTGCCGCGCGCAGTGCCGGTGGAGGACGAAGAGGTTTCCAGGGAACTCGAGCGCGCCTTCAAGAAGCAGGGCATTCGCGTGGAAACCGGCGCGCGCGTGGAGAACGTCCGGCGCACGGAGCAGGGCGTCGAATTCGGCGCCATGCTCTCCAACGGAAAGAGCGAGAGCTTCGCGGTGGAGAAACTCCTGGTGGCGGTGGGCCGCAAACCGAACGTCGAGAAGATCGGGCTCGAGAACACGCGCGTCCAGACCGACCGCGGGTTCATCCTGGTGGATGAGTGGCAGCAGACCGCCGAGCCGGGCGTCTATGCCATCGGCGACGTGGTGGCCGGCACGCCGCAACTGGCGCACGTGGCCGCCATGGAGGGTCTGATCGCGGTGGCTCACATGGCCGGCAAGCCGGCGCGGCCGATCCACAAGAACCGCATCCCCGGCGCCACCTACACCGAACCGGGCATCGGCAGCGTGGGGCTAACCGAAGCGCAGGCGCGCGCGCAGGGCTTCGATGTAAAGGTCGGCAAGTTCTCCTTCCTGGCCAACAGCAAGGCCAGTATCCTGGGGCGGCACGAGGGCTTCGTGAAAGTAGTGGCCGGCGCGAAGTACGGCGAGATTTTGGGCGTGCATATCATCGGGCCGCAGGCTTACGAGCTGATCGGCGAAGCCGTGACGGCCATGGAAGCCGAGGCCACCGTGGATACCATGATGGCCGCCATTCACGCCCACCCGACGCTGTACGAAGCGCTGGGCGAGGCCTTCAACGCGGTCTACGGTTTGGCGATCAATGCGTAGTTGCGAACTTCGCGACCTGGGCCTCCTGCGCTACGGGGAAGCGTGCGAATTGCAGCGCAGGCTGGTGGAGCGCCGCAAGCGCGGCGAAATTCCGGACCAGTTGCTCATCGTCGAGCATCCGCACGTGGTCACCCTGGGCCGCAACGGCAAGATGAGCAACGTGCTGGCGAGTCCCGAGATCCTGGAGCGCGCCGGCATCGAGTTCCATCCCACCGACCGCGGCGGCGACGTCACCTACCACGGGCCGGGGCAGGTGGTGGTCTACCCCATCTTCGACCTGCGCGAATGGAAGCGCGACGTGGTGGCCTACGTGCGCGGCGTCGAGCAGGCGATTATCGGCGCTCTGGCCGAGTTCGGCCTTGCGGCCAGCCGCGTGAAAGGCTGCACGGGCGTGTGGATCGAGGGCCGCAAGATCGCGGCCATTGGGGTGCACATCAGCCGCTGGGTCACCTCGCACGGCCTGGCGCTGAACGTGTCCACGGACCTGAGTTACTTCCGCTATATCGTCCCCTGCGGGCTGACGCAACCGGTGACCTCGCTGCGCGAAATGGGCTGCCAGGCCTCGCGGGAAGCGGTGGTCGAGGCGCTGGTTCGCGGCTTCCGCAAGGTGTTTGAGTTTAATGAGATACTGACTCCAACGGAGACCATCCTATGACCGACGTCGTGATGCCCCAGATGGGCGAGAGCATTGTGGAAGGGACGCTGACCAAGTGGTTGAAGCAGCCCGGCGAACGCGTGGAACGCGACGAGCCGTTATTCGAGATCTCTACCGACAAGGTGGATAGCGAGATTCCCTCGCCCGCCGCCGGCGTGCTGGCCGAGGCGCTGGTAGCCGAGGGAACCACGGTCGCCATCAACAGCGTGGTGGGCCGCATCGACGAGGGTGGAACCGCGGTGGCCGAGCCTGTGCCGGCCGTTGTCCCGGCCGCTGTGCCGGCCGCCGCGCCGGAACCGGCCCCCGCGCCAGCCGCCGCCGCGCCGGCGGCCGAGCCCGCGGGAGAGGCCGCCGGCCCCATCTCGCCCCTGGTGCGCCGCATGGCGCGCGAACACTCTATCGACTTGCGACTGGTGCAGGGAACCGGCATGGGCGGCCGCATCACCAAGCAGGACGTCGAAGCTTACCTGGCCGGCCGCGCCGCCGCTCCCGCGCCGCCCGCGCGCGCCGAAGCGCCGAAGATGCGCGTGGAAGCCATGAGCACCATGCGGCAGAAGATCGCCGAGCACATGGTGCTGAGCCAGCGCACCTCCGCGCACGTCACCACTTTCCACAAAGTGGACATGACGCGAGTGGTCAAAGTACGCGCGCGCGCCAAGGCCGATTTCCAGGCCCGCCACGGTTTTTCGCTCACCTTCCTCCCGTTCGTGGCCCGCGCCGCGGCCGAGGCGCTGCGGGCCTTCCCGCTGGTGAACGCCTCCATCGACGGGACCAACATCGTCTATCACAACGAAATAAACATTGGTATCGCGGTGGCCCTGGAAGGCGGCTACGGGCTGATCGTCCCGGTGATCCGCAACGCCGACGAAAAGAACGTGGTGGGCTTGCAGCGCGCCATTGTCGATCTCTCGACGCGCGCCCGCTCCAAGCAGTTGAAGCCCGACGAAGTGCAGGGCGGCACGTTCTCCATCACCAACTTCGGCAGCTTCGGCAGCGTCTTCGCCACCCCGGTGATCAACCAGCCGCAGGCAGGCATCCTGGGCGTGGGCGCGGTGGAGAAAGTTCCCGTGGTCACCGAGGACGACGCCATCGCCATCCGCTCGGTCTGTTATCTCGGGCTGAGCTTCGACCACCGCCTGATCGACGGAGCGCTGGCCGACCTGTTCTGTCAGAAGGTGAAGGCGGTGCTGGAGAACTGGTCCGAAGACGTACTCTAATCAGGGGCGCTGGCAGCGCGGGCAATAGTGCGTGCCGCGCTGCGCCACCTCGATGCGGCGAATGGCTGTGCCGCACGCCGTGCAAGGCTCTCCCGCGCGGCCGTAGACCCGGTGTTCGGTCTGGAAGAATCCCGCCCGGCCTTCGGCGTCGACATAGTCGGAGATCGACGAGCCGCCCTTTTCGATAGCTTCGCCGAGCACTTCCACGATGGCGCGGTGCAGGCGCTCGACGCGGGCGCGGCCGAGACGGCTGGCCGGCGCAAGGGGGTGAATCCGCGCGCGGAACAGCGCCTCGTCGGTGTAAATGTTGCCCAGCCCGCCCAGAAAGCGCTGGTCCAGCAGCAGCGGCTTGATGCGCGAGCGGCGCGCCGCCAGGCGCGCGCGGAACTCTTCGAGCGAGATGCGATGCGCATCCGGACCCAGGCGGCGGATCCGTTCGGGAAGCTCCCGCACATACTCGATGCGGCCGAACTGCCGCGGGTCGTCGTAGACCAGCCGGCATCCGGCCAGTTCGAAAACGACGCGCGTGTGCGGGCCGGGCGGCGCATTAACCAGCAGCTTGCCCGTCATGCCCAGATGAATGCAGAGCAAGCCGGCGTCCAATACGAACAGAATGTGCTTGGCCGAGCGCTCGACGGCGCGGATGGCCTGCCCGACGGCGCCCTCCAGCGGCCGGGGCGCCACAAAGCGGGAGGCCGCTTGCACCGCGCGGATGCGCCGTCCCACCACGCGGGGAGCCACCGTCCGCACCACGGTTTCGACTTCCGGCAGTTCGGGCACTCAGGGCACCTCGATGTAAATGTCCCCGTCCGCCAGGCGCACCGGCACGCGCGCCAGCCGGATCGAGGGGTCGAAATCGTGCTCTCCCGAGCGGCAGTCGAATTCCCAGGCGTGCCACGGGCAGACGATCGACGAGCCGTGCAGCGCGCCGTGCGCCAGGCTCGCTCCGCGGTGCGGGCAGACGCCGCCGAGCGCGTGGATCTCTCCGCCGGCATTGGCGACCACGTAGCTTTGCCCGTTCACCCGCGCCTCGGTCATCGTGCCGGGCGGGAGAGCGTCGAGCCGAACCACCTTGGCGAGCGGCATATTACAATTAACCTACCATGCGCGTTCGCGGCGCCACCCGACGATGCCCACTTGGAAGCTGATCCTCGAGTACGACGGCACGCGCTACAGCGGCTGGCAGGAACAGAAGAACGCGCGCACGCTGCAAGGCGAACTGCGCGCGGCCGCCGAAGCCCTGCTGGGTGCGGCCGTCGAGATGCAGGGTTCCGGACGCACCGACGCCGGCGTGCACGCGCTGGCGCAGGTGGTGCACATGCGCGTCTCCGGAAAGCCGCGCCTGGACGAGCTCGCCCTGCGCCGCGAACTCAACAAAGCCCTGCCGTCGGACATGGCCGTGCTGGCGATCGAGCCCGCCGCGCCCGCTTTCCACGCCCGTCACAACGCCCTGACGCGGATCTACCTCTACCGCATCTCCACCCGCAAGACCGCTTTCTCCAAGCGGCATGTCTGGTGGGTGAAGCGGCCGCTGGAGACCGCCGCCATGGCCCGGGCCGCGCGGATACTGCCCGGCCGGCACGACTTCCGCGCCTTCCGCGCCGAGGATGCCGCGCGGCCCGGCGAATCGACCATCGTCGTGGTGGACCGGGCCGAGGTCGAGCCTGCGGGCGACGAGATCCGCTTTCGTATCGAGGCGTCGCACTTCCTGTGGAGAATGGTGCGGCGGGTTGTGGGTGCGCTGGTGAAGGTCGGCCTGGGCGAATTGCCGGAGGACGATTTTCGGCGCCTGATCGAGGACCCGGCGGCGATCTCGCTTCCGGTGGCGGAATGGACCGCGCCGGCCTGCGGGTTGTTTCTCGAACAGGTGCGCTATCCGGACCCGGCGCGAATGGCGACCGTATCGCGGCGTTTTGCGGGGAAAAAACAGAGAGGTTCCCGTTCATGAAAGAGAGACTGAAGAGCCAGGTGGATTCGATGAAAGAGTTTTTCGAGCGCTCGACTCGGGTGCTCGACGAAGCGGATTCGGCGTTTGCTCCAGTGGAGGGCATCTTCACGGTCGCCCAGCAGGTGGCGCACACGGCGCAGACCGTCGAGTGGTTCGTCCAGGGCGCGTTCTCCAGGGACGGGTTCGACCTCGACTTCGAGCGCCTGGACCGTGAGATGCGCGCCGTCGCATCGCTGGAGGCTGCCCGGGCGTGGCTGAACCGGGCCTGGGCAGCGGCCGCCGAGTGCATTGAAGCGCACTCCGGCGCCGAGTGGGAGTCGCCCCTGCCCCCGGGCCCGATCATGGGCGGAGCGCCGCGGCACACCGTCTTCGACGCGCTGGCCGATCACACCGCGCACCACCGCGGCTCGCTGGCGGTCTACTCCCGGCTGCTGGGCAAGGCGCCGCCGATGCCTTACGCCGAAGCGATGTGAAACCCGGTTCCGCGGAACGAAGCACCGTCGCGCACCCCATCGGGTTTGACACCATCACGAGCGCGCCGCTACACTGAACAGTTGAGCTGCCCGAGCCTAACTGATGCTTCTTGCTAGGGAATTGATCGCCTATCTGTCGCGCGAGCTGGTCAAGCGCCTTTCGCCCCAGATTATCGAAACTTCGAATCCCAACGGCGCGGCCGCGCTGGTTTCCGACCTGATTGCCGGGGAACTGGCGGTCGAGGACCGCCTCAACGACGAAGTGCGGGAAATCCTCAGCCAGTACAGCGAGTATATGCGGCGCGAGGGAGTCAGTTATCAGGACATGTTCCGCCGCATCAAGAATACGCTGATCACCCAGCGCAAGGTGATCCGCGCCTCCGGACGCGACTCGGGCGACGCGATGAAGCTTTCGCGGGACAAGATCAACGACATTTCGCACAAGCTCATCGCGCAGATGCGCAAATCGCGTGACGTGCGCCTCAAGAAAGACCCCAACGACGTGCGCCTGGAGGTGGTCCGCAGCATCTCCGAACTGCTCACCATCGAGGACCGGGTGGACCGCGAGGCGCGCCGCAAAATCCGCTCCCAAAAGCGGGAAATCGTCGAAGGCACGGAAGAATGGGACCTGCTTCATCGCAGGTACTACGCCGACGAACTCAAAAAGCTCGGCATCGATCTCTCCCGATGAAATCCAACATCGTCGTGCTGGGAAGTCTGAACATGGACTTCGTGGTGAGTGTGGCTCATCTGCCCGCCCCGGGCGAAACGGTCCTGGGCCGCGATTTCCAGATGATTCCGGGCGGTAAGGGCGCCAACCAGGCGTGCGCCGCAGGCAAACTCGGCGCCGGCGTGGTGACCACGCGCATGGTGGGACGAGTGGGCTACGACGTTTTCGCCGATCATCTGAAAGCCAGTCTCGCCGCCGCCGGAGTGGACGTGAGCGCGGTGCATGCCACCCGTTCCCAGCCCACCGGCGTGGCGCTGATCTGGGTCGAGCAGGGCGGGCAGAATTCCATTGTGGTGGCCTCGGGCGCCAATCACGTTTTTTCGGCGCCGGAAGTGAACGGGTATCGTTCCAGCTTCCGTGGCGCCGCGCTGGCGTTGTTCCAATTGGAGACGCCCCTGGACGCCGTCGCCGCCGCCCTGGCCCTGGCGCGCGAGGAGGGCGCGCGGACCATTCTCGATCCGGCGCCGGCGCAAGCCCTATCGCCTGACCTGCTGGCGCAGGTCGACATCCTGACGCCCAACGAGAGCGAGGCATGCATCCTGCTGGGACGTCCGGTGAGCCGTGTGACTCCCGAACAGGCGCCCGCGCTGGCCGCGGATCTGCTCCAATTGGGTCCTCGCGCGGTGATTGTGAAGCTGGGGGAACAGGGCTGCTGCTATGTGGATGGGCGCGTCGCGCTCCACAGCCCCGCCTTCCGCGTGACGGCGAAGGACACCACCGCCGCCGGAGATACTTTCAACGCGGCATTGGCCGTGGCGCTGGCCGAGCAAGCGCCGGTCGAGCAAGCGCTGCGCTTCGCCAACGCCGCGGCGGCCGTCTCGGTGACGCGCCTCGGCGCGCAAGCATCCATCCCCTCCCGCGCCGAGGTGCAGGCGTTTCTGCGGGAAAACTGATCCTGGCGGACTCCCCTAACGCTTGTGCAACTGGATGACCGTGACTTTGTGCGCTTCGATTTTTACGGTCTGGTCCACCACACCGAAGTTCTGCGTTTCGGCGCGCACGTGGTATTCACCCGGGGGCAGCAGCATCCCGCCGCCGGCGTTGTTCAACTCATCCACGAAGCCCCAGAACTTGTCGTTGATGTAGACCGCACCCGTGTCGCCGGCGGTCACCGAGATGAACGACTCCGACCCGTCACCGCCGAACCGCAAGCGCCCGAATGGGCCTTTGGGCAGTTCGGCTTTCTTCAGTTTGTAGCCGATCTTAGTGGTCTTGCCTGTCCGCACCGTAACCTTGGTGCTGAAGTCCTCGTAACGAGGGTCCTTCAGGGCGACTTCGTGTTCGCCGGCCGGCACACTGTACTTCTCGGGAACGGTAAACCGCCCCGCCGGACCGATATACTTCCCGTCCACGAACAGTCCCGCGCCGGTCGGCCTTCCGCGCGCCTTGATGAACCCATCGTCAGCCGCGTTGAGAGCGAGTCCGAAAACGATCAAAGAGCCAAATGCAATTTTGAGTAGTCGCATAGGTCCACTCTTATGATGCTCCAATTGGAGCGTCAGTTCCAGTCTGTCCCCGAGTTTCTTATGGGGCGTAGACCAGGTGCGAGGGGTTTTCGTAGACTGGAGTCCGGCCGGGCAGGCGGTGGGCCGGCTTTAGGACCACGAAGTCAACTCCCAGGGAGCGGTAATCGACGACGGAGTAGTCAAGTTTCTTGGCCATCACCTGGCGCCAGCGCGCGCCCCATTCCAGGGCCAGACCGCGCATGAAGTTGACCTGGCCGCCCGACTTCCAGCAGACCCATACGGCGCGCACCGCCCTGGCCCGGAAAACGCCCGGATACAGTTCCCGGCCGGCGTCGGGGAACAGAAACACCGCATCTTGCGGCGTCGAGCGGCGGGCCCACTCGGCCAGTTGACGTAGTTCCGGCGAGTCCAAGCGGGGATAATTCTCGACGCCGCCCACACCCGGGACCAGCCAAAACGCGGCCACGGCGACCAGCATCACGGCGGGGGCGAACCGGCGCCAGCGGGCCGCACACGCCATCGCCGCGGCACAGCCCGCCACCAGAACCAGGCGGCGGACGATCGACGGGTTGGCCAAATCCGGCCGCAGCAGTTCCATCAGTCGCGAGCTGGCGGGCACGGCGAAGGCCGGCAGAAGCCACAGAACCGCTTCCCACAGGCGGCCCCGCGCGGCGGCCCCGATTCCGGCGGCGGCCGCCATCAGCACGGCGAACACGGTGATGAACAGGATGGCGCGCGCGGGCTGGAACTGCGGGATCAGCGCCAGCTTCATCCGTTCCAGCAGAAGGTAGGACGCGGGAACGCTAAGCACGCCGGCCAGCGGCATGCCGAGCGCGAAAAAGCGCAGCTCCGGGGAAAGACTTGCGCGCAGCCGCCAAGCGGCGGCGGCCGAAACCAGCCACAGGATGGCGTATTGCAGCCACAGGCCTCCGATCCACAGGGAAACCCAGTCATAGGGAGCGCGCATGCGCTGCAATTGCTCCCAGGCGGGGTCGATGCGGCTGAACAGGACCTGCTGTTCGGCGGCGCCAGTGTGCAGGCGCGAGAGGGCGAACATGATCAGGACCGCGGCGGCCAGCGGGGCCAGTCCGCGGATGCGCCGGATCATCCAGTCGGGGCGCGTGGGCCACAGCGTCAGCGCCGAGTAAACCGCCCAGAAGACGAAAGTCGTCGGCGGGTGATAGAGAAACGCGAGTGAGGCTGCGGCGCCGGCGCCCAGATCGCGCCCGTGGGCCGCCAGACCGATCGCAAACACCAGCAGCGGCAGGGCGAAGCCGCGCGGCACCGGCTCATACTCGAAGGTCAGCACCATGGGGCCCAGCACTGTGGCGCCCAGCGAGAAGAGCGCGGCCACGGCCAGCGCCGGCCACCGGCCCAGGCCGAGCGAGGTGGCGATCAGGAACGCCCCCAGGATCCCCAGGGCGCGAAACAGCAACTGCTGGGCCGCCAGCACGTGCTGAAAATCGGCGCCGGTTAGCTTCCGCAAGCCCAGCGAGACCTCGTCGTAGATGGTAAAGGCCATGTGGGGGCGGGTCGCCACCAGGTCTTTGGCCAGGACTTGCGGGTTCTCCAGGCGCTCGAACATGGGGAGGTAGATCTGCGTGTCCGATTGCAGGTAGGTGTGTCCCGGAAACTGGAAAAAGCCGGCCAGCGTCAGGGCGGCGATGACGGCGGCGACGGGGAGTTGGGCGCGCATCTATTGAGGGGTTTTGTCCAGTTGCTGTTTGGCCCACACCCGGTTGGGATTCAGTTCGACCGACCGCTGGATGGCCTTGCGGGCTTCGGCCGGGCGATTAGCCTTGCGCAGGGCGATGCCCAGCCACAGATATGCATCCGCGTACTTGGGATTCAACTGGATGGCCCTCTCGAAATCGCCGATGGCCTTCTCGACGCTTCCGCCGAGCAGTGGCGGCAGATAGTAGTTGCCGATGCCTCGGCCCAGAACGGCCACCGCCGACCGGGGGTCGAGTTCGATGGCCTTATTGACCTCCTCTTGCGCGCAGCGGCCCCATTTCATGCCCGCCATCACGTTGGCCGGAATCACCTGGCCGCACAGCGTGCCCAGCAGCCGGTGATACTCGGCGTTGTTCGGCGCCAGGGCCGCCGCCTGCTGGGCCAGGCGGATGCCGGTCTCCGCGGCCTCTTTCGCCTGGCCGCGATCCCGCAGTTCGAGGGCGACCTCGGCGAGGTAGGATTGGGCCCGCGCCGCCTGGTATTGTGCCGCCGCGTTCTTCGGACTCTTGTCCGCGGCGGCGGCCAATTCGCCGCCCAAACGGAGCAGGGCCGCGCGGTCCTGCCGGTCGCGAGCCAACTGCAATTCCCCCGCTGGCGCGGCTCCCGCCAGAAGCGCCGCCAAGGTCCACCCCATGATCCAAGCCATACACATATCTTGCTACATCGAGGCAAGCTTTCGGCGGCGGGCGATGAACGTCAGGCCCAGCACGGCCAGTAACGCGCCGTTGACCGCCAGCACCACCGGCGCTCCGAAGCGGGGCACGAGGCTCCCAGTGATGAGGCTGCCCAACGGCATGCCGCCGCGGAAGAACACGCTGTACACGGCCATCACCCGGCCGCGCATCTCGTCCGGAGCGATGGACTGCACCAGCGAAGTCACAGTGGCGAACGTAGCCACCAGCGACGCTCCGCCGAGAAACAGGAAGACGCAGCTCGCCGCCAGATTGCGCGAGAGCGAGAAAGCCGTGATGCAAACACCCAGCGCAACCAGCGTACTCAGCGCCACCGTGCCCTGGCGGCCGCGGTGTCCCGTGGCGGCCACCGCCAGCGCGCCCAGCACCGAGCCGATGCCCGAGACGGAGAGCAGCAGCGTGTAGGTGCTCGGCCCTTGCCGGAATACGTCGCGGGCGAAGACCGGCAGAAAGACGATCACCGGAATTCCCAGGATGGTCATCACGAAGGCCAGCACGATGAGGGAAAGCATGGCCGGGCGGGTGCGGATGAAACGGATGCCCTGCTTCATGCTCTCCACCATGGTCTCGCCGGTGCGCTCCGGCAGGCGCCGCGGTCCCAGCGCCACCAGCGCCAGAATGGGGCCCAGGTACGAAGCGCCGTTCAGCCCGAAACACCAAGTCGCTCCCAGTTTGGTCAGCGCCAAGCCGCCCAGCACCGGTCCGACTACGCGCGCCAGGTTGAACTGGATGGAATTCCACGCGATGGCGGCGGAGAGCCCCTCCGCGGGTACCAACGTCGGAATCAGCGCCTGGTAGGCCGGGCCGCCGAAGGCCTGCGCCACACCCACCAGGAACGAGAGCGTCAGGATTTGCCACACCTGGACGGCGCCCAGCGCGAAAAGCGTGGCCAGCACAAACGCGCAGCTCGCCTGCGCGATCTGGGAAGCCACCAGCAGCCGCCGCCGGTCCATGCGGTCGGCCACCACGCCGCCGACTAGCGAGAACAGCAGAATCGGGACCTCCCCCAGGAACGCATCCAGGCCCAGCAGAAACGGCGACCCGGAAAGCTGCAAGACCAGCCAGCTCTGCGCCAGCTTCTGCATCCACGTGCCGATGCTCGAGGTACAGGCGCCCGCCCAGACCAGGCGGAAGTCGCGCGACTCGAAGGCTTGAAAGGTCCGCTTGAGCACCCTGGCTCCGCGGCTACGGCAGCGGCTGCTGGCGGTGGATCAGGTGCAAGATGTTGCCGTCGCAGTCGGTGAAGAAGACCAGGCGGTTGCCCTTGACCTCGAACGGCTCGCCGAGGAACGCGACGCCCTGGCGCTTAAGCTCGGCGAGCGCTCCGTCGAAATCGTCCACCCAAACGGCCAGGTGCCGCAGGCCGGGAGTTTTCATCCGGGTGGCCACAGGGTCTCCCTCGGAGGGAATGATTTCCAGCATGGCGCCGTTGGGCGCTTTGACGAAATAATTGCCGTCGTAGCTGAAGTTGATGATGAATCCCAAGTGCTCGACGTACCACTCGGCCAGCCTCTTCGGCCCTGGCGTGGCGATGGCGGTGTGTTCCAATCCCTTAAAGAACATACCCAAATTCTACCAAGTCAAAACGGGGACAGCCTGATCTACCCGGTTCTTGCCGGGCGAGGGAGGCAAGGAACCGTAGTGTCAAGACGATGAGGAGAGCGTGGCGACAAATTCAGTGACGGGCTACTCAATCCCCAATTTCGAAATTGGGGATTGAGTAGCCCGTCACCGAATTTCGCGGGCCAGGAACTGGGGGGGCACGAGTAGCGTTGTCCCGTCGTCGACGATCTCGATGGTGGCCGGCAGCCAGCCCGCCGCTTCGCCATCCACTTGGACCGGCGCCCGCCCGCCGGAAAGCTCCAGCGCTCGGCTGCGCAGTATCGTTGCGCCGCGCATCCGGCCCAGCGTTCGGATCCCCACGCCGGCGAAGTACTTCAGGTATCGCGAAGCCGCGGCGCCTTCCAGAAGCACGGCTTCGAAGTCGTTGCGCAAGAGGCTCGCGCCGCGGGCGATCTCCAGGTCGCCGCCGTAGTTGCGCACCCGGGCGGCCAGCGCAAAGCCGCAGCGCCGCTGCACTCCGCCCGCCCGCACGTCGAACTCCTCCAGGCGGCGGCCAACCAGCCGGAACGTCGCCACCCAGTAGGCGAACTTGCCCAGGCGCCGTTTGAGATCCGGATTCAACTCGTTCACCACGAGCGCGTCAAGCCCCGCGCCGGCCATCATCAGGAAATGCCGGGGCGGCGCGTCCGACGGCCGCAGCAGGCCGAGCGCGACGCGCACCGGTTCGCACTCTCCGATTCTCGCCGCGGCTTGCTCCAGGCTGCCCAGGCCGAGTTCATGACCCAGGACGTTCGCCGTGCCGGCCGGCAGCACGCCCAGCGGAGTCGCCGCGCCCGCCATGCCGTTCAACGCTTCGTTGACCGTGCCGTCGCCGCCCGCCACCAGGATCAGATCGGCGCCGCGGGCGATCAGGTCGCGCGCCATCTCTCCCGCCGCGCCGGGGCCGGTGGTGGGATGCTCCTCCACCTGGTGCCCCGCCGAGCGCAGCAGGTCGAGCGCTCGCGCCAGGCGCCGCGCGCCTCCGCGCCGGAACGCTCCGGCGCACGGATTGAAAATCAAGCGGGCACTTCGATACCGGGTGATGGTTTTCAAGCTCTCAAAGACTACCATGTTAGAAGACCACCATGGACCAGGATCTGCTCCGGGAAACCGAACGGCTGCGCGAGACGCTGCGCCGCCACGAGCATCTCTATTACGTTCTCGACCGGCCTGAAATCGCCGACGCCGATTACGATGCGCTCATGCGGCGGCTGGCCGGGATCGAGCGCGAGCATCCGGACCTCCTCACCCCCGACTCGCCCACCCAGCGCGTCGGCGGCGCTCCGCGCGAGGGCTTCGTCAAAGCGGCTCACAGCGCGCCCATGCTGAGCCTGGACAACGCGCTCAACGAAGGCGAACTGCGCGAGTTCGACCGCCGCGTGCGCGAGCTGCTGGCCGGCGAGCCGTACCGCTATGTCGCCGAGCTCAAGCTCGACGGCCTCTCGCTGGCGGTCCGCTTCGAGAACGGCGTCCTGCACCGCGCCATTACGCGCGGCGACGGCGCCGAAGGCGAGGACGTCACCGAGAACGCCCGCACCATCCGCAGCCTGCCTTTGCGCGTCCCGGACGGCCCGGCGCGCTTCGAGGTGCGCGGTGAAGTGGTCATGACCCGCGACGCTTTCAATCGGCTGAACGCCGAACGCGAGCGCCAGCTATTGCCCCTCTACGCCAACCCGCGCAACTCGGCGGCCGGCTCGCTGCGCGTTCTCGAACCGCGCATCACGGCCTCGCGCCAGCTCGATTTCTACGCCTATTTCTTGCTCGCCGAACCGGAACAGGAAAGCCACTGGGAGGCGCTGGAAACGCTCGCCGGCATGGGCTTCAAGGTCAACTCCCACCGCCGGCTGTGCGAGGACGCCGAACAGCTGCTCGCCTTCTGCCAGGAATTCGAGGGCCGGCGCGACAGCCTGCCCTGCGAGATCGATGGCGTGGTGGCGAAGGTCGACTCGGTTGCGCATCAGCGCGCGCTTGGATGGACCGCCAAGGCGCCGCGCTGGGCCATCGCCTTCAAGTTCCCGGCGCGGCAGGCGGAGACGGTCCTCGAAAACATCGAGGTGCAGGTGGGACGCACGGGGGCGCTGACGCCGGTGGCGCACCTGCTGGAGGTGAAAGTCAGCGGGGTCAAAGTGTCCCGCGCCACACTGCACAACCAGGACGAGATCGAGCGACTCCAAGTGCAGATCGGCGACACCGTGGTCGTCGAACGCTCGGGCGACGTGATCCCCAAGGTGGTTCGGGTCGTAAAACACGGCGACGAACGGCGCGCCTTCGTCATGCCCGCCGAGTGCCCGGTTTGCGGCGGCGAGGTGGCGCGGGAGGAAGGAGAAGTGGCCAGCCGCTGCGTGAACACCAACTGCCCGGCGCGCCTGAAGGAATCGATTCTGCACTTCGCCGCGCGCGGCGTGATGGACATCGACGGCATGGGCGAGGCACTCGTCGATCAACTGGTGGACCGCGGCCTCGTGACCAGCGTCGCGGATCTGTACAAGCTGGCCTTGCCCGACCTGCTGCCGTTAGAGCGGATGGCGGAGAAGTCGGCCACCAAGGTCCTCGACAACATCGCGCGATCCAAAACCCAGCCGCTGGCCCGCGTGCTGAACGGCCTGGGCATTCCCTTCGTCGGCGAGCGCACGGCGCAGATTCTGGCGGACACATTCGGGAGCCTGGACTCGATCGCCGGCGCGGATGCCGAGACGCTTCAGCAGGCCCAGGAAGTCGGGCCGAAGGTCGCGCACAGCATCCGCCACTTTTTCGACGAGCCGCGCAACCGGGAACTAGTGGGGCGGCTGCGGGAGACCGGCCTGCAATTCACCGGAGAGAAGCGCCGCGCCGAAGGCGGGCCACTGGCCGGGCTGACCTTCGTGCTCACCGGCACGCTGCCTTCCATGACTCGCGAGGAGGCTAAGGCGCGCATCGAGGCCGCCGGCGGCAAGGTCACCGGCTCGGTGAGCAAGAAGACCCATTATGTCGTCGCGGGAGAGGAGGCCGGCTCCAAGCTCGACAAGGCGCGCGCGCTGGGCGTCGCGGTCGTTGACGAGGCCGCGCTGATGAACCTGCTGGGCCAGTCATAATGGAATAGCGTATGGATTTCGTCGAGCACCTGAAGGCCAGCGTCGATATCGTCAAGGTGATCGGCGAATACGTGCGTTTGAAGCGCTCCGGCCCGCGCTGGATGGGCCTGTGCCCGTTTCACACCGAGAAGACCGGTTCGTTTTCGGTTCACGCCACGCACCAGTTCTATTACTGTTTCGGCTGCCAGGCCAAGGGCGACGTCATCAAGTTCGTGATGGAGATCGAGCGGCTGAGCTTCTATGAAGCGCTGAAGCTGCTGGCCGAACGTCACGGCATCCCGCTGCCCAAGCGCAGCGACTACAGCGACCCGGAGACCAAGCTGCGCGCGGGGATTTTCGAAATGCACGAACTGGCCGCGCGCATGTTCCGCAACGCCCTGGCCTCCAGCGCCGGCGCCGACGCGCGCGGCTACATCTCCAAGCGCGGCCTGGCGGCAGCCGAGATCGAGGAGTTCGGACTGGGCTTCGCCGAGCGCTCGGGCCAGTTTCTGGCGCGCCGCTTTCAGCAGGACGGATTCACCGCCGAGCAGATGGAGGCCAGCGGGCTGGTTCTGAAGCGCCAGGACGGATCGGGATTCTACGACCGCTTTCGCGGCCGGCTGATGTTCCCCATCCAGAATGAATCGGGCAAGATCATCGCCTTCGCCGGCCGCGCGCTGGCCGCCGAGGAGGAACCGAAATACCTGAACTCGCCCGAGACGTCGATCTACCGCAAGAGCACGGTGCTCTACAACCTGCACCGCGCCAAGGAAGGCATTCGCAAGAACGACCGCGCGGTGCTGGTGGAAGGCTACATGGACGTCATCGGCGTCTATTCGGCGGGCATCCGGGAAGTGGTGGCCAGTTGCGGCACCGCGCTCACCAGCGCGCAAGTGCGCTCGCTGAAGCGCCACTCGGGAAACATCGTGGTCAACTTCGATCCCGACGCGGCGGGCGCCAACGCCGCCGAGCGTTCGATCCAGATTCTGCTGGACGAGGACCTGCGCATTCGCATCCTGGAACTGGAGACCGGCCTCGACCCCGACGAGTACGTCAAGCAGCGCGGCGCCGAAGAGTATCGCAAGCGCCTGGACGCCGCGGGCAGCTATTTTCACTGGCTCGCCGACCGCGCCCGCTCGCGTCACGGCGCCACCGTCGAGGGTCAGATGGCGGCGCTCAAGGAACTGCTGCCGGCCATTCATCGCATGTCGGACAAGATCGAGCGGGCCGCCGTGGCCGAGGACGTGGCGCACTATCTGGCCATCGACCGCGGCATCGTGCTCGACCAGTTCCGCAAGGCGGCTCTCGACCGGCGCGAGCGCGGCGCGCCGGAACCGGCGCCCACCTCCGTCCCGCCGATGGAGAAGATCCTGCTCAACTGCATTCTGAGGTCTCCCGAGATCCAGACCGGCGTCCTGGCGCGCCTCCAGGCGCTGGGCGCCGCCGAGCGGTTTGCGACGCGGGCCGTGTTTGCCGTGCTGCTCCAGTTGAGCGAGTCGGGGCAGAAGATCGGTTTCTCGGAACTCGACGCGCGGCTTTCCGAGGAGGAGCGCACACTGCTGCTGGCCGCGGTTCTGGCCGATGAGGGCAGCGAAGGGACCGATTGCCGGAAACAGGCCGAATGGTGCCTGGAGAAACTCGAGTCGGCCGGGCGCGAGGCGCTTCGCGCGGAAGTTCGCACGCGTTTGCGGGAAGCGGAACGAGCCGGAGATTTCGCGGAGGCGTTGCGCCTGGCCGGGGAATTGAACCGCATGGATTCCGGCGCACCCCGATGAGTCCTTCCGACGGTGTAGAATCAGATGAATAAGTCACGCTCCAGACTCAGGAATAGGCAGTGGCACTGGACGACAAGTTCGGCCGGCTTCGGCAACTGATGGAAACGGGGAAGGCCAAGGGCTTCGTTCTTTATGACGAGGTTAATGAGGTTTTGCCCGACGACATTTCGGTCGGCCCGGAACTGGACGAGTTCCTGGCCGATCTCGACGGCGCCGGGGTCGAGATCCTGGACGAACCCAAGCTCGCCTTCGAGAAGAAGGACGACAGCGACGAGTTCGCCGATCTGGATTTCGCGCAGGACTTCGGAGACAAGACCAACGACCCCGTGCGCATGTACCTGCGCGAGATGGGCACGGTTCCGCTGCTCACCCGCGACGGCGAAATCGAGCTGGCGCGGCGGATCGAGCGCGGCCAGCGCGCCACCGAAAAGGCGCTTTCGCGCTCTCCCCTGATGATCAAGGAGGTCGTCCGGCTGGGAGAGGAGGTCTCCCGCGAGGCGCTCTCCGTGCGCGACGTGCTGCTTCTGCCGGACCTGGTCAACGACGAGGGAATCGACGACGCCCGGCAGGAATTCTACGCCCAGATCGGGGAAATCGACAAGCAGTTCCGAAAAACGCATCAACTGCGGCAGAAACTGCTGGCCGTTTCGCGCGGAATGAAGCCGAAACAGCACCGCGCCTTGCGCATGAATCTGGCCCGCACCACCATCCGTATCTCGCAACTGGTGCGCGGTCTCCAGCTCGGGAGCTTCATCCGGCGCCGGCTGGCCGCGCGGCTGCGGGCGGCGGTCGAAGAGGTCAAGCCGCTGGAACGCGACATCGCCCGCGCGCAGCGGCGCAGCGAGGAGCGCGGCGGCGGGACGGCGCGGGAGTCGCGCAAGGAGTTGCGGCAGCTCAGCCATCGCTTGCAGCAACTGGAAGAGGAACACGGCTCGTCGGCCACCGATCTCCGGCGCACGCTGCAAATCGTCGAGCGCGGCGAGCTGGAGGCCGAGACCGCCAAGAAGCAGCTCATCGAGGCCAATCTCCGGCTGGTGGTTTCCATTGCCAAGCGCTACACCAACCGCGGGCTGCAGTTCCTGGATTTGATTCAGGAAGGCAACATCGGCCTGATGAAGGCGGTGGACAAGTTCGATTACCGCCGCGGCTACAAGTTCTCCACCTACGCCACTTGGTGGGTGCGCCAGGCGATTACGCGCGCCATCGCCAACCAGGCGCGCACCATTCGCATCCCGGTGCACATGATCGAGACCATCAACAAGCTGGTCCGGGCGCAGCGCCACTTGCAGCAGGAACTGGGGCGCGAACCCACCTCCGAAGAGCTGGCGCGGCGGCTGGAACTCCCGGTGGGCAAGGTGCGCCGGGTGCTGCGCATCGCGCAGGAGCCGATCTCGCTCGAAACCCCCGTAGGCGAGGAGGAGGAGTCGCACCTGGGCGATTTCATCGTCGACCGGCGCGTGACGTCGCCCTCGGAGGCGGTGATCAACCTGAACCTGCGCGAGCAGACCGCCGAGGTCCTCAAAACCCTCAGCCCGCGCGAAGAGAAGATC
>JACQZT010000390.1 GCA_016213755.1 Acidobacteriota bacterium | reverse complement strand
TTCAGCGAGCGCTGCAACCAGTGCTCGGAGGCACCGTGCGTGAGCAACTGCCCCACCGGGGCCAGCCACTACGCCGACGGCGGCATCGTGCTGGTGGACGAGGGCAAGTGTACGGGCTGCAACCGGCCTGCGTTTCCACCTGCCCGAGCCGCGCGATGATCTTCGGCGACCTGTCGCAGGTTCTGGCTTCCCGCGCCCATCACGCGCTGAAGCCCGAAGCCGGCACGCAACCCAACGTCTTCTACCTGGAGTAATGCCATGGAACTGAGCGCTGTAGGACTCAATCCCGGAATCCAGCCTCTGCTCCGCATTTGGGGCTGGGAGGTGGCCGCCTACCTCTTTTTCGGCGGCCTGGTGGCGGGGTTGATGATCGTTACCGCCTGGCGCGAACGCGCCGGCCAGCCGCTGCCCGGCGGGACGCTGCTGCTCGCGCCGGCGCTGTTGAGCGTGGGCATGTTGGCCCTGTTTCTGGACCTGGAACACAAGCTGCACGTGTGGCGGTTCTATACCTCTTTCAGCATCGCTTCGCCCATGAGCTGGGGCTCCTGGATCCTGTTGCTGGTTTATCCGGCGATGATTCTGCAAATGCTGCGCCGCCTGGACATCCGGGTGCCGTACTGGCCCCAGGTCAATATGGCGCTGGGCGGGGCGCTGGGTATTTATACCGGCATCCTGCTGAGCGCGCTGGGGGCGCGCCCGCTGTGGAACACGCCTTTGTTGGGCCCGCTGTTCCTGCTCTCGGGGCTGTCGAGCGCGGTGGCGCTGCTGGCGCTGCTTGTGCCCGCCGAGCGCGAGTGGTTGAGCGCGCTGGATCTGAAACTGATTGCCGCCGAAGCGGGCGCGCTGGTGCTGCTGCTGATCGGCATGGCCACGGGCGGCGAGGCGCAGCGCGGCGCGGCGCGCCTGTTGCTGGGCGGCGATTTCACGGGCGCCTTCTGGGCCGCCGTGGCGATTACGGGAATGGTCCTGCCGGCCGGGCTGGAACTGCTGCACCGGCGGGGCCGGGCGCAGGATACGCTGGTCGCGCCGGTGCTGGTTTTGTGCGGCGGATTCGCGCTGCGCGCGGTGATTCTGCTCGCCGGGCAGGCGAGCCATTGGGGGATTCTGTGATTCAAAAACCATATTGGTCGCCATATCTGGCCGGTGCGGGCATTGGCCTGATGCTGGTCGCATCCTTCTATTTATTGGGAAACGGTCTGGGGGCGTCGGGGGCTTTCTCGCGGCTGGCCGCTGTCGGCCTGCACATGGTGGCGCCGGCCTACACCGAGGCCAACGGCTATTTTAGATCCTACTTCGCCGACGGGCGCTCGCCGCTGAACGACTGGATGCTGTACCAGGTGGCGGGAGTCTTCCTGGGCGGATTGGTGGGGGCGATCACGACCGGCCGGTTCCGCAAGGTCGTCGAGAAGGGCGCGACCTTCCCCGCCAAGTACCGTTTTCTGCTGGCCTTCGCGGGCGGCGCGGCCACTGGCCTGGCGGCGCGGCTGGCGCGCGGCTGCACCAGCGGCCAGGCGTTGAGCGGCGGCTCGGAGCTGGCGCTGGGAAGCTGGGCCTTCATGTTAAGCGTGTTCGCCGGCGGTTACGCCATGGCGTGGTTTGTGCGGAGGCAATGGTCATGAGTGCACCCTTATATCCCCTGGGAGCGTTCGGCGAAGGCGCCGGGTTTCTGCTGATTTTCCTGCTGGGCTTCGGGTTCGGCTTCTTTCTGGAGCGGGCGGGTTTCGCCAGCGCGCGCAAGCTCACCGGCATGTTCTATTTCCGCGATTTCGCGGTGCTGCGAGTGATGTTCACGGCCATCGTGGTGGCTATGCTGGGGCTGCTGTATCTCGCGTCGCTGGGCGTGGTGGACATGGCCGCGATGAGCATCCCGCCCACCATACTGGGTGCGCAGATTGTGGGCGGCCTGCTGCTGGGCGTGGGGTTCATCGTGGGCGGGTATTGTCCCGGCACTTCGGTGGTGGGCGTGGCCTCGGGCAAGATCGACGCCATCTTTTACGTGCTGGGCGTGATTGCCGGCTCGGGGCTGTTTGGCCTGGGCTACGAGCCGTTGCAGGGTTTGTACCACTGGGGCGAGCAGGGTGTGGTGACGCTTTCCCAGTGGAGCGGGTTGAGCGGCGGCGCGCTGGCTCCGATTATCGTCATGATTGCCTTGGCGGCCTTTGCCGCGACCGAGATCGTGGACCGGCGGCGGCGGGGCGAGTCGCTCGAAGAGGGCATCCAGGTTCGTCTGACCTGGCCGCGCGCGGGCGCCGTGCTGGCGTCGGTGGCGGCGCTGGCGCTGCTGGTAGGTCACACCATGGCGGGCACGCTCGCCAGGAATGTCCAGCCGGCGGCGGCCGAACAGCCTGCCGCGGTCACAGCCAAGCCCGCGGCTGCGCCCGCTGTTGCTCCCGCGGGCGCGCGGCCGCTGCCCGGCGGTCTCAAGAAATTCAAAAAGGGCAGCAGTTGCTCGTAGAAGACCCGGGTAGGTCAGGCTGTCCCCGTTTTGGTGCGGTGGGGGAGGATTCGGCTTAGGGCCGGCTGTTGGATCCAGGCGCAGCCGGGTTCCCACTCGCTGGCCTGCAAACCGCGCAGGGAGCAGTAGCGGCAGAAGTTGGCGTACTTGCAGGCGCCGCAAATGGCCGGGCTCGGAGTTCGCAGCTCCGCCATGGCCGGTATGGCCGGATGGCTGAACACCTCCTCGATGCTCTGCGTAGTGAGGTTGCCGAAGACGAGGTCATCGGCTCCGAAAGTGGCGCAGGGTCGGACGCGTCCAAACGGGTCCATGGTAAAGGTCCGGTAGCCGGCGCCGCAGCCGTCTTCGCCCTCGATCTCGCAGACGGCCTCCTCGGGCAGAACCGCCAGGAAGCCCTTGTAGCGCTGCGCTATCGATTCCTCGACCAGGCGCGCCTGGCGGCCGTCGAGATTCCAGCCTCCCGGGGCCCATGCTTTTCCCCGGCCCATGGGAAGGACCGGCGTGTAGTTGAAGGCAAAGGCGCCCAGGTCCCGGGCCACGAGAAGCGTGTTCTCAAGATCGTCGAAGCTCTCGTCGTCGACGCACATGGACACCCGGACTTTCACGCCCATCGAAGCCAGCCGCCGGAGGTTCGCGGTGGTGCGCGCCCAGGCTCCGGGCACTCCGCGGCGGGGATCGTGCACGGCGGGTGTGGAACCGTCGAGACTGAGACTCACCAGCACCCGGTCGCCCAGAGCGCGCAGTTGCTCGGCGATCGGGTCCGTGATCAGAGTCCCGTTCGAGAGCACGCCGGTGAGTTCGAATCGCCGGCCGCATTCCTCCAGTATCCGCCCAAAGTCCCGGTGGAGCAGCGGTTCCCCGCCCGTCAATTCGACGCTGCGCAACCCCGCGGCGTGAAGACGGCGGATGAGGTCGAGCAGGGTTTCGACGGGCATGTGCTGGTGCTTGGAGGCCCCCGCGTCCCGGTAGCAGAACCGGCATTGCAGATTGCAGCCCGCGGTCAGTTCGACGCCCAGATGAGGCGGAATGTAGGCCTGCCGCGAGCCCGTGACGCGCAAGGCCGCCCGTTTCGGGCGGCCGGAAATCCGGACCCATCCGGACTGGCTCATCTGAACGCCGAAAAGCAGGAATCGCGCCTCGGAGTACTCGCCGTTCCAGCGCCCGGTAAGCAGGTCCGCAAGACGGTGTTTTCCGTCGCAGCGCCGCAGGAACTCCGATTCGTCGAGATCGAGCTTGTGCAGCGATCCCTGGGTGAACAACATCCCTCCGCGCGGGGTCAAGTGGAGTTCGTGACCCGGTTGAAGCACCGGATAGCGCTGTAACGCGCCAAGGGCGGTCGTCATGGCGGCTCCTGGCGCGGGGTTTACGCCAGATGGAAAAGGGCCCACAGGGCGGCGCTGGCGGAGCCCGCGTTAATTTCGCCACAGAGAGCGCAGAGGCCGCACACACCGCACACACCGCAGCGCGGTTTCGCCCGGGCCGGCGTGATGGCCTTCTTCAGGGCGGCCTGCACTTCGCGCGGGACAGCCACTTTCATTCCTCGCCGCTCGAGAGCGGCGAAGCCGTCCTTCATGAGTTCCTGCTGGAAAGCCTGGTCGGTTAGCGCCAGCACAAACAGCTTGTTGAAATCGCCGGCGGGCATCAATTCGGTCGTGGGTCTTTGTGGCATCTTAACGCTCCTTCCCTCTTATCCACTCTCAGGGGAAAGACGTTTCGAGAACAAGGCCAGTTGGCGCGCGCGTTTTGAGACATTTGGCGCAACGGGGGGCTACAGCATCCGCGGCGGCAGACGGCGGAACAGCTCCTCGCAGTTCAGGACCACGATTGACCGCCGACGGCACTGGATCACCCCGTCGCGCCTCAACTCGGCCAATACCCGGGATATGCTGCGCCGCGAAACGCCGATCATCTCGGCGACCTCTTCCTGGTTAAGATCGAGCTTCACCCGGATCCCGCCGTTCAGCGGTTCGCCGCGAGCGCCGGCCGCGGTCCACAGCAAATCGACCAGCCGCTCGCCCACCCGTTCGAGCGCCGAAGCCCGGATCTTCCGGTAGGCCAGGTAGAGTTCTTCGCTCAACAGGAGAGCCAGCCTTTCGCAGATGCCGGGATGGCGGCGCAGAAACTGCAGGAAGTCCATCTTCGGAATTACGCCGATCTCGCCGTCCTCGATCAACTCCCCGGTGAGATCGTGCGCACGGCGCGCCAGCGCGGCTCGTACACCCAGCGCTTCGCCCGGCCCCGCCACGCCGGCAATGTGTTTTCGGCCGTCCGGAAGCATGCTGGACAGCTTTACACGGCCAGAGCAGATGCAGTAGACTCCCGCCGACTCCGTGCCCTCCAGGAAAAGTACCGCGCCGCGCCGGAACGTCAGGATGCGGCGGCAGCGATCGATCTCGGCGAGCTGGGCCGGATCCAGTTGGGCGAACAGTCCCCCGCCGGGACTCGGACACGCGGTGCACACACTCCGCCGCCGTGGATTCTCCCAGCACACTTCCATTCCCGCACCCCTCCACTGAGTCCCAGATTGGAGTTGTATCTTGCCAAAGTTATATCACGGATTCGGACCCGGAAACAAACAGGCCGGTTTTGGGTAAGATGGCGAGTGTGAGGAGAATCGGGATCGTCTTTGTTTTGGCGGCTTTTCAGCTTTGGGGGGCGCCCGGCCGCCAGGGCGATTTGCTGCGC
>JACQZT010000392.1 GCA_016213755.1 Acidobacteriota bacterium | reverse complement strand
CTCGGCCCATTTTCGCACACGGAACCGTGCGCCAGACCCAGCAGTTCTTCCACGCTCCAGTCGGCGTCCGGTCCGAAGGAGACGATTCCAACTTTCAAGCGCACCGCGCTCCGGCGATGCAGTTCGGTCAGCGCCAGCGCCGCTTCGTCTCCCTGCTGGCAGATGGAGAGCACGGCGAATCGGTGCGGCTCGATGCGCGCAATGATATCCGCCTCGGAAAAGGAGTGCCGGAGCAGCACGGCCGTCTCGGAGAGAGCGGGCGAAGCGCCGCCGAAACCGCCAGTCTCGCCCTCGAGCGTGGCGACCGCCACCCACACCGGCCGCTTCAGCTTCCGCGCCAGCGCACGCTCGCGTTCCGCCGCCAGCAGGAACCCGGCCCGGTTGAGGATTCCGGTTTCGGCGTCCAGCAAGGTCAGGCTGCCCAGCGCCGCGACCCGGCGCCGGCGGTCCACCGCGTTGCGCAGGGCGCGCGCCAGAAGCGCGCAATCCAGCTCGCTTTTAGCCACGCAGTCTTCGGCGCCTTCGCGCACCGCGCTCAGCGCCAGCGGCTCGTCGCCGTCGGCGACCATCAGGACTACGGGGAGGTCCGGCGCTTGCAGGCGCAGCGCCAGGAGCGAATCGAGTCCGGTTGCATCCGGTAGCAGGGCTGCAACCAGCGCGGCGTCGAAGCGCTCCGCGGCCAGCACAGCCAGGGCCTCGTCGAGGCATTCCAGGTGGACCACGTCGAGGTAGCGAATCCATCTCCGCCACCGCCGGCTCTCCTGGATCTCCTGAAGAGCCTCCCGCGCGAGGATTGCGTCATCGGGGTTTCCTTCCAACAAGAGGAGTCTCATGCCCGTTTAACACGGCGCCGGATGCCGTCGTGAAAGTAGTGGGCGCAGCCGCCGGCGGCTCTCAAGGCAACTCGAGCCTCAGCGGGCCAGCGCGTATTCCTTGATTTTTCGATAGAGCGTGGTGCGGCCGATGCCGAGCAGGTTCGCCGCCATGACCCGGTCTCCCTTGGTGTATTCGAGCGTGTGCGCGATGGCGCGCTTTTCGATTTCAGTCAGCGGAAGGATGGGCGCCGCCGCGCCGCCGTCTCCGGAATGGAGAGGAGGGGACACGGCGGGCAGGCCGCCGGCATCGGCCGTTGCGGCCGCGGCCTGGCAGAGCGACCGCATCGCCTGCGCGTGGTTTAGCACCGAAGAGGGCAAGTTCGCCAGGAGCAGCAGCGGTCCGGAGTTAACCGCCACCATGTGCTGAATGCAATTCTCCAGTTCCCGGACGTTGCCCGGCCAGTCGTAGGAGAGGATCGCTTCCAGCGCCTCCCGCGACAGAACGTGGCGGGTGCCATGGCGCTCCAGGAAGTGAACCAGCAGCGGGGGAATGTCGTCCTTTCGGTCGCGCAGCGGCGTCATCCGCAGGTTGACGACACTCAACCGGTAGTAGAGGTCGCGGCGAAACGTGCCCCGCTCCGCTTCCCGCGCCAGGTCGCGGTTGGTGGCCGAGACGATTCGGAAATCCGAACGGCGCGGGGTGAGGGAGCCGACCGGGCGGAATTCTTTTTGCTGCAAGACCCGCAACAGCTTGCCCTGCAAGTCCAGCGGCAGTTCCCCGCTCTCATCAAAGAAAGCCGTGCCGCCATGGGCCAGTTCAATCAAGCCCAGTTTGGACTGGCAAGCGCCGGTGAAGGCGCCCCGGGCGTGCCCGAACAGCTCGCTTTCCATCAGGGGGCCGACCATGGACGAGCAGTCTATGGTGACGAAGGGGCCCTCCCCAAGAACCCGGTGGATCGCGCGGGCGGCGACCTCTTTGCCGGTTCCCGTTTCGCCCAACAGGAGCACCGGCCACCTGCAGCGGCCCAACTTCTCCACCATGCGGTTCATTTGCCGCGCGCATGCCGACTGGCCCACCAAACCTCGTCCCGCGCTCGTGTTCTCCACTGTCGCGCTTCTCTCCTGGAACCGCCGGTCCCGCTCCCTTACGGTCGCGGTTCGGTATCGGTTACCGACCGCGACCGCGAGCACGTCATAAATATTGTGTCCCGAACCGGACAAAACTCTACCGTATATTTTCGTGAGCGCAAACGCGCGCGACCGCCTGAGGTGCAGCCTCAGGGTTCCACCTGGTCCAGACGCACCACGAATGCCGCTCCGGTTTCGGTCCGCAGACGTTCGGCGAGGGCCTCGGCCTGCTCCACGCCCGGCTCGCGTCCGACCAGGACGCGCCACATGGGCGGCGCCCCTTCGCGGCGCACCAGGCGCGAGGCTCCGAAGCGGGATTCCAGCCGCGCGCGCAACTCCTCGGCCCGGGAGCGGTCGCGGAAAGAACCCACCTGCACGGCGAACAACTCCACCAGAGGAAGGTCCTTCGGCGGCGCGGTCACCACCACGCGCACTCTCGCCGTGCCGGGGCCGAGCATGCCGATAGCGCGAGCGGCGGCGCGAGACAGATCGATGATGCGTCCGCGCACGAAAGGACCGCGATCGGTGATGCGCACGGCGACGAATTTTCCGTTGGCGAGGTTCTCCACTCGCACCCAGGTGTGGAAGGGAAGCGTTCGGTGCGCGGCGGTCATGCGCTCCATGTCGTAGATCTCGCCGTTGGCGGCCTGCCGGCCGTGATAGGGATAGCCGTACCAGCTTGCGACGCCCGTTTCGGCGTGCCCGATGCGCGCCGGCACGGGCGCGCGCGGTTTCTTTTTTCTCGCGCATCCGCTCCACAGCGCGAACGCGATCATCGTCAGGACGAGCGCGCGGCAGTGCATCTTCCTGCCATGCTAGCAGAGCGGTCGCGAGCGCCGCGAGCGCTTCCGCGCGCTTCGGCGGATGAAACATTTTCTCTGAAGAACGTTTTTTTGATTCGCGGCCTCGCGCGGCGTTCGCGCGGGCGCATTTTTTTCTTGACTTTCGAACGAAAGCATCTTATATATGAATCACGCTGCGATCTCTCAGCGAGGTCGCAAATTTGATGTTAAGGGAGAATCACACGATGAAGAACGCAACCAAGAAAGCTGCCAAGGCGCCGGCGAAGAAGAAGGCTGCTCCGAAGAAAAAGAAGTAGCCCCGCGCCGCCCGATTGGGCGCAGCAAAGTTCGTCTGATACGGCCCCGAGCTTTCGGGGCCGTTTTTATTGGCCTCCAGCGGTCCTTCCAAGCGTCAGCGTCCGGAAACTCTCTCCCAAGCCGAACAGCAAGGTCTTCAACTGCAGCCGCAAGGCCAGCGACTCCGCTTCGCTCGCGCTCGCCAGCGCCGAGGCGAACGCATCCGCCTCGCCCGCGGCGAGCAGAGTCCGCTCCAGGCGCTCGAGACGCACGACGCCGAAACCGGCCCGCCGCGCGCGGTCTTCGAGCGCGCTGAAATTCACGTGCGCGGTGATGTCGCGCTCGCCCGGATCGAGCAGCGCATCGGCGCTGGCGGTATGGCGGCGGTAGGTCATGAGCGTGCCCCGCGGGAAGCGCGCCAGCTCGGCGCTGGTGCATCCGTAGTCGATGGCCAGCACCCGGCCGCGCTCCAGGCGCGCCGATATCGCGTCCAGCCACTCGAGCGCATCGAGGCCGGCTTCGGCGAGCATGCCCTGCTCGCACGCCGGGACGTAGCGGCGCAGGTATTCGTCCGCCTCCGGCGCGACCGCGCCGCCTTCTGCCCACACGAAGCTCGCGCCGTCGAACGCGACCCGCCGCTCGCGCCAGGCGCCGGCGCTCCACCGCGCCGCGTGAACCGGCAGCGCGTCGAAGAACTCGTTGGCGAAAACCAGGCCGGTGAATCGCGCGGGCATTTCCGCGCGACCCCATTCCACGGGAACATAGCGGAACTCGGAGAAGGCTTCGGCCATTTCGCCGCGTCCGGCGCCCAGTTCCACCACCGTGAAATCGGCGGGGCGGCCCAGTTCGAGCCACAGCGAACGCGCGAGGCCCGCCATCAGGCGGCCGAAGACCGGCTGCAACTGTTCGGCCGTGAAGAAGTCGCCCGACTTGCCGAACGGATCCCGCGCCCGGCGATAGTAGCCGTGCTCGGGATGGTACAGCGCCGCTTCCATGAAGCGGTGGAAGGAGATCGTTCCGTCGCGTTCGATCTCGCTCCGAAGAATTCCGCTCAGCACGCTCACCGCCGTATTGTATGACGCCGCGGCCGATCGGATAAACTCGGTACATGCTGCGACGCACTTTCCTTCAGACCGTCCCCGCGGCGGCCGTCGCCGCCGGTCAGGGCGCGGGCGATCGCGCCCGCCTGGGCATCGACACCTACTCCCTGCGTTCCTTCCGCTGGAAAGCGATGCAGTTGCTCGACTATTCGGCGAAGCTGGGGCTGAACACGATTCAGATCTCCAGCAGCGGCGAATACGAGAGCCTGGAACCGGCCGATTTGCAGAAGGTGAAAGATTACGCCGGCCGGCTGGGCATCGAGATCGACAGCGGCATCGGCTGCATCTGTCCGACCACGGCAAGCTACAACCCCAAGAGCGGAGACCCGGCCAAGACCCTGGCGGACGGCCTCCGCGTCGCCAAGGCCGTGGGCGCCAAGGCCTCGCGCTGCTTCATGGGAAGCATGGCGGACCGCCGCGGCAAGCTGCCCATCGAGGCGCACATGGAAGCGACGATCAAGGTCTTCCGCTCGGTGCGCTCGCAGGCGCTGGACCTGGGCGTGAAGATCGCGCTCGAGAATCACGGCGACCTCACTTCGGCCGAGATGAAGACGGTCTTCGACGAATCCGGCAAGGAGTTCGCCGGCTGCTGTTACGATTCGGGCAACCCGGCCAGCGTGCTGGAGGACCCGATGTTCACCCTCGAGACGCTGGCGCCGTACGTGGCGTCCTCGCACTTCCGCGACACGGCGCTGTTCGAGCGGCCCGACGGCGCGGCGTTCCAGTGGGTGGCGCTGGGCGAGGGATCGACCAACATCGACGCCGTTCTGAGACGCTTCCGCCAGCTCTGCCCGCACTCGCCGATTCAGTTGGAGGTCATCACCGGCCGGCCGCCGGCCCCCATCCCCTATCTCAATCCGGAGTTCTGGAAAGCGTTCCCCAAGGCGAACGCGGCCAGCTTCGCGCGTTTCGTCGCGCTGGTGAAGAAGGGACAGCCCTACCTGGGGCCGATGATCATTCCCGGAGCCGGCAAGCAGCCGCCCGAGTACGAAGCCGCGGCCAGGGAACAGCAGCGCGTCGACCTGGAGCGCAGCGTGGCCTACGCCAAGAAGATCCTGTGGGCGTAGGGGCGGGGTAACGGGCGGGGAGACCCCGCCCCTACCGGTCGCTGGTGCGGAAGGGCGAGGCCGGCAGCCCCTCGGCGTTATACAGGTTGCACTCCGGGCTTGCGGCCCAGGCGTAGCGCGCAATCGCCGGGTCTCGCACGACGGCGCTCGAGACCACCACGTCGCGGCCGTCGATGCGCGCTTCGGCGGGGACGAACTTGCCGTCGCGGCCGGCGATCTCGAAGCCTTTGAGCTCGCCGCCCTTGGCCGTCAGACCGCCGCCGGCGTGATCGAACAGCAGGCGCAGGCCGGCGCCGTCGCGCACCGCCTGGCGGAATTGCGGACCGGAGTAGACGAGCTTCTCGCCATAAGCGACAGCGCGCGCGGCCAGGGCCAGGCGCAGGCCGACATCCTGTTTGTTGGTGGGGTGAATGTCGCTGGGGTTGCCGATGTCGATGCTCACCGCCATGCCGGTATTGGCAAGCTGAAGCGTCATGGCCTGCGCCTCGCGCAGCTCGGGCCACGGGCTGGCGGGCACGTTCTTGCCGTAGTTGGCGAGCTGGACGAACAGGAACGGAAAGTCGCCCTGGCCCCACGCGCGGCGCCAGTCCTGGATCAGGGTGGGGAAAAGCCGGCGGTAGACATAGGAGCGCTTCTGGCCCGCGTTGCTCTCGCCCTGATACCAGATGGCCCCGCGAATGGCGTACGGCGTCAGCGGCGCGATCATGGCGTTGTAGAGACCGCCGGGCATCCACTGGTGGTTCGCCGGATCGATGGGCGGGCGGGCGTTCGGCGTCTTCTTGGGCTGAACCTGGTAGCGCGCCAGGTGATCGGCGGAGTCCTCGGTCACCTTGCCCCAGTCGGAAAACACCGAAATCAGCGACGCGTCGGCGGCCAGCGCCGTGGCCGAAGTCCAGGCTTCGGCCGGCGTGCCGCCCCAGGCGGGCTGGATCACGCCCACCGGGAGGGTGAG
>JACQZT010000060.1 GCA_016213755.1 Acidobacteriota bacterium | reverse complement strand
TGGAGCCCGCTCAACGTGCCCGATTCGGAGATGGGCGACTACAAAGTGGTCGAGTGGGCCAAGCGCGAACTGGCTCGCAAACAGGACCGGCCCTTCTTCCTGGGCGTGGGCCTGTTTCGCCCGCACCTGTCCTGGTACGTGCCGGGTAAATACTTCGACATGTACCCGGCCGGCAAGGTCACCTTGCCCAACGTCAAGGACGACGACCTGGACGACGTTCCTCCCATCGGCAAGAAGTTCGCCCGGCCCGAGGGCGACCACCGCAGGGTGATCCAGTACAAGCAGTGGCGCAAGGCGGTGCAGGGATACCTGGCCTGCATCCGTTTCGCCGACACCATGCTGGGCCGCCTCCTGGACGCCTTCGAGGGCAGCGCCTACACCAAGAACACCACCGTGGTGCTGTGGAGCGACCACGGCTGGCACCTGGGCGAGAAGCTCCATTGGCGCAAGTTCTCGCTGTGGGAAGAGGCCACCCACAACGTGCTCATGATGTCCTCGCCCGGCTTGACCAAACCGGGCGGGCGCTGCCCGCGTTCGACCAACCTGATGGACATTTACCCGACGCTGATCGACGTCTGCGGGCTCAAGCAGCGCCCCTGCGAGGGAGCGAGCCTCCTGCCGTTGCTCAAAGACCCGAACGCGCGCTGGGACCGGCCTTCGGTGACAACATATCTCAAGAACAACCACTCGGTGCGCACCGAACGCTGGCGCTACATTCGTTACAGCGACGGCGGCGAGGAGTTGTACGACCGTTCCAAGGACGAAATGGAGTGGACCAACCTGGCTTCGAAACCCGAGTTCGCGCCGGTGAAGCAGGACCTGGCAAAGTGGATGCCCAAGACCAACGCGCCGGAATCGTTGCATGAGCGGGGCGTCGACGAGGTCGATTGAGATGAGCCTCCCGCCCTCCGCCGTCGAGTTCATGGCCGGCCACCTCGAGCGCGCCCGCGCGCAGCGGCCCAAGATGCGGATCGTGTTTCCGGAAGGCGACGACGGGCGCGTGATCGAGGCGGCCGTTCGGCTCAAGCGCGACGGGCTCCTGGAGCCGATTCTGATCGGCCCGCGGCCGGCGCAGGCGCCGCGCGAGATCGAGTTCCTCGAGCCGGAAAGCTCGCCCAACATCAAGAAGTACGCCGCGGTGTACTACGAGCGGCGCCGTTCGCGCGGCGTAACCCACATGGAAGCGGAGATGACGGCGCGCCGGCCGCTTTACTTCGCCAAGCTGATGCTGGCCGCGGGCGATGCCGACGGCTGCGTGGGCGGGGCCTCCACTACTACCGCCGAAGCGGTGCGCGCGGGATTGCAGTGCATCGGCACCGCGGCCGGCGTGCGCACGGTTTCGAGCGTCTTCTTCCTGTGCGTGCGCGACCGGAGCTTCGGGCACAACGGCGTACTGGCGCTGTCGGATTGCGCCATCAACATCGAACCCAGCTCGGTGCAACTGGCCGATATCGCCATCGCCACCGCGCACAGCGTTCGGACACTGCTAGGCGTGGAGCCGTCGGTAGCGCTGCTGTCGTTCTCCACCAAGGGCAGCGGCAAGCACCGCGCTTCGGAAAAAGTGGTGGAAGCGCTGCGCATCGTGCGCGCCCGCGCGCCGGAACTGCACGCGGATGGCGAGTTGCAGGCCGACGCGGCTCTGGTTCCGGCGGTGGGCCGCTCCAAGGCGCCCGGCTCGACGGTGGCCGGCGCCGCCAACACCCTCATCTTTCCGGACCTGGCTTCGGCCAACATCGCCTACAAGATGGTGGAGCGGCTGGGCGACGCAGCGGCCATCGGGCCGTTTCTCCAGGGGCTGGCCAAGGCCGGCAACGACCTGTCGCGCGGCTGCTCGGTGGAAGACATCTACAACGTGGGCGTGGTCACCGCGATTCAGGCGCAAGCAGGCACAGCATCGTCTCGCGCGCGATGAGCAGTTCTTCGTGCGTGGGAATCACCCACACGCGGGTTTTGGCGCCCTCGGCCGAGATGTCCATCTCGCGCCCGGCGGCGGCGAGGTTCTTCTCCGGGTCGATGGCGATGCCCAGCGCTTCGAGAGACTCGCAGACCTGCGCGCGAATGGTGTGCCGGTTCTCGCCAATGCCGCCGGTGAAGACCAGGGCGTCGGCGCCGTTGAGCACGGCGTAGTGCGCGCCGATGTATTTCCGGATGCGATGGCAGAAGGCGTCGATGGCCAGGCGCGCGCGTTCGTGGCCCCGCTCGGCGTGCTCGATCACCGTGCGGATGTCGTTCGACAAACCCGAAAGGCCCAGCAGGCCGCTCTTCTTGTTCAATAACTCGCCGATCGCCGCGAGGTCCAGGCCCTCCCGGTCCATCAGGTGCAGGACCGCCGCGGCGTCGATGTCGCCCGTGCGCGTGCCCATGATCAGGCCCTCCAGTGGCGTGAAGCCCATGGAGGTTTCCACCGACCGGCCGCCGTCGATGGCGCAGGTCGAGCAGCCGTTGCCGAGATGGCAGCAGATCAGCTTGAAGCGCTCCGGCGGCGCCTGGTGCAGCCACGCGTAGCGCTGCGCGATGTAGCGGTACGAGGTGCCGTGAAAGCCGTAGCGGCGAACCTTGTGGCGCAAGTACTGCTCGTACGGCAGCGCGTAGAGATAGGCATACGGCGGCAGGGTCTGGTGAAACGCGGTATCGAACACCGCCACCTGCGGAACGAATGGCAGAGCCGCATGTGCGGCATAGTAGCCCCGAAGATTGTGCGGATTGTGCAGCGGCGCCAGTTCGCTCAGCTCTTCGATCTCGCGCGCCATCGTCTCGGTGACAATGACCGAGTGCGAAAACCGTTCGCCGCCGTGAACAATGCGATGGCCCACGGCGTCGATCCCATCGGAGGAAGCCAGGATCGTGGCGATGGCCGTTTGCACGGCCTCGCTCGAAACGACATTCTCAACCGTGCCGCGTCCCAGCACGCGGTCCGTGGACGATTCCATTTGTTGCGGGCTGGTCTCGACCACCTGGTACTTGACCGACGAACTGCCGCAATTCAGAACCAGGACCTTCACCGCCGCAGTATAGCAGCCGCCGGAGGAGTGATTCGCCCTTCATCTCCGAGCGGACAACGGCAGCAGGAGCTTCCCGGGCGCGCTGCCGAAGGCGACAAAACCATGATGGCGATAAAACCTCTCCGCTCGTTCGTCCTTGGCATCCACGACCAGCGCGTAAACGGCAACCTCGGACCGGGCGGCGCGGTCCATGGCATCCCACAGCAGGGCGCCCCCGAGCCCGAGCCCGTGATAGTCGAGAGCGACGGCGAGGCGTCCCAAACGCGCGACGGGAACGGAAGGGTAGCGCGGCAGACGCTTAACTAGCGAGGCGGGCATGTCGGCGAGGAAAATGCCGCCCGCGGCCAGCGTGTAGTACCCGGCAATCCTGCCGGTGGCGATCTCGCGGGCCACAAAACACGCCGTGGTGCGACGGCGCACATCCTGTCCGGCCTGTTCTCGGAAGTACCGGTCCAGCGCATCGACCCCGCAGGTGAACTCCGTGCGAGCGTCGCCGGGCGCAAGCGGTTCAACGGTGAATGAACCCGTCATCGCGAGGGTGCAATCAACCGGGCATGGGCCTTCTTCGCGCGCTTCAGGGCGGGCGCGAGAGCGGGCGGCTTCAGAAGCAAGTCCACGAACTGCCGCTGGTCTTCGACCGACAAGCGAACGACCTGGGCTTCCTCGATGGTCCTGTGCGCAACCTCTTGCGCGGCGGCCACCACGAAATCGCTGACACTGCGGCCCTGGAGTTCCGCCGCGGACTTGACGATCCGAAGCGCACCAGGGGCAATCCGAGCTTCAATGCGCGCCGTGCGGTTACCTTCGTGGGGCATGTCTCGAGTCTCCCTGCCATCCATATTGTACGGCACTTCACCGGACAATTCAACAGGAAGCGCCCGCCACGCCGATCCATTACCCTGGTAATATAGGCCTATGGCGATCGCGCACTCGAAGGTAACGGCGCAGGGGCAGATCTCTGTCCCGGCGAATGTGCGCCAGAAGCTTGGCATTGGCCCCGGATCGGTCCTGGAGTGGCGGGAAGACGGTGATAAGATCGTTGTCCGCCGCGCGGGCCGCTTCAGTTCGATGGAGATCCACCTGGCGTTGTTCGGCGCAAAGAAGCCGGAAACACGCACTGCCGGCGAGATGAAAGAAGGCATCCGGAGGTACGCCCGAAAACGCTATGCGCGCCATTGACACCAACGTACTCGTGCGCCTGATCACTCGGGACGACGCCCGGCAGGCCGTTGCCGCGGACAGCTTTGTCGAGAATGGCGCCTGGGTGTCGGTGCTTGCGCTTGCGGAAACAACTTGGGTGCTCTCCAGCGTCTACGAGCTCGGTTCCAAGGATCTTGCCACGGCCATTGAAATGCTGCTCAATCATCGGGATTTGGCAGTGCAGGATCCGGAGGCCGTGCAAGCGGCCCTGGATCTGTTTCGCGCCCGGCCGGCGCTGGGGTTCTCCGACTGCCTGATGCTGCAACTGGCGCGAAAGGCCGGGCATCTTCCGCTGGGAACTTTCGACGGGAACTTGGGCAGGGTCGAAGGCGCCCAGAAACTCTAGCGCGCCAATCTGAAGCCTGCGCCGCGGAAGTGCTAAGCTGTCAAGAATCGCGTCATGCTGCCGTTTGCGCTCGTTTATCACGAGGGGTATGACCTGAATCTGGGCGATCACGTCTTCCCGTCGAAGAAGTACCGCCTCATTCGGGAGCGCCTCCTGGGAGAAGGTTTCGCCGAGGAGTGCGATTTTGTTGCGCCCGCCCCGGCGCCGGACGAAGACCTGCTGCTCGCGCACGAGCCGGGGTGGGTCGAGCGCCTGTCGAACGGCACGCTGAGCTACCAGGAAGTGCTGAAACTGGAGGTCCCCTACTCGCGCCAGATGGCGGAGGCGTTCCGGCTGGCCGCCGGGGGGACCACGCTGGCCGCCCGCCGCGCGCTGGACGACGGCATCGGCTACAACGTGGGCGGCGGTTTCCATCACGCCTTCCCGGGCCACGGGGAAGGGTTTTGCGCGCTGCACGACGTGGCGGTGGCCATTCGGCGCTTACTCGAGGACGGCGTGATCGAACGAGCCGCGGTGGTGGACTGCGACGTCCACCAGGGCAACGGCACCGCGACCATCTTCGCCGGCGATCCGCGCGTGCTGACGCTCTCCATTCACCAGTTCCGCAACTACCCCGCCGAGAAGCCGCCCTCGACCATCGACATCCACCTCGCCGACGGCGTGGGAGACGAAGAGTACCTGAAGAAACTGCGCGACGGCTGCGAGGCCATCATCGCCGGGTTCCGCCCCCAACTGGTGGCCTACGTGGCCGGCGCCGATCCCTATTACGAAGACCAGTTGGGCGGGCTGAGCCTGACTCTGGAGGGGTTGCGGGAGCGCGACCGGATGGTCATGGAGATCGCCCTCAAGCAGCGCGCCGCCGTGGCCATTACGCTGGCGGGCGGGTACGCGCTGAACCTGGCCGACACCATCACCATCCACGCCAACACCGCGCGCGCGGCCAAGGAAGTCCTGGACGAAGTTGGCTGGCGGGTGTGACCAAAGTCATAGACCCCGAGACCGTCCTCTGCGATGCTTCCTTTATATGAAGAGACTTTGGATTGGTTTTGCCATTGTAGTCGCTGTGTCGTTCGGCATCCTGGGCTGGATCGGCACCCGAATTTACCAGGAGATGCCGCCCATCCCGGACCGGGTGGTCACGACCGGGGGGAAAGAGGTCGTCGGCTCGGGCGAGATCGGACGCGGCCAGAACGTGTGGCAGTCCATGGGCGGCATGCAGGTCGGCTCCATCTGGGGCCACGGCAGCTACGTCGCGCCGGACTGGACCGCCGACTGGCTGCACCGCGAAGCGGTCTATGTGCTGAACGATTGGGCCGGCGGAGACTACACCCGGCTGCCCGCCGAAGAGCAGGGCCGGCTGCGCGGGCGTCTGACGGCGCTCTACCGCGCCAACACCTACGACGCCGCCACGCACAGCATCCGCATCGATCCGGTGCGCGCGCGCGCGTTTGAGGCCTGCCTGGCGCACTATTCCGGCGTGTTCCGGAAAGGGAACGCCGCCTACGCGATTCCGGCCGGCGCGATCCGCAACGACGAGCGCATGCGCCAACTGGCGTCCTTCATCTTCTGGACCGCGTGGTCGGCGTCCACGAATCGGCCCGGCGACACGGTTTCCTATACCCATAACTGGCCGCACGAACCCCTGGTCGAGAACCGGCCCACCGGCGAAAGCGTGATGTGGACCGGCGTGAGCATCATCATGCTGCTGGCCGGCATCTGCGCCCTGGTGTGGTGGTACGCGGCGCAAAAACGCCAGGATGAGCACGGAGAACTGCCCAAAGAAGATCCGCTGGGAAGCTGGCGCGCCACCCCCTCGCAGAAAGCAACGCTCAAGTACTTCTGGGTGGTGGCCGCGCTGATCCTGGTGCAGATCCTGGTGGGCGTCGTGACCGCGCACTACGGCGTGGAAGGCGACGGTTTTTACGGCGTGCCGCTTTCGAAGTGGCTGCCCTACAGCGTGGCGCGCACCTGGCACGTGCAGTTGGGCATCTTCTGGATCGCCACGGCGTGGCTGGCGGCGGGCCTGTTCATCGGCCCGCTGGTGAGCGGCCACGAACCCAAGGGCCAGCGTCTGGGCGTGAACGTGCTGTTTTCGGCGCTGCTGGCGATCGTCGTCGGGTCGCTGGCGGGCCAGTGGATGAGCGTGCAGAACAAGCTTTCCGATGCGACCTCGTTCCTGTGGGGACACCAGGGCTACGAGTACGTCGACCTGGGCCGCGGCTGGCAGATTCTGCTGCTCGCGGGACTGTTCATCTGGCTCTTCCTGGTCATCCGCTCCATCCGTCCGGCGCTGGCCAAACCGGGTGAGCAACGGCCGCTGGTCTGGCTGTTCCTGGTGTCGGCGGGCGCCATCGGCTTGTTCTACGGCGCGGGCCTGAATTGGGGCCAGCACACGCACCTGTCGATGGTCGAGTACTGGCGCTGGTGGGTGGTGCACCTGTGGGTGGAGGGCTTCTTCGAAGTCTTCGCCACCGCGGTGATTGCCTTCTTCTTCGCGCGCCTGGGACTCATCCGGCCCGCGCTGGCGGCCAAAGCAGCGCTGCTGTCGGCCACCATTTTCCTCTCCGGCGGCATCATCGGAACGTGCCATCACCTGTACTTCTCGGGCACGCCCACGGTGGCGCTGGCCTGGGGCTCGGTGTTCAGCGCTCTGGAAGTGGTGCCGCTGACCCTGGTGGCCTTTTCGGCCGTCGACGATTGGCGGCGCGGCCGGCTCACGGTGTGGGCCGGGCGCTACAAGTGGCCCATCTACTTCTTCGTTTCGGTGGCCTTCTGGAACATGGTCGGCGCCGGGCTGTTCGGCTTCATGATCAATCCGCCCATTGCGCTGTACTTCATGCAGGGCCTGAACACCACACCCGTACACGGGCACGCGGCCCTGTTCGGGGTCTACGGCATGCTGGGTATCGGCCTGATGCTGGTGTGCCTGCGCGCGCTGGCGCCTGATGCCAAGTGGGGCGAGCGCCGGCTCAAGTTCGCTTTCTGGGGCATGAACATCGGCCTGTTCACGATGTGCGTGGGGAGCCTGCTGCCGGTGGGCCTGCTGCAAACCTGGGCCTCGGTGGACCAGGGCTATTGGTACGCGCGCAGCAAGGAGTTTCTGGGCACTCCGCTGATGCAGACGCTGCGCTGGCTGCGCGTGCCCGGCGACACCCTCTTCGCCGCCGGCGCCCTGACCCTGGTGGCCTTCGTAGCCACCCTGCGCGCCCGCAAATCCTGAATACCCGGGGACAGTCCGATGTTCGGAAAGCCCAGCACGGGTTTCGTGCTACACTGGCTTCGTGCCCAGGAACATCACGATCAAGATCTCCGACGAGGCCGCCCTTTGGGCGCGGCGCAAAGCCGCGGAGGAGAACAGTTCCGTCTCCAGGTTGGTGGGGCAGATGCTGGAGCGACAGATGCGACTGAGCGACGAGTACTGGCAAGCGTTCGAGCGCTGGAAATCGAACCGCCCGGCGGCCGGCGCCGGCGTCTCCGGACGGATGAGTCGCGAGGAAACTCATGAGCGCCGGTGAGGTGTTTTTCGTCGATTCGAATTTGCTGCTGTATTCCGTCGATCCGGTGGAGTCCGAAAAACGAGAGCGAGCCCTGGACTGGCTCGGACGCCTGTGGGTGGGCGGCGCCGGACGACTAAGCTGGCAGGTTCTTCACGAGTTCTACTGGAATGCGGTGCGGAAGATGAGCCTGGAGCCCGTCCGCGCCCGCGAAATCGTAGAGGACCTGAGCACCTGGAAGCCGGTGGATTGCTCCCTGGGCCTGGTCCAACAGGCGTGGCATTGGATGGATTCCGCACAACTCGCTTATTGGGACGCTCTCATTCTGGCCGCAGCTCAGCGCACCGGCGCGCACTACCTGCTATCGGAGGACTTCCAGGCCAATCGCCGCTACGATGAAATCCGGGTTTTGAACCCCTTTCGAAGTTCGCCGGACGAATTCGAGTGGTGAGGAGGCGGGGACAGCTCGAGTTCCTGGGTTGGTAGAATTGGGGGTTCATGCGATGGAGCCGCCTGTTCATTCCCACTTTGCGCGAGACGCCGGCTGAAGCCGAATTCGCCAGCCATCAACTGCTGCTGCGCGCGGGCTACGTGCGCCAGTTGGCCGCCGGCGTCTACAGCCACTTGTACCTGGCGCAGCGGTCCATGCGCAAGATCGCCGCCATTGTGCGCGAGGAGATGGACCGCATCGGAGCGCAGGAGATGCTGCTGCCTGCGCTCAACCCCGCCGAAGTGTGGCAGGAATCGGGCCGCTGGGAGGCGATGGGCGACAACCTGTTCCGGCTCAAAGACCGCTTTGGGCGCGACCTGTGTCTGGCCATGACTCACGAGGAAGTGGTCACCACGCTGGCGCGCGGCGAGGTGCGCAGCTACAAGCAACTGCCGCAGATCTGGTACCAGATCCAGACCAAGTTCCGCGACGAGCCGCGCCCCAAGGGCGGGCTGCTGCGCGTGCGGCAGTTCCTCATGAAGGACTCTTACAGCATCGACCTCGACGCGGCCGGACTGGACCGGTCCTACGACCTGCACTACGCCGCTTACCGCCGCATCTTCGACCGCTGCGGCTTGCGCTACCTGGTCGTGGAAGCCGATTCGGGCGCCATGGGCGGCAGCCAGTCGCACGAGTTCATGGTGGCAACCGAGGCCGGCGAGGATTGGGTGGCGCATTGCCCTGCCTGCGGCTACGCGGCCAATCTCGAGAAAGCCGTCTCGACACCTGCGCCTCCCGCGCTGGCCGATCCGGAAGGCAAGTTTGATCCCGAGCCGTTCCACACGCCCAATCGCAAGACCATCGCCGAGGTGGCCGAGTTCACCGGGCTGCCCGAAACCACGCAGATGAAGAGCCTGGTGATGCTGGCGGGCGGCCAGCCGGTGCTGGCGCTGGTGCGGGGCGATCACCAGATGAGCGAGACCAAGTTCGCGGCCGCGCTGGGCGCGCGCGAGTTCCGGCCGGCGCTGGCCGCGGAGATCCGCGAATGGTTCGGCGCGGATGCCGGCTCGCTCGGTCCGGTGGGCGCGGCGAAGCTCCGCATCGTGGCCGACGAAGCGCTGCGCGGGCGGCGCAACATGATCGCGGGCGCCAACCGGAACGACTACCACCTGAAACACGTCACGCCGGGCGACGACTTCACTCCGGAGTACTTCGACTTGCGGCAGGCCGCCCGGGGTGACGCTTGCCGCGCTTGCGGCGCACCGCTGGAACTCATCAAGACCGTCGAGATCGGGCACATCTTCAAGCTCGGCCATAAGTACGCGCACGCCATGGGGCTGCACGTCACCAACGAGGCCGGCGAGGAAGTGACGCCCATCATGGGCTCTTACGGCATCGGCATCGAGCGTATTCTGTGCGCCGCCATCGAGCTGTACCACGACGCCGACGGGATGTCGCTGCCGCCCTCCATCGCGCCGTTCGACGTGGTGGTGACGCCGGTGAACATCAACGACGCGGCACAGCGCGAGGCCGCCGAACAGATCTACAACGCCTGTCTCGAGAGGGGACTGGACGCGCTGCTGGACGACCGCGACGAACGCCCGGGCGTCAAGTTCAAGGACGCGGATCTCATCGGCGTCCCGTGGCGGGTCGTCGCGGGCAAGAAACTGGCCCAAGGCCTGGTGGAGGTGGTGAAGCGCCGCACGCGCGAAAAGCAAGACGTAGCCGTTGCCGAGGTAGCCAGCAGTGTCCGTTAATTGGAGCGCCATTCGCGAGGAGTTCCCCGCACTTGCCAACTGGACCTATCTCAACACCGCCACCTTCGGCCAGTTGCCCCGCGCGGCGGTGGCGGCGATTCACCGCCACCTGGCGCACCGGGACGAACTGGCCTGCTCGGACTTCCTCAGTTGGTTCGACGACGCCGACCGCGTGCGCGAGCTCGTGGCCCGGCTGATCAACTGCCAGGCCGCCGACGTCGCCTTCCTCAACGGCGCCAACGTGGCGCTGTCGCTGCTCATCGGCGGCCTGGACTGGCGGCCGGGCGACCGCATCGTCACGCTGCAAGACGAGTTCCCCAACAACCTCTACTATCCGGCGCTGCTCGAACGCCGGGGAGTCGAGTTCGTCGAAACGCCGTGGGAGCGCTTCTACGAGTCCATCACGCCGCGCACTCGGCTGGTGGCGGTGTCCACGGTCAACTACTCGCACGGCTTCGCGCCGCCGCTGGAGGAGATGGCGCGCTACTTGCGCGAACGCGGCGTGCTGCTGTTTCTGGACGGAACGCAGAGCGTGGGCGCGCTGCGCTTCGACGCCGGGCGCATCCAGCCCGACATGCTGGCGGTTCACGGCTACAAGTGGCTGCTGTGCCCCAACGGCATCGGCTTCATGTACGTCAGCCCGGCGCTGCGCGAGCGGCTGGAGCCGGCCGTGGTGGGCTGGCGCAGCCACCACGACTGGCGCAACGTGGACCACTTGCACCACGGCGCGCCGGTCTTTGCCGCCTCCGCCGACAAGTACGAGGGCGGCATGCTGGCAACCTCGCTGCTGTACGCCATGCGGGCCAGCCTGGAACTGATGTTGGAGATCGGCCCCGAAGCCATCGAACGGCGCGTGCGCGAACTGGCCACCCTAACGCGGGACCGCCTGCGCGGGCTGGGCGCCCAGTTGCCGGACTGCGATTCGCCGATCGTCTCCGCGCGTTGGGAGGGCCGCGACGCCTCCCTGCTGGCGCGGGAACTCAAAGCGCGCCGCGTGCTGGTCTCCGCGCGCCACGGCAACCTGCGGGTCTCGACGCACTTCTACAACCACGAAGAAGACATCCACCGCCTGGCCACCGAACTCCGCCCCCTCCTCCCATAACCGAAAAATCGGGGACAGCACACTCAAACACCAATTTCGAAATTGGTGTTTGAGTATGCTGTCCCCGGTTATTTCGCCTGGTGTTTGCAGGCGGGCACGCCGGCGGCCTTGAGGATCGAGACCAGCGGGCACCAGTCGGTGAACGCGGACTGGAAGAGGTTCAGGCCCACGAAGGCAGTGAAGTAGTACCAGCCGGGATGGACCCAGTGGCCCAGCGCCACGCTGAGCATTACGAACGCACCGGAAACCAGGCGCAGGTAGCGGTTAATCGTCATTGTACTTTTCTCCTGTTCATCACGTAGTAGACAATGGGGACGGTCATGCGCGACAGGGCCAGCGAAGCGATTTCGCCGGCCATCAGGGCGATGGCCAGTCCCTGGAAAATCGGGTCGAAGAGAATCACCACCGAGCCCACCACCACCGCCGCCGCGGTCAGCATCATGGGGCGGAAACGCACCGCGCCGGCGTCGATCACCGCTTCATCCAGAGGTATGCCCTCTTTCAGGCGCAGCTCGACGAAGTCCACCAGGATGATGGAATTGCGCACCACGATGCCGGCCCCGGCGATGAAGCCGATCATCGAGGTCGCGGTGAAGAAAGCGCTCAGCAGGCCGTGCGCCGGCAGGATGCCCACCAGCGAGAACGGAATCGCGGCCATGATCACCAGCGGCGTGACGAAGGACTGGAACCAGCCCACCACCAGCACGTAGATCAGCACCAGCACCGCCGCGAAGGCGATGCCCAGATCGCGGAAGACCTCGTAGGTGATGTGCCACTCGCCGTCCCATTTCATGGCGTACTTGGAATCCTCGTAGGGCTGGCGCGCGGTGTGCTGCTCGATCTCGTAGCCCTCCGGGATCTGAAGCTTCGCAATGCGCGGCGAGAGGTTCAGGATCGCGTACACGGGGCTCTCCATGGCTCCCGCCACGTCGGCGGTTACGTAGGTCACCGGCATCAGGTTCTTGTGATAGATGCTCTTGTCCTCGACCACCCGCTCGGTGCGCACCAGTTCGCTCACCGGCGCCAGGCGCCCGGTGCGGCCCATGATCTTGACGCCGGCCAGGCGCTCCAGGTCGCTGCGCGTGGCGCGGCTCAGGCGCAGCAGGATGACGACGTCCTCCTTCTCCTTGTCGTCGTGCAGCAGGCCCGCCGGAGCGCCCGCCGAGGCGATCTGGATGGTGCGCGCAATATCGTCCTCGGAGATGCCGTTGAGGGCCGCCTTCTGCTTGTCGACCAGGATGCGGTACTTGGGCTGGTCGTCCTCGACGTACCAGTCCACGTCCACTATGCCGTCGGTGCTCTCGAGCAACTGCTTCACCTGGCGGGCCAGGCGGTGCTGGCCTTCCTGCGTGGGTCCGTAAACCTCGGCCACCAGCGTCTGAAGCACCGGCGGGCCGGGCGGCACCTCGGCCACCTTGACGTTGGCGCCGAAACGGCGCGCGATGGGCAGCAGCTCGTTGCGCACGCGCTTGGCGATTTCGTGGCTTTGCGAGTCGCGGTCGTGCTTGCCCAGCAGGTTCACTTGAATGTCGGCCACGTTGGAGCCGGCGCGCAGGAAGTAGTGCCGCACCAGTCCGTTGAAGTTGTACGGGGAAGCCGTGCCCACATAGGTCTGGACGTTGACCACCTCTTTGTGCCGGATCACCGACTCGGCCAGCTCCCGTGTCACGCGCGCGGTTTCCTCGAGCGTCGTGCCCTCGGGCATGTCCACGATCACCTGGAACTCGCTCTTGTTGTCGAAGGGCAGCATCTTCACTTTGACGAAGCCGGTGTAGACCAGGGCGGAGGACCCGATCAGCAGCACGGTAACCAGCCCCAGGAAGCCCCAGCGGAGGGCCGGAACGTGGATCAACTTGCCCATCACGACGCGGTAGAGGCGCGTGGCGCGATCCTCGCCGGCGGCGTGCCCGTGCGCGGAGTGGGGTTTCAGCATGCGGACGGCCGCCCAGGGCGTCACCAGAAACGCCACGATCAGGGAGAAGATCATGGCCGCCGTGGCGCCGATAGGGATGGGCCGCATGTAGGGACCCATCAGCCCGCCCACGAAGGCCATGGGCAGAATGGCCGCGATCACCGTCAGCGTGGCCAGGATGGTCGGGTTGCCGACTTCATCCACCGCCTCGACGGCGACGTCGGTCACCGGGCGGCCCCGGTTCTGGGGCAGGCGTGTGTGGCGCACGATGTTCTCGACCACCACGATGGCGTCGTCCACCAGAATGCCGATCGAGAAAATCAGCGCGAACAGCGTGATGCGGTTCAGCGTGTAGCCGTAGAGGTAAAAGACCGTGAGCGTCAGCGCCAGGGTCACCGGCACGGCCGTGAACACAATCCACGATTCGCGCCAGCCCAGCGTGAGCCACATGAGGATGCTCACCGAGACCACGGCGATGGCCATGTGGAACAGCAGTTCGTTGGACTTTTCGGCCGCCGTCTCGCCGTACTGCCGCGTGACGGTCATTTCCACGCCGGCGGGTATCGTGTGGCCCTTGAGCGCCTCGACGCGGCGGAGCGCGTCTTCCGCCACGTCGATGGCGTTGGTCCCCTTGCGCTTAGCGACCGAGACGGTCACCGCCGGATGGAACCCGGCCCCGGAGGCGAAGCGCACGTACTGCGCCGGCTCCTCGCCGACGTCGGTCACTTCGGCGATGTCGCGCACGTAGATGGGCTTGTCGCCGGCCACGCCCACCACCACGCCTCGGACCTCTTCGGTCGTGCGCAGGAAGTCTCCGGTTTCAAGCAAAAACTCGCGGTTGCCGGCGGAAAACTTGCCCGACGACAGGCGGCGATTGGATAGCCCCAGCGCGCCGTACACCTGCAAGGGAGACAGGCTGTAGGCCGCCAGCCGGCCCTCGTCCAGGGTGAGGCGCACCTGGCGCCTCTGCCCGCCCAGGATCTTGACCTCGCTAACGTTGTCCACCTGCTTGATGGCGTCGTGCACCTGCGCGGCCACGCGGCGCAGTTCGTAGTCGCCGTAGCGCTGGCTCCAGAAAGTCAGCGCCAGGATCGGGACGTCGTCGATGGAGCGGGGCTTGATCAGGGGCCCCGTGACGCCCGGCGGGATCAGGTCGAAGTTGGCGAACATCTTCTGGTTCAGCTTGACGATGCTCTTCTCTTCGTCCTCGCCCACTTTGAAGCGCACGATGGTCAGCGCGCCGCCGGGCTGCGAAGTCGAGTAGATGTATTCGACCCCGGGGATCTCCCACAGCAGCTTCTCCATGGGCCGGGTAGCGCGCTCTTCCACTTCGCGGGCGGAGGCGCCCGGCATGCCCACGAAGACGTCGATCATGGGCACCACGATTTGCGGCTCTTCCTCGCGGGGCAGTCTGAAGACCGCGAAGGCGCCCAGCAGCAGCGACGCCACGATCACCAGCGGCGTGAGTTTCGAGTCGATCCAGGCGCGCGCGAACTTGCCCGCCGCGCCGAGTTCCTTGGGAGAGTTCACGGCCGGACCTCCACGCGCGCTCCGTCGGCCAGACCGGCGGGCCGCAGCGCGATCACCGCCTCGCCCGCGGCCAGCCCGGAGAGCACCTCGGCGCGCTCGCCCGTGCGCTGTCCCAGCGTGACCAGGCGGCTGCGCGCGTACCCGTCCTGGACCACCAGCACGGACTGCAACTGCCCCTGTTCCAGCACCGCGCCGGCGGGAACCACCAGGGCCTGCCGCTTACCCAGCGGGAAGGCCGCCCGGCCAAACATGCCGGAGCGAAGCTGCGCCATCGCCGGCAGATCGATCTTCACCGTGAAGGCGCGTGACATCGCATCCACGGCCGGCACGATTTCGGAAACGCGCGCCGGGAAGGTCTTCTCCAGCGTCACCGAGACGCTTTGTCCCACGCGAATCGCCCCGAGCCGGGATTCGTCCACCGATGCTTCCAGCCGGTATGCGCCCGCCTGCTCGATCACCAGCAGAGGCTGGCCGGGCGCGGAGAGGTTCCCCGGCTCCACGCGCCGTTCGATCACCACCCCCGCGGAGAGAGCGCGGATCTCGGCGTAGCCCTTCGTGATGGAGGCGCTCTGCACCGCCTCCTGAGCCTGGTTGATGCGCGCCTCAAGCTGGCGGCGCTTGGAGAGCGCCATCTGGTGGCTGGCGCGGGCCACCTTGAGCTTCATCCCGGCGTCGTCGAATTCCTGCGTCGAGACGGACTTCTTGTCGAAGAGATCCTTCATGCGGTTGTAGGTGACCTGGGTGAGATCCAGTTGCGCTTGGGCGGCGGCGATGGCGTTGTCGGCTTCGCTCACCGCCTGGCGCGCTTCGTTCAGCCCGGCTTCGGCCTGCCGCTGGCCGGAGGCCAGGTCGCGGTCGTCGATGCGAATCAACACCTGGCCGGCCTTCACCGCGTCTCCCGTCTGCACCAGCACTTCGCGCACGTAGCCCATCACCTTGGCTGAAATCTGCGCCGTCGTGCGGGCGCGCACAGTGCCGGTGGCTTCGTAGACTTCCGGCGTTTCGACGCTGGCGGCCGGGGCCGTCTTCACCGCCACGGGCGCTGCTTCGGAGGCTCGCTTCCCGGCCGGGGGTTTGGATCCGCAACCAGCCAGAAAGAGCGAGACAGGGAGCAATGCAACAAGTATCTTCATGATTACCTCAGGGATTCCGATTCCGCGGTCAATGTTCCGGCCGCCAGGTCGAGCAGGGTGGCCGCCACCCGCTGGTCGTAGACCGCCGCCAGCCGGCGCGTGCGCGTTTCCAGCAGTGCGGTTTCGTTGCGCAGCAGGTCGGTCACCGTCGCCAGGCCGGCTTCGTAACGGTTCTTGACGATGCGCAGGCTTTCCTCGGCCATCGTGACGGCGGCCGAGGCCACTTCGATGCGCTCCTCGGCGGACTTCAGGTCCGCGTGCGCCCGGCGCACTTGCAGGCGAATGCCGGCGTCGGTCTGTTTCTGGAAAGCCCGCGAGCCGCGCAGCGATTCTTCGGCCTCGTCGATCCGGGCCCGGTCCGAAAAGCCGTTGAACAGGTTCCACTTGAGCGAGGCCGCGAAGAGCCAATTGGCGCCGCCTTTGCTGGCGAACTGCTGGCGATCGGCCTCGAACTGGGCGCGCACGCCGACCTGCGGCAGCAGCGCCGAGCGCGCCGCCTGGGTCGCGGTGGAAGCGAGTTGGGTGGAAAGGCCCATCTGTCGCGCTTCGGGCCGCTCGGTGACGGCGGTCTTCTCGTACTCCGCGATGCCGGCGCCCTTGGTTTGCGCGGCGGCCAGCGGCGTCGTCAGGCTGTGTTCGGTATCCAGCGGCAGGCCCAGCGCCTCGTTGAGCGCGGCCCGCGCCACGCTCACGTCGTAGGTCCGCCGGATCTGCTGCTCCTTCACCGCCGATACGTGCACGCGAATGGAGAGCACGTCGGCGTCGGTGGCCATGCCCGCGTTCCGCACGGATGCCGCGCGCTGCAAGTCGGCCTCCGCGGATTTCACCGCTTCGTTAGCCACCTTCAGGCTCTCCCCGGCCAGCACCGCGCCGAAGTAGGTGCGCAGCACGCCGGCCGTCACGCCCATGCGCGCCAGGCGCTGGTCCTCGCCGGCCATCTTGCGGCCCACGCCGGCCGACTGCACGCCGTGGCGAATCTGGCCGGCGTCGTACAGAACCTGGTCTACAGAAACCGCGGACTGAAAGTTGTTCATCGCGTCGGGCCGGTTCAGCGGGCCGATGGCGAAGTTCCGCTCGCTAAACTGATGTTGCGTCAGCAGCGAGCCGAAAACGAAGACCGGGTTGTTGCCGCGCGCGAACGTCTCCGTGTAATTGACCTTGGGCAGATAGTTTCCGCGCGCCTGCTGAATGCGCGTCTCGGCCGCCTTGACGCGTGCGGCGATGGCCTCGAGGGAAGGGTGCTTGTCCAGCGCCATGCGGACCGCGCCGGCCAGCGTCAGGGGCGCCTGCGCCCACACCGGCAGCGACAGCACGAGTAATGTTGGGAGCCTTAATTTCATTGGATCTCCAGGAGTGCGTTCATTCGGTCAGGATGCAGCCTCCGCGCCGCGGTTACACTTTCGCTTCGCTTGTCACCGGCGCACTTTGCTTGCATCTTAAACTGTGGTAACCCTGCGCGCAAGCGTTAAGCGCCTTACAATGGTTGCAGTGAAAGACGCTCATGAGGTCGATCTGGCGCGGGATTTGATGGCCGGGAAAGAGGACGCTTTCGACCGGTTTGTCGAAACCTTCCGGTCGCGGCTCTTCCAGTACAGCTATCTGATGTGCGGGCACCGGGAGGACGCCGAAGAGGTGTCCCAGGAGACGCTGCTCAAAGTGTTCGAGAACTTCGACCAGCTTCGCGAACCGGAACGAGTGAAGGCGTGGGTGTTCCGCATCGCGAAGAATGCCTGCCTGATGAAGCGCCGCAAGAGCGTTTTCGCCCCCGCGCAAGAGCTGTCGCTGGAGCAGTTCCTGCCCGCCTCGGACGAGGACGGCGGCCACCGGCGGCTGCAAATCGCCGACTGGTCGGAGTTGCCCGACTCGCAACTGCTGCGCGGCGAACTGCGGGAGGTGCTCGGCCGCGCCATCGGCGAGCTCCCCGAGATTTACCGGGCCGTCCTGCTGCTGCGGGATGTCGAGGAACTTTCGACGGAGGAAACCGCCACGGTGCTGGACGTGAGCCTGGAAGTGGTCAAGACGCGCTTGCACCGGGCGCGGCTGGCCGTGCGCCAGAAACTGGACGAGTATTTGAGGCGATGACCATGGAACCTTTTCAGGACTGCAAGGAACTGTTCGCCCTGCTCTCGGAGTACCTGGACGAGGAACTGCCCGCCGGCGCCTGCGAGCAGATCCGCTCGCACATCTCCGGCTGCCCGCCGTGCATCGAGTTCGTGGACAGCCTGAAACGCAGTGTCGAACTGCTGCACGAATACCGCAACGCGGAGGCGCCCGCCCCCCTGCCCGAGTCCCAGCGCGAGCAACTGCGCGCCGCCTACCGCCGCATGCTCTCCGCCCGCCCCCCATAACCCAATAACCGGGGACAGTACTCTCAAACACCAATTTCGAAATTCGGGTTTGAGTGTACTGTCCCCGGTTTCGGTGTAGGATCGGGTTGTGGCGCGATTCTATTGTGTTGTGCTTGCCCTGCTCGCGGCGCAGACGGCCGCCGCCGCGCACCTGATCCTGGCTCAAAACGGAAAATCGGCGTACTCGATCTGCCTGGCGCGAGACGCTTCCCCTTCGGAGAAGCGCGCCGCGGAGGAGTTGCAGCGCTTCTTGCGCGAGATGTCCGGCGCGACGCTGCCCATCGCCGGCGACACGGCCAGGCCGAAAGGCAGCCGGATTCTCCTGGGCGGCTGCGCGCGCATTCCGGTGAACTCCCTCGGCCCGGAAGGCTTCGTGATCCGGACTGTGGGGCGCAACCTGGCCATCGCCGGGGGACGCGAACGCGGAACGATGTACGGCGTCTATACGCTGCTGGAGCGGCTCGGCTGCCGCTGGTACACGCCGGAAGTCAGCCGGATTCCCAAGCGCACGTCCGTCGCCCTCGACCCGATGGACGAGACCCACCGGCCCGCGTTCGAGTACCGCGAGGTCTTCTTCACCGAAGCCTGGGACAAGGACTGGTCGGCGCGCAACCGCCTGAACGGCCAGAACCACAAACTCGACGAGAGCACCGGGGGCCGGATCCGTTACTTCCCCTTCGTGCATTCGTTCGAGCAGATGATCCCGCCCAAGAGGTACTTTGCCGAACACCCCGAATACTTCTCGCTGATCGACGGAAAGCGCCGCGCCGAGCGGAGCCAGCTCTGCCTGACCAACCCGGACGTGCTGCGGCTGAGCGTGGAAGCCGTGCGAGGCTGGATTGGCGCGCATCCGGAGGCCACCATCTTTTCGGTCTCGCAGAACGACTGGACCGGCTGGTGCGAGTGCGACCAGTGCCGGCGCGTCGAAGAGGAAGAGGGCGGCGTGCATTCCGGCCCGCTCGTGCGCTTCGTCAACCAGGTAGCCGAAGAGATCGAGAAAACCCACCCGGACAAGCTCATCGACACGCTGGCCTACTGGTATACCGAGCGCCCTCCGAAGCTCGTCACGCCGCGCCGCAACGTCCGCATTCGCCTGTGCCCCATCGGCGCCTGCGAGGCGCACCCCTACGAGCAGTGCCCTTACAACCGCTTCTTCGTGGACCTGCTCAAGGAGTGGTCGAAACGCACCAGCCGGCTCTACATCTGGCACTACAACACCAACTTCTCGCACTACCTGCTCCCGTTCCCCGATTTCGACGAGCTGGCGGCCGACATCCCCATGTACCGGCGCAACAGCGTGGTGGGGCTGTTTCAGCAAGGCGCCTACGCGCCGGGCGGCGGCGGGGAAAACGCGGAACTGCGCTCGTACGTGCTGGCGCGCCTGCTGTGGAATCCGGCGGCGGACGTGAACCGCGAGGTCGGCGACTTCCTGGGGGCCTATTACGGACCCGCCGCCAAACCCATGCGCGCCTATTACGACCTGTTGCACGAGCAGGTGCGCGGCAAGACCAATCACCTGTGGATTTTCGTGCAGCCGCGCATGCCCTACCTCAGCCGCGAGTTCTTGGATCGCGCCGCGGCGCTGTTCCGGCAGGCGGAAGCCGCCTCCGGCGGCGAGGCGATTCGCCGGCGCATCGAAAAGGCGCGCCTCTCGCTGGACTACGTCGAGCTCGCCCGCGCCCGGCAGTTCCGCGTGCGGGACGGCGTCTATGCGCCGGACAACCTGGAAGGGCTGCGCCGCCGCTTCGCCGATTTCATCGCCGCGGCGAAACGCTTCGGCATACAGCAGCTTCATGAAGGGCGTCCCATCGCCGAAGACGAAAGCGAGTTCGCCGCGCGCGTCCGGCCGTACACGGCGGCCGTCATCGAAAACGCCGCCGTGCGCGCGACAGTGGCGCCGGAGTTGAACGCCCGCGTCATCGAAATCCTTGACAAACGCTCCGGACTCAACCTGCTGCGCGTGCCCGACGGCGCCTCGCGCGGCTACCCGGACATGAGCGGCGCGTGGGTCGCGGTTCTGTCCGACTACCGCGGCCGCGCCTACCCGGTGAAGTGGCAGCTCGAGTCCGCCTCCGCCCGGGAAGTGACCTTGGCGGGCGCGGGGAGCGAGGGATTGAAACTCCGCCGGCGCATCTGGATCGAGGGCGACGCGCCCGAAGTGCGCACCAGCACCTCGGTCGAGAACACCGGCGCCGCGCCCGTCCGGTTGGCGGTGCAGGCACGCGCCGAATACAGCCCGCGCGACGATCTGGACGGCACGGGCCTGGCGCTGCGCTACCGCGCTCTGGACGGCTCGGCGTTCGATTCGCTCTTGTTTCAGCCCGGCCAGGAGACCACCGGCAGCAGCACGCTGTCCGGGCCGAAACGTCCCGACGGCGCCTGGCAGGCCGGGCATCGCAACGGCGTTCCAAGTCTGATCGGCCTGTTCCGCCCCGGCCAGGCCGAGCGCTGCGTCATGGATTGGTCGCTGCGCGGCGCGCCCACAATCACGCTGTCGGTCTGGTCTAAAGAACTCGAGCTGAAGCCGGGCGCCGCGTTGGAACTCGATGCCGGCTACCGGATTGGAGAACTGCGATGAAAAACGAACCGGCGACTCTCGACCGCAGGAGCTTCGTGGCCGGCGCGGGTGCGCTGCTGGCATTCAAGCCGGAGCCCGTACGCATGGCGCTGGTGGGCTGCGGCGGGCGAGGCACGGGCGTGGCCGAGTCGTTCACGCTGGAAACTTCGGCGCGGTACGTGGCGCTGGCGGACCTGTTCCAGGAACAAACCGAACGGGCGCAGCAGACCTTGGGCGCCGCGGCGGCCAAGCGGGGCAAGCCCGGCGTGGAGTCCTCCGCCCTGTTCCATGGCCCCCAGTGCCTGCAACGCCTGCTGGCGGCTCGCGACATCGACGTCATCCACATCGCCACGCCGCCGTACTTCCATCCCGAACACTTCGAAGCCTGCGCCGCCGCGGGCAAGCACGTGTATCTCGAAAAGCCGGTGGCGGTGGACGTGCCGGGAACCAGGCGCGTTCTGCGGGCGGGCGAGCGATTGAAGGGCAAGGCGAGCGTGGCGGTGGGCTTTCAATTGCGCCACGCGACGCCCTATGTTCAGTTGGTGGAGCGCATCCGGCGGGGCGACATCGGCGCCATCGTGTGCGGACTGACGCACTACTACGCCGGCGCCATTCCCCGGCCCGACTGGCCCGACGCCACGCCCGCCGAACGCCGCCTGCGCAACTGGGTCCACGACCGGGTGCTGTCGGGCGACATCCTGGTGGAGCAGAACATTCACCTGGTCGACGTCACTAACTGGGTGCTCGAAGCTCATCCTCTTTCCGCGCAAGGCACGGGCGGACGCGCCGGGCGAAACGACCGGGGCGACGCCTGGAGCCATTTCAACGTCAACTACACCTATCCGAACAACGTGCACATCACGCTGACCTCGACCCAGTTCATCGAGGGCGCATGGGACGTGGCCATGCGCTACTTCGGGACCACGGGCAACGCCGAGATGCGCTACGACGCGCCCGTGCGCATCACCGGCGCGAAGAAGTGGGACTTCCCCGGCCTGGGCGCGCCGGGGCAGGTGACCGACACGGCCGCGGCGGTCACCGGCGCCTTCAAGGGCGCCCTCGACGACGCCGACCAGAAGAAGCAGCGGCACTTCATCGACAGCATCGTCTCGGGCAAGTTCCTGAACGAAGCCTCGCAGGGCGTCGAGTCGGCGTTGAGCGCCATGCTCGGGCGGCAGGCCGCCTACACGGGCCGGCCGTGGACCTGGGACGAGCTGCTGAGACTCGGCGAGGTGTGGGACGCGAAACTGGACGTGGCGCGGCTCTGAGGCTCCGTTACCGCTCTGAGGGATCAGTCTTCCACGACGTGGCTTTCGAAAACCCGGCGGCAATCGTGCCATCGCCGGCGGTCGAAGCGCAACTCGCCGTCCAGGCAGTCCACCGCCGAGTAGGCCATGGACAGCGCGTGGTGGGTGTTGTCGTGGGCGAACAATCCCTGCCGGCCAAAGGTGAGCAGGTTGTCGAGGCGGCCGAGCCAGTGGTCCACCGTCTCCCAGTGTTTCTCGTAGCCCGCCCGGTACAGCGGGTAAGCGTGGGGGAGCCTGCGGGTCAAGACGTTTCGGATGTTGGACCGAACGGGCAACTCCGCCGCGGCCAGCGACTGGCGCACCAATTCGCCCAGTTGGCTGTCGCTCATGCGCCAGGCGTCGGATTCCGTGTCGCACGGCAGTTCCGCGCACAGCACGGTGAGGTCCGCCGGCGTGGCCGCGGCGCTGTAGTTTTTGGGCTCGGAGACCCGGGTGATGGGGATGCCGGCCTCCGGGAAATAGTGCGCGTCATACTCGCTGAATTGCGCCTGATCGAGCACCAGGTAGATCAGGATCATGGCCCGGAACCGGGTGGCGGCGGCAGCCGCCAGGACCGCCTCGGGAGGAGCCGGATCCAGGCAGCCGAGCAGCAGGGTGACCGGCAGCGTCGACCAAACCTGCCCGGCGGCGACGGACTCAAGCTCTCCGCCCCGCTCGTAGAACACCCGCCCCACTCGTTCGCCCTGCCGTTCGATCCGCACCACCCGGGCGTGATCTAGGAAGCTCGCGCCGCCGTCTCGCGCGGCCGCTTGCAGGCGGGTCGAAATCTGCCCGAAGCCCTGGCGCGGATAGTAGAACCGTCCGACTCCCGAAAGCGCCGCCAGGATCTTGCGCATCAACTTGCCCGGCGATCCGGCCGAAACGCGGCGCCGCGCCTGGATGGGCGAGAGGTCCTCCGGCGCCAGTCCCCAGATTTTCCGCGCGTAGGGAAAGTAGAACTCGCGGCAGATGGTGGGACCGAGTCCGGCTTCCAGGACCGAGGCGAAAGTGGCCGGCCCTGGCTCCGCCCGGCGCCAGGGCTTCACCAGGGTGTCGGCGGCCACGCCCGCGGCGAACGACCCAGGCAGGTGCAATGCGAGATCCAGCGGACGGAGGGGGAAGTGGATCCAGCGCCGTTGCAGCCGGATGCGCCCGTGGCGGGGGCGCAGCAGAAGGTCGTCGCCGAGCAACTCCTTCAAATCCGCGAGAATGCGCGCATCGCAAGCGGGATGCAGGCGGTGGCTGCCGAAATCCGCCCGCATGCCTTCGATCGGAAAGCTGCCCGCTGTCCCGCCCACGGTAGCGCCCTGTTCGAGCACCGTGACCGGGCCCAGGCCGCGGCGGGCGAGTTGAAACGCGGCGCCCAGGCCCGCCGGCCCCGCGCCGAGAATCGCGACACCGGTGCTCACGACGCCTGCCGCCGCGCGCCTGCCCCCAGCAGGGTCCGCCGGCCGTCTTCATGCACCACCACGAGCCAGGGCCAGAGCGTGCGATATCGAATGCCGAAGCATACCAGCGCGGACACGAGCACCAGCGTCGGAATCAGCCACAGCAGCAGGCGGGGGCGGGTTCGCATCCGGTCTAATCGGCTTCTGCCGGAGCCGTGCCGGCCAGCAAGCGGGATATCGCGCCGGCCAGCAGATTGCCGCCGATCAGGACCCCGTCCCAGGCCAGTCCCACGGCGAAAGCGGCGGTGGCCGGCACTCCGAAAGGAGCCAGCAGAAGGACCAGCGCGACTTCGCGTCCCCCGATCCCGCCCAGCGTCACGGGAAGAAAGGCCGCCAGCTTGGCCAGGGGCCAGACCAGCAGCCAGATACTGAACGAGACGTGAACACCGCACCACTCCGCAACCCAGGCCGTGAGCGCCAGCAGAGCGAACTGGGCCGCAACACTAATCGCCAGGGGAACGGCATACATCCGCGGATGCCTCAGAGTGCCGAGAACGTCGCGATGCTTCCGATGGAAGTCTCTTAGCTTACGGGGAAGACGGTCCGGGTGAAGCAGGAATAGAAATGCGAGAAAAGTGCCGGCGCCGAGGACCGCCAGTATCGCCACCCCGTGAATCAGCCGCCAGCTCTGTGCATCGAGCGAGCTGTTCATGAGCGCCGCCCCAAGGAAAGCCAGCATCGCCAGACTGGCCAGGTCCAGCAGGCGGTTCAAAACCGAACCCAGCACCACGGCCCCCCGGCCAAGTCCGGCGCTCACCGCTGCGGCCATCATCACCGCGTCGCCGCCGATGATCGAAGGCAGGAAGAGATTCCCGAACAGCCCCAGAAAATAGAACCGCAGCGATTGCGGAAAAACCAGGGCCGCCCCCGCGCGCTTCACCAGAAAGTGCCACTTCACGGCGCCCAGCGCGTGAATTCCCAGAAAGAACGGGATGGCCAGGGCGAGCATCCCGGGCCGGATCGCCCGCAGGGCGGCGAACAGCCGGTCCTTGGGCAACAGCAGCGCCACAGCCAGCAGCAGGAACCCGCTCCCCAGAACGCGCACCCACGGATATTTGGCGGCCTTTTCCTCCGCCGCGGCTCGAAATCCCCGCGTGCGATAGTGGGCCATTCCGCCCAGCGCCAGAACCAGAATGCCCCCGCCCGCCAGTCCCAGTTCCGGAGCGTCGTTCGGAGTCAGACCGTAGCGAAAGTCGAGAATCCCGAGCAGCAGCAGCCCCATCGCCACCGGGGCCAGCAGCCGCAGCGGGTTAAAGAGAAACATGAGGCGCGTGACGAGGGCCAGAAAGCGGAAGAAATCCGCGGGCCGGATCTTGGACCGGCCCACCCGGCGCCGGTAGTCGATGGGCACGTAGCCGACCCGGTAGCCGTTGGAGATCAGAGCCAGCGTAATGGTGCTGGTGAAGGAGAACCCCGAAGGCAGCAGGTGGGAGAAGGTCTCCACCGCCGATTTCCGCATGAGGCGCATTCCGGAATTCAGGTCCGGGATGCTCTGGCCCGCCAGGAGACCGGCGTACAGACGCAGAAACCACTTCGCGGGCCGCCGTGCCAGCGGAACGTGAACGTCCTTACCGGTGCGCGCGCCTACCACCATGTCCGCGTCCGGGAGACGTTCCAGCAGGTCCGGAATGAACTCGGCCGGATAGGTGCCGTCGGCATCGGTGATCAGGATCCAGTCGAAGGCCGTCTCCGCGATCCCGGCTTTCAGGGCCGCCCCGTAACCGTAGTTCCGGTCGCGCCGGATCAGCCGGACCTGGCAGCCGGCCGCGCACGCCGCGGTCCGATCGGTCGATCCGTCGTCCACCACGATGATCTCGTAAGGCCGGCCGGTCTCCCGCAGGACGGCGTGGATGTCCTGGATCTGGGCTGCAATCGCGGCTTCTTCGTTGAAGGCCGGAATGACCACGCTGATGCCACGCTCGTGCCGGGCGTCTGGTTCGGAGCGGTCATCGCGAACAGGAACCGTTGTTTCCCGCCGTCTCACAGCGCCGCCCCCGCAACTTGCGTTCGCTGTGCGAGAAGTTCTTGTATGGAATTGATTTGCAGCCGGAGACCGTCCCGGAGCTTCCACTCGGGCCGGTAATTCAACTGCTTCGACGCGGCGGCAATATCGGCGCACGTGCGGCGCACATCGCCTTGCTGCTCGCCCTGGTATTCCACCGGCACCTCGGAACCCAAAAGGTCTCCCACCAGGGCGATGACTTCCCGCACGGAAGCGACCTGCCCTCCCGCGATGTTAAACACCCCTTGCCGGACCGCCCCTTCGGCCGCCAGGATTAGCGCCTCCACGACGTCGAAAACGCACGTGAAGTCGCGCACCATGCCGCCATCGCCGAACACCTGGAATCGAACGCCCTTCAAAGCCGCCCCAATGAGCCTGTGGAACATCATGTCCGGGCGCTGCCGGGGGCCGCAGACCGTGAACAGGCGCAGGGAAACGGCGGGAACGCCGAAGTTGTCCGCGTACAGCGAACAAAGCTGTTCCGCCGCCAGTTTGGTCACTCCGTACGGCGAGTACGGCTTCTTCGGGTGTTCCTCCGTCACTCTCTCGGCGGTGATGTTGCCGTAAACCGACGAGGAGGAAGCGTACACCAGGCGCCGCAGATTCTTTGACTCGCGAGCTTGTTCCAGAAGGCATTGCGTGCTGAGGATGTTGTGTGCTACGCAGGCCTGAAAGCCATCCCTCCAACTGGCCCGCACGCCGGGCTGCCCGGCCAGGTGGTAAATCACCTCCGCCTCGCGCACCACGCGGAGGTCGAGACTGGCCACCGGCGCCTCAATGTATCGAAAGAGCCGGTGGTCCAGACAGACCCTTAGGTTGTCACGCTTCAGTTCCGGGTCGTAGTAATCGGTCAGAGCATCGACGCCGATCACCTCATGCCCGGCGGCGAGAAGCCGCTCAGCCAGGTGCGAGCCGATGAAACCGGCACACCCGGTAACAAGTGTCAGCAAGTTTCGTTCCCTTTTCCATCCCGCCGCATGAACCGGACATGGCAAATGCCCGTCCGAATCGGCTGGACCAATGAAACTATATTAACTCTTCCAACCCGGGAATTTCAGCTTTGACTCGCGGAGAGAAGATCTGTGGCCGGCCTGCGGCATGCAGACAAAGAGTTGCTTCCCGCTCTCGGTGATTTCAAACCGGCGGAATGGAAATCCGAGAACGAATCACAGGAAAAGTTTCGGCAGATAGGCCGGGACCTCGGCGAACGGCGCGGCCTTGCCGTCGGCCACCTGGTACATGCGCTCGTGGCTGGCGATGGCGCCCGCGCCAAGTTCGGGATAGGCGCGGTGGCAGACGTCCAGGAAACCGATGTTGTAGTTCTCGCCGTCGAAGCGGCCCAGGGCGGATTGGTCGTAGAGGATGAACCAGTGCGCGCCAACGCAGAAGGGATCGGCCACAGCGTCTTCCAGGTAGACGCGGTAGGCCTTGGCGCGGTCGGCCTGGTTGTTGACATGCCCGATGCCCGACGCCGGCAGCCCGGCGTCCAGCGCGCCGAAGTGCCACTCGCCGACCATGACCGGCATGTTGAGCATCTTGTGGATCTTCTCGGCCTGGGCCAGCGGGAGCTTCTCCTGGTAGCAGTTGAGGCTGAAGACGTCGAAGAACTTCATGCCGCGCACGGCCCACTCGGGCGGCACGCCGGCCCAGCGCATGCCCAGGTTGAGGTGGTTGGGATCCGCCTGTTTGCAGGCCTTGGAGATGGTCCGGAAGTAGCGTTCCACCATGAGGACGCTGAACTCACGCAGATCGGCCAGCGCCTCCGGCGGCAGCACGCCGGACCACCTGCCGCGAGCGATCCCGCCGAACGTCGCCGGCCGCTTCCAGGCCGACGCCAGGGCCGCGTCGCCGTCGTACTTCTGGCGCAGGAAACGGGCCAGTTCGTCGCGCGTCGCGCAGGTCTCGGTGACGTACAGCATGCCGGCGGCGGGGAGTTCGGAGGAGAAACCCCAGGTCGGCTCGTTCATCAGGAAGTAGCCGATAAACGCGGGATCGCCGGCCGAGGTCTTCAGCTCGGCGGCGTAGTCGGCGGCGTCGGCTTCGAAGCCCGCGTGGTACACGTCGGGGAAGTCCCGGTAGATCGTCGCCGAGCGGCTGCCGCGGAAGCTCATGGGCCGGACGTAGGGGAACTTGGCCTCGGAGGCGTGCTGCCATTCGGACCAGTTGGCCACAGTGTTGAAGCGCAGCCGCTTCATCTCGGCCAGGGCCATTTTGGCCCACTTGTCCTTCCATCCTTGCTTGCCCAGGGCGCGGATCAGGTTGGCCGCCAGAAAGCTGAAGGACCTTCCCGCGGGCCGGCGCGTCCGGCCGCCGCCGAAGGCCTCGGCAAACTCGCCGTCGGGTGCCGGAAGCCACTTCAGCGCGCTTTCAATGCCACCGATATTGGCATCGCCGTCCACGCGCACGCTGTCCAGGCCCGCCGACCAGAAGGCATACCCGTCCGGATCCGCCAGCCACCAGCGGCGGCCGTCGTGGTGGGTGCGGAAGAAACCGGCGCCCTCGGTGAGCTTCTTTGCTTTCCAGCCGCCCCAGCGCGTGAACCCGGCCGGCCAGGCCTGTTTGGGCGCGTCCCGCAACTGGCCCTGGATGCGCCTGGTCATTTCGGCGACCGAGCGCGTCTTGCCGGGCCACTGGTGCAACGTGCTCTGTCCCATTTCGTCGGCCAGGGGGCCCTTGGGCAGCAGCGGCTTGCCGAGGCGGGGCGGCTCGCCGGTGGCCGCCACCAGGCCGGTCATGCACCAGCGCACCGGCTGCGCGCTCTTTTTGCTCACCAGCAGCGTCATGCGGTCGACCTGGTCGAGATCGACGCGGTCGCCCCCACACATTGGCTTGAGGAACGCCCCTTCGCGCTCGACCATCCAGCGGTTTTGATCGACCAGAGCCAGGGCCATGCGCACCCGGAAGGAACACTGGTTCAGCCCGCCGAAAGCCAGGCGGAACGTGCGGCCCTTCTCGCCCTCCTGCAAGCGCAGGACCCAGACGGCCAGGTGATTGCCGTCCAGCAGGAAATCGGCCGTGATGTATTTGGCCCGGGTCAGGAACCCCGGCTCGAACCGGAAAGCGAGGCCGTCGCCCTCGGTCTCGGCGACGTACCAGGCGCCGCCCTCCAGCGGCGCAGGCGCGTCCTGCTTGCGAAGCTTGCCGAGCAGGCCGGCCACCGGGTTGGGTTCGCCCGGCACGGGGGCGGCCAGAGCGGGAACCACAGTCAGCGCGCCGGCCGCGGCGAGAAATCCACGTCGATCGAGTTCGGGGTGCATGAGAGTCTCCAGAGGGTCCGCAACGGAGCGTAGCAGAGCCAGGGGCGCGATTCAAGTGGATCGGAGGTCCCACAGTGCCGCGGCATTGAGACATAATGAGTTTCAGATGCTGGCCGGCCGCTTTGAGGTGGATGAGAACGAACTGGCCGAATTCTGCCGTCACAACGGAATTCGGAAGCTCGCCCTATTCGGATCTGTTCTGACCGGGCGATTCACCGATGCCAGCGATGTCGATGTGCTGGTCGAGTTTGAACCTGGCCGCCGCGTCGGGTATCTGCGCATGGCAGCGCTGGAGCGGGAACTCTCGGCGCTCTTGAGAGGACGGAAGATCGACTTGCGCACGCCGAGCGAGCTCAGCCGCTACTTCCGGGACGAGATTCTGAGGAGCGCCGCAATTCAATATGTCTCCCAGTGACTTGGTCCGTCTGCGGCACATGCTGGACGCCGCCCGCGAGGCGGTTGTGTTCGGCGCCGGGCGCCGGGCGGCGGAACTGCACCGCGACCGGCTGCTCACCCTCGCGCTGCTGAAGTGCATTGAGATTGTCGGAGAGGCCGCATCCAAGATCAGCCGGGAAACCCATGCCGATCATCCCGAGATCCCCTGGCTGGACATTATTGGCATGCGACATCGGCTGATCCATGCTTACTTCGACATCGACTTTGACCGGGTCAGTGACACGATCGCGGAGGACCTCCCGCCGTTGATCGCGAGCCTGGAGCGTATCGTCGGCGAAACCTCCGAGTAGGTCTTCGGTTTCGCCGGCCGATCCGCACCCTGGCCGTTCGGAACCGAGGGGCGGATCTCAGCCTGGCTGTGGCAGCCACTTTTCGAGTGCGGCGAGCAGCGCGGGCAGGTGCACGGGCTTGCTGACGTAGCCGTCCATGCCCGCCTCGGCACAGCGCCGCCGGTCCTCTTCCAGAACCGACGCCGTCATGGCGACGATGGGGATCCGCCCGGCCCGGCCCTCCAGGCCGCGAATCCTTCGCGTCACCTCGTAGCCGTCCATTTCCGGCATCCGGCAATCCATCAGCACCAGGTCATAGAAGGACCGTTCCACCATCTGAACGGCTTCGACTCCGTTGGCCGCCACGTCCACGCGGCAGGCGAACTTCTCGAGAAGCTTCGCACCCACCTTCTGGTTGACCGGATTGTCTTCCACCAGCAGGACACAGCTTCCGGGAAAACCGGGCAGCACGGATGCGATTTCGGCGCCGTGGCGGGGGACAACGTCGTGGCGGGTCAGAATCGACTCGCTGCCGGAAGCCGCCACTCGCCGCACGATTTCAAACAAAGTGGCCGCTTTGACGGGCTTTACCAGGTATCCGTTGCAGCCTGCGGCGGCGAACCTGGCCCGTTCGTCGCGCTGCCCGATCGACGACAGGAGTATGATCGGGAGGGCGGCCAGAGCGGGAGTGGCTCGAACGGTCCGGCTCAACTCCTCGCCGTCCATGCCGGGCATCAGCCAGTCGGTGATCATCAGTTGGTATGGATCTCCGCCGCGCTGCGCCGCCAGCAGCAGATCGAGCGCGGCGGAAGCGTCCGGCGTCTCGCCGCTTCGCATCCCCCAGTGCGCGCAAAGCTCCCGCGTCGCGAAGCGGGAATCCGAGTTGTCGTCCACCACCAGGACTCGCAGTCCCTGGATATCGGCGACGGGCAGCTCGACCCGCGGCGCTGTCCGGTCGATCTCCAGCGGGAGCCAGACGGAGAAGGTGGCGCCGCCGCCCGCCTCGCTGACCGCCGCAATCCGGCCCTGCATGAGCCCGGCGAGCTGCCGGCAAATTGCCAGCCCCAGCCCGGTCCCGCCGTAGCGGCGGGTGGTCGAGGTGTCGGCCTGCGTGAAGCGCTCGAACAGCGAAGGGATCTTCTCGGGCGGAATTCCGATGCCGGTATCGTGCACCGACAAGCGGAATTCCGCCTGGCCTTCCCCCGCACCGTGCGCCGCGACTTCCAGCAGCACATGCCCCGATTCGGTGAACTTGATGGCGTTGCTCAACAGGTTGAGCACGATCTGGCGAATGCGGCCCGGATCGCCGGAGACATGGGCCGGCGCCGCCGGCTCGTACCACAGGACAAGTTCGAGTCCCCGTTCCCGCGCCTTGGGAGCCACCAGTTCGATCATGTCCTCGCAGGACGCGCGCAAGTCGAAAGGAATCTTCTCCAGGGTCATCCGGCCCGCTTCGACCTTGGAGAAGTCCAGGATGTCGTTGACCACCGCCAGCAACGCATCGGCCGACGAACGGACCGTCTCGGCGTAGCTGCGCTGTTCGGCCGACAGGGGCGTGTCCAGCAGCAGCGTGGTCATGCCGGCAATGCCGTTCATGGGCGTGCGGATCTCGTGGCTCATGGAAGCCAGAAAGTCGCTCTTGGCGCGGCCGGCCGCCTCGAGTTCCCGCGCGTAGCGGGCCAGTTCGGCCTCGGCGTGCTTGCGCGCGCTGACGTCCCGGACGCCTCCGATGACATTCCACTCGCCCTTCCGCCGGAACGCCGACAGCGACAGCTCCACCGGAAAACACTCGCCCCCTTTTTTTTGCCCCGTCAGCTCGACGGTAGTTCCGAGAGCCGCTCCCTGGCCGGTCTGCAGGAAGCGGCGGAAGCCTTGCGCGTGGGCGGCGCGCAGTTCCGGAGGACAGATCAACTCGTGCACCGGCCGGCCCAGAGCTTCCGCTTCGCTATATCCGAACAGGCGCTCGGCGGCGGGATTCCAGTAGGTCGTGTTTCCGTGTGCGTCGATCACAACCGTGGCATCCTGAGCCGCCGAGGCGAACTGGCGAAAATGGGCCTCGCTGGCGGCCAAAGCTTCCACCATCCGTTCCTTCTCGGTGACATCCAGAAGCATGGAGCGGATGCCGGTGATTCTCTGCGCGTCGTCCCGGATCAGGTTTTCGTGAACCTCAACCCGGATGCGCGTCTCGTCCTTGCACAGGAGTTCGCGCAGAAACGGCCGCGGGGGCTGTGTTCCGGCCAGCTTGGCGAACACGGCCGCGCGCGAGGCGGAACGCTGCTCCCCGGCCACCAGTTCCCAGACGGGCCGGCCGATCAGCTCGTGCGCCTGGTAGCCCAGCAGGCGGCATTCGGCCCGATTGACCAGCCGGATCGCGCCGGAATCGTCGATTTCGTGATAGGCCACCGGCGCTTCCTCGAACAGCGCCTGGAATTGTTGCGTCATATCTCGCATCGGGCGGTCGCTCGGGCCGTCCTGTTATCCCTCCGCCGGCTCCTCGGATTCGTCCCCCCTCAGGACCTCTTGCAGCTTCGCGGCCAAACGACGCGGAGTAAACGGCTTCGGCAAATAGTGCACGCGAGGCTCCAGGACTCCCCTCTGGGCAATCACGTCGTCCGGGTAGC
>JACQZT010000391.1 GCA_016213755.1 Acidobacteriota bacterium | reverse complement strand
TATCACGCGGGGCTCGGGCGGCAGACCGCCCCAGATGACCGCGTCCGGACAGAGGTCCGCTCCGTTGGGCCAGGCCAGGGCGCCGGCTTCAGCAACGCGCTCAAGTCGCGCTCCACAACCGAGCCGTCGGTCAGCGTGATGCGCACCCGCCAGGCATCGAGAGCGACGACAGCGGAAACTCGAAGCAGGGGTATTTGCAGACCTCCTCTTATTCCAGCGGCGCAGAGTAACCGGCTGATCTCTGGCGGGTTGCCGCACCGATAGCTGACGCTTGCTCCACCGCTATAGTGGATTGGCCTGGATTCCATTCTCGCGAGAAGTCCCCTGAACGTCCAGGGGCCGCGCCGCCGGGCGGTTCGCACCAAGTTATTGCCACGAAGGGATCCTGCGAAGGTACCTCGGTCCCGCTCTCGACTCGGCGGAGCAACCCGCTCACGGCGTGCAGGCGGTGAGCTGGTAGAAGTGGGTGGGCGGCTGGGGCAGAATGAGCTTGAGTACGGTGGCCTGCCAGGGCGAGTAAGGCTCGTAGCGGGAAACCTGGCGGTGGCGGGGAGTGCAGGCATCGGATTCCAGGCGGCTGGTTACCGCCCCAGGAGAGACGTCGCGCTGGTTTCGCACCACCCAGACCGCGCGGGCGGCGGACACCCGCCGCGCAGCATCCTGTTCCAGTTCGGGAAACAGGATGACGGCTGGCGTCCTGCCGGAGAGGTAACGGAGCAACGCGAAGCCGTCGGTGTTGTGGGCGTCGATCAGGATGACATCGGCTGGGGCGGCCTCGCGGTTCAGCCGTGAGGCGATTTCGCGGAGAGGCGCGGCGTAGCCTTTGTTGAGAAAGTTCTCCTTCCGAAAGTAGAAGAAGGTCGATGCGGCGGAACAGAGAAGCAGCAGAGCGGCGGCCGTGCGGCGCGTCCGCCCGGCGGGAGTGAGGCCCATCGCGACAGACAGCGTGAGGAAGGGGAGCAGCCACAGCAGCCGGGCGGGGATGAATGGATAGCTGACCCAGCGGGAGACACCCAGATAGCCGATGACCGCGGCCGCGGCGCACATCCCCGCGAGGGAACGCGATACGCGCGCGCCGCGGCGGAATCCCTGTACCGCCAGCCACAGTACCAGCGGTACCAGCAGGAGGGAGACGCCGCTGAAGGACTCGCCAATGGTGAGCGAGACTACGCCGAAACCGATCTTGACGGGTTGCTCCAACCAAGCGGAACCGGTCACGGCGAAACGGGAAGAGAAGCCCGCCGCCTGGCCCCAGCGGCCGAGCGCGCTGGAGAGCGTTAGCAGCCAGGGCAGATAGCCGGCGCCCACGCCGGCGACGAATGGGACTACCCTGCGCGGGCCCAGGCGGCTCCAGGCGGCGATGGCAAACGCACCCAGCACCGCCAGGCCTGGAACATAGTGGGTGTAGAGCACCAGGGCCGTCGCCAGGAAGGCGGGCGCGGCGCCGCGTTGGGTCTTGATCCAACGCCACAGGAGGTAAACGGCGGCGAGTGTCAAGGCCGTTTGCATCGAGTAGGATCGGGCCATGCGTCCGTAGAGCAGCAGGCACGGGGAGAGGCCGAAGAGGGACAGTGCGAGCCAGCGCCGGGTGGGTTTCCAGTTCTTCGTCCAGAGCCGGTCGAGCAGGATTGTTGCGATGAGCGCCCACAGCGCGGAAAATGCGCGCAGCCCGGCGAGGGAATGCCCAGGCCAGCCGTGCAAGAGGAAGTAGTAGAGCGGAGGGTGGACGTCTCTCCGGAGGATGGGGATGATCTCCGCGACGGGCTTCCGGACCGTCTCCAAGGTGAACAACTCGTCGGTCCAGATGGGCAGCAGGTCGAGGTTGGCGAAGTGCAGCAGCGCCTGCAGACCAACAACGACGGTCAGAGGAAGAAGGCGTCTCACCATCACACCCGCCCCATCGCCCGCACCACAATCCCCTCCTGCTCCAGGCGCGCTCGCACGCTGGCTGCGATCCACTCTGCTCCGGGGGTGTCGCTGTGGATGCAGAGGGTCTGGATGTCGCCGCGGCGGGCCAGGGCGAGGGCCTGCTCGGCGGCCTGGATGGGGTCGGTGATCAGCGCGCCGGAACTGGAGCGCGGGCGCAGCGAGCCGTTACTCTCGTAGGCCCGGTCGGCGAAGGCCTCGGCGGCGACGGGGAAGCCCATCTCGTTCCATGCGCCGATCATGTGCGAGCGGGCCAGGCCCACGAGCGTCACCGAGCGGCTCCAGCGGGCCACGCCGCGGGCGATGGCGCGCGCGATGGATTCGCTGCGCGCCGCGATGTTGTACAGCGCGCCGTGCGGCTTGACGTGCGCCAGTTCGACGCCCGCTTCGGCCGCGATGGCCGCCAGGTCGCGAATCTGCCGCTCCACCGCGGCTTCGATTTCCTCGAGCGACAGAGGCATCTCGACGCGGCCGAAATTCTCGCGGTCCGGGTAACTCGGGTGCGCGCCGCAGACCACGCCGTGGTGCTTGGCCATGCGCAGCGTGCGCTTGAGCGTCGCGGGCGTGCCGGCATGCGCGCCGCAGGAGACGTTGGCCGAGCTGACCAGCGCCAGGATGCGGTCTTCCCGGATGTCGTCCCGCTCGCCCATGTCGCTGTTCAGGTCCATGGTCATTCGAGTTCCGCTCCGCGCGTCTCTTTCAGGAATAACATGATCAGACCGCCTGCGAGGAAGAAGACAGACGTCAGCGCGAGCGCGCTCCCGATGCCGTAGCGGTCCGCCGCCGCGCCAATGACGAAGGGCGCCGCGGCGCCGCCCACCGCTCTCCCGATGTTGTAGCAGAGCCCCTGCGCGGTGGCGCGGATGGAAACCGGAAACAACTCCGCCAGCAGCGCGCCGAAGACGCTGAAGTATCCGTGGCCGAAGAACCCGAGCAGCGGCCCCAGCGCCATCAGCACCGCGGGACTCGCGCCCCACTGCCCGTACACCGGCACCAGCGCCGCCGCGGCCAGAACGAAAAAGATAAACGCCGGCTTGCGCCCGAAGCGGTCCGCCAGGAAACCGAACAGCACGTAGCCGCAGAACGCGCCGATCTGCATGGGGACGATCCAGCCCGCGCTTCGGACCACGCTCATTCCGGCGCCGCCCCGCTCGATCGGGCTGGCCAGGTAGGCCGGCACCCACGTGAACAGGCCCCAGTAGGCGAACAGGATGGTGGTAGTGAGCAGCGTGGCGAGGGCAAAATTGCGGGTCAGGGGAATGGACCCGCGCCGCGTGCCGCGTTGCGCCTGCCAGGCGCGCGGCTCGGGCACGCGGCGAAAGATCCACAGCGCCACCAGCGCCGGCAGAAAGCCGAGCAGAAAAAGCGCGCGCCAGCCGAAGCGCGGCAGCACCGCGGCCGCCAGCAGCGCGGCCAGGATGTAGCCGATGGCCCAGCCGGCCTGCATGAACCCGATGGCCTTGCCGCGATGTTCGGCGGGCCACGTTTCGGCCACCAGGACGCTGCCGGCGGCCCACTCGCCGCCCAGCCCGAAGCCCACCAGCGCGCGCCACACGGTGAGTTGCAGGAGGCTCGCCGAGGTGGCCGTGAGGGCGGTGAAGATCGAGTAAGTCAGAATCGACCAGACCAGCGAGCGGGCGCGGCCGTAGCGGTCGGCCAGGAAACCGAACAGGCCGCCGCCCAGACCGGAGGTGACCAGCGTGGCCGAAGCCAGCGCGCCCGAGGCCGCCGCGCTGAGGCCGAACTCGCGCGCGATGGCGGTGAGCGAGAAGGCGTAGAGCATGACGTCCATGGCGTCCAGCATCCAGCCCAGTTGGGCCGCGAAGAGCACGCGCCACTGCTCGCGCGTGATGGTCCTAACCCAGTGCACGGATCCACGCCTCCTGAGCGCGAAGCAACGCAAGCGCCTCTTCCATCGTTTCGTTCTCGAAGCGCACCTCGTCGCGCGGCCGCAACTGCCCCACGCGCCACAGATCGGCCGAGACCACGGCGGCGATCTTGGGGTACCCGCCGGTGGTCTGATGCTCGACGAAGAGTATGACGGGCTCGCCTTCGGGCGGCACTTGGATCGCGCCCAGCGGCACTCCCTCGGTCAGCAGGTCGCCCGGCCGGATGCGCTCGATCTTCGGCCCGCTGAGCCGCAGACCCATGCGATTCGATTCCTCTTTCACCTGGTACAGCCGGCCGCCCAGGTCCGAGGCGAACCAATCCGCCTGCGGGCCGCGGGTAACGCGCAGCGGCGCCAGGCGATCCTCCCGCCAGGTAACGCCGCGCCACAGCGGAGCTTGCGCCGGCTCGGGGCCTACCGCCAGCACGTCTCCTTTTCGCAGCGGCCGGCCGCCGAGACCGGACAACACGTGGGTGGACGCGCTTCCCAGCACGCGCGGCGCGTCGATGCCGCCGCGCACCGAGAGATAGCAGCGCGCGCCGGACCGCGTGGAGCCCAGGCGCAGCGATTCGCCGGCGCGCAGCACGAAAGGCTTCCAGAGCGGCGCGCCGAAATCCGAGCCGGTGAGCGCGATCACCGTTTCCGACGCGAACGCGAAGACGCCGCCGGTGAGCGTCATCTCCAGGGCGGGAGTGTTTTCTGGGTTGCCCACCAGGCGGTTGCCGATGCGCAAGGCCAGCGCGTCCGCCGCGCCGGAGGCCGACACGCCCAGGTGCGCACAGCCCGGCCGGCCCAGGTCCTGGACCGTGGTCAGCAGTCCGGGCGCGTCCACTCGGATCACGGGCGCCACTCCACGAAGCGCACGCGGTCGCCCATTTCGAGCAGCGCGGGCGGCTCGCGGTCGGCGCGGAACAGTTCGAGCGGAGTGCGGCCGAGGATGCGCCATCCGCCGGGCGAAGCGGCCGGATAGATGCCGGCCTGGCTGCCTCCGATGGCTACGCTGCCGGCGGGCACAAGCTTGCGCGGCGCGGCCAGCCGCGGCGTGGCGATCGCTTCCGGCAAGCCGCCCAGGTACGGAAAACCGGGCGAGAAACCGAGGAAGCAGACCGTGTACTCGGCCGACGAGTGAATCGCGATCACCTGTTCCGGCGTCAGGCCATTCAACGCGGCGACGCCGGCCAGGTCCGGACCGAACTCGCCGCCGTAGAGGACCGGTATTTCCACCAGGCGGCTCTCCGCTTCGGGCTCGCCGGCCGCCGCCGCGGCGCGCGCCGCCGGCGCCAGTTCCGCGTGCGAGGTCCGCAAAGGATCGAACGAGATCAGCACCGAGGCGTAGGCCGGATGGAGGTTCACGACGCCCGGCGCGGCGAACCGGCGCAGGAATCCGCGCACGCGCCGGTGGCTTGCGAGCGAGATCTGCTCGCCGAAGCAGACCAGCAGCGAACAGTCGCTGGCGGGCGTGATGACGGGCTCGGGCGGAGACAAGTACCATCCTGCCACGTGCGGCGCGGAATCTGCCATCATGGTGCGGGAGAACACCGTATGCGCTTTCGCGGCATCGTCCTGACCGGCGTGAGCCTGGCCCTGCTGGTCTCTTGCGCGCCCAAAAAGGAAACAGGAGGAATCACCAGAGTGAAGAAGCAACCCTTCGGCAAAACCGCCGCCGGCGAGGCGGTGGACCTCTACACGCTCACCAACCGGAGCGGCGTCGAGGCGGCGATCACAAGCTACGGCGGCATTGTCGTTTCGCTCAAGACGCCGGACCGCGCCGGCGCGCTGGCCGACATCGTGCTGGGCTTCGATTCGCTCGACGGCTATCTGAAAGGCCATCCCTTCTTCGGCGCTCTCGTCGGCCGCTACGGCAACCGCATTGCAAAGGGCCGCTTCCAGCTCAATGGCGTCGAGTACAAGCTGGCGGTGAACAACGGCGAGAACCATCTGCACGGCGGGCTGGCGGGCTTCGACAAGGCGGTCTGGAAGGTGCGCGACGTCTCCACGCCCGAAGCCGCAAGCCTGGAACTGACGTATGTAAGCAAGGACGGCGAAGAAGGCTACCCCGGCAATCTTTCGGTCGCCGTGACCTACACCCTCACCGACGCCAACGAGCTTCGAATCGACTATTCGGCGGCCACCGATAAAGACACGGTGCTCAACCTGACCAACCACTCCTACTTCAACCTGGCCGGCCAGGGCGAAGGCGACATCCTGGGGCACGAGGTGACTCTGAACGCCGATCGCTTCCTGCCCGTCGACGCGGGCCTGATTCCCACCGGCGAGTTGAAGAGCGTCCAGGGGACGCCGTTCGATTTCACCCAGCCCACCGCCGTCGGCGCGCGCGTCAACCAGCCGGACGAGCAACTGAAGCGCGGCAATGGTTACGATCACTGCTGGGTGCTGAACAACGCGGGCGGCACGCTGGCCCTGGCCGCGCGGGTGTTCGAACCCAAGTCCGGCCGGGTGATGGAAGTGCTGACCACCGAGCCTGCCATCCAGTTCTACATCGGCAACTTTTTGGACGGCAAGCTCACCGGCAAGGGCGGCAAGGTCTACAAATTCCGCTACGGCCTGTGCCTGGAGACGCAGCACTACCCGGATTCGCCCAACCAACCCGCGTTTCCCTCCGTGGTGCTGAAACCGGGCGGCAAGTACCAGAGCACGACGGTTTACAGGTTCTCGGCGCTGTAGGGCGCCGGGTTTCGGTACAATCACGGTCGTGAGAACTCTTGTATTGGTTCTGCTTAGCGCCGCGGCGGCTTCTCCGCAGGCGCTGTCGGTGGGTGTTAAAGGCGGCGTGCCGCTGGGCGACGCCTTCAAGATCGCCTCGAACGTCTCGGCCGGTCGCAGTTATTTTCAAAACACCAAGCGCTACACCTTCGGGCCGATGGTCGATGTTCGTCTCCCGTTCGGCCTGGGCATCGAGTTCGACGCGCTTTATAAGCGCCTGGAATACGGCTCCACCGCGGGCGTCATCAGCTCGCTGACCAAGGGCCAGTCCTGGGAATTTCCGCTGATTGCCAAGTACCGCGGGCCGAGTCCGGTGGTGCATCCTTACGCCGGCGCGGGCGTTTCGTTCCGCAGCCTGCGGGGCTTGAAGCAGTTCGTGACCACTCCGCTTCAGACCTCGCTGAGCGATAAGCCGTCGGAGCTGAACGAAAGCTTCAATAAGGGCGTGGTGCTGGCGGGCGGCCTGGAAGTCAAGGCGCTGGTGGTGCGCATCTCGCCCGAACTGCGCTACACGCGCTGGGTCGAACATGGTTTCCGCGATGCGCTCAAGCTGTTCGGCTCGAACCGGAACCAGATCGAGATCCTGATCGGTCTCACCTTTTGACGGCGCGCATGCCGCCCGCCAAGGCCGGCGTCATCGTCAATCCCCATGCGGGCCGCGGCTGCGGCGCCCAGGTGTGGCGGCGGGCGGAAGCGGGCCTGCGCGCGCGTTTTGGCGCCCTGGAAGCCCACTTCACTGCCGGCGCGGGGGACGCCGCCACACTGGCGCGCCACTTGCGCCGGTCGGGCTGCGACCTTCTGCTGGTTGCGGGAGGCGACGGCACGCTCAACGAAGTTGCCAGCGGCCTGCTGGCGGACGGCGTGCCTGCCGCGGACGTCTGCCTGGCATACATCCCGGCCGGCAACGGCAGCGATTTTGCGCGCGCGCTCGGTTCCGCCGCCGGGCCGCGACCCATCGACGCCGTGCACGTCGCTTTGCGCGATGGCAGCGAGCGGTGGTTCGTGAATATGGCCAGTCTGGGGCTGGGGGCCGAGGTGGTTCGCCGGGTTCGGGGGCGAGGCGCGCCGGGCTACCTGCTGAGCGCCGCCGCGGCGCTGGCCCGCACCCGGGCCATTCCTTTCCGTCTGACGGTGGACGGCGCGGTGCTGGAAACCCGCGCTGTGCACGTCGCCCTGGGGAATGGAACCAGCCAGGGCGGAGGCATGTGCGTATGTCCCCGCGCACGGCCGGACGACGGCTTGCTGGATGTGACCGTCATTGGCGATGCAGGTCTCGCCGACCTGCTTCTGAACCTGCGCCGGATCTACTCCGGCTCCATCTACGAGCACGCCAAGGTGCGGCACTTGCGAGGCGCGGTGGTGCGGGTGGAGGCCGAAAGCCGGCTGGACCTGGACGGCGAACTGGCCGGTTGGGCCCCGGCCGAATTCCGCGTGGTGCGCGGTGCGCTCACCATTCTGGGCCTCGACCTTGCGTGATATCCCCCAAATTCCGTCGCGCCGGTCCTTTTCTGTTGCTGCAAACGTAGCTATTTTGCGCTTTCCGCCGCCTGGACCCAAAATTGCATTAAGATGGGCGATATGGCATACGTAATTACCGACGCCTGCACGAAAGATAATCTCTGCGTAGAAGCTTGCCCGGTGGACTGCATCCATCCGAAGACCGACGAAGCCGGTTACGAAGCGGCTCCAACGCTGGCCATCCATCCGGACGAGTGCATCGACTGCGGCGCTTGCGTCCCGGTCTGCCCGACCAGCGCCATTTTCGCGCTGGACGATCTGCCGGCCGACAAGGCGGAGTGGGCGGAGAAGAACGCCGCATACTACGCTTAACTTAATTCCGAATGCTGGGGTGAGGTGAAGGTCTACCTCTACTACATCGGCAAGCCGCGCGATCGCGGCGCGAACGCCATGGCGGAAGACTTCTTCGGCCGGGCGGGCCGTTACGCGCGCTGCGAGATGCGTGAGGTTCATCCTCAGCGGTTCGATCCCTGGGATCGTCATCCGGCGGCGTCCAAGATCCTCCTGGACCCCGCCGGACGCCCGCTCGACTCCGCCGCCGTGGCCGCGCTGTTCGAGAAGGCCGAAATGGAAGGGCGGGACCTGGTTTTCGTTGTCGGCGGGGCCGATGGCCTTCCGCCGGCCTGGTGTTCGCGCGCCGATCTGCTGTTGTCGCTGTCTCCCATGACCTTTCCGCACGAGCTGGCCCGGGTCCTGCTCGCCGAGCAGATTTACCGGGCGTTCGCGACGTTGCGGGGTCATCCGTACCCGCGCTAACGTGGGGAGGTAAGGAAACGGCTCCTAAGGGAGCGGTCAGAACATCCGAATATGGCCTGGTTTACACGCAAGAAGCCGAGTGTCGAAACGCCCGAAGCGGGCGAGCGCCACGTTCGCACCGAAGGCCTGTGGCAGAAGTGCGACGGCTGCGGGCAGATCATCTGGCGCAAGGCGCTCGAAGAGAACCTCAAGGTGTGCCCGAAGTGCGGATACCACTTCAAAATCGACGTCGTCGAGCGCCTGAAACTGCTCTACGACAGCGAGTGGGAGGAGTTCGACCGGGACCTGGTTTCCACCGACCCGCTCGAATTCGTCGATTCCAGCCCCTACAAGTCGCGCCTGGCGGCGACGCGGAAGAAAGTCAAACTGAAGGACGCCCTGCTGTCCACCGCCGGCCGGATGGGCGGCCGCCCGGTGCACATCTGCGTGCTCGATTTCCGCTTCATGGGCGGCAGCATGGGCTCGGTGATGGGCGAGAAGATCACCCGCGCCATCGAGCGTTCGGTCGCGAAACGGGTTCCGCTGGTCATCGTCTCCGCTTCCGGTGGCGCGCGCATGCAGGAAGGCGCCGTCAGCCTGATGCAGATGGCCAAGATCTCGGCCGCGCTGATGCGCCTGGACGAGGCCAAAGTGCCTTACATCAGCGTGCTCACCGACCCCACCACGGGCGGAGTCACCGCCAGTTTCGCCATGCTGGGCGATCTGAACGTCTCCGAACCGGGCGCGCTGATCGGCTTCGCCGGCCGGCGTGTGATCGAGCAGACCATTCGCCAGCGTCTGCCGGACGCGTTCCAGAAAAGCGAGTTTCTCTTGCAGCACGGATTCATGGACGCCATCGTGAAGCGGGCGGACCTGAAACAGTACCTGGTGCGCGCTTTCGACTTTTTCGTGCACTGAGCCGTCGCCGCCGGTGCTCTAATAGAAATCATGATTCGCCGACTCCTTCTTTTGCTCCTGGTGTGTCTGGCGGCAGCGCTGGCCGCGGCCGATTACGATCTCCTCATCCGCAACGCCCGGGTGGTGGACGGCGCGGGCAACCCCTGGTTTCGCGCCGACGTGGGCGTTAAGAGCGGCCGCATCGCCGCCGTCGGCCGCCTGGCCGGCGCCACCGCCGATCGCATTGTCGACGCGCAAGAGCGCGTGCTGGCGCCCGGCCTGATCGACATCCACACGCACATCGAAGGCGAGGTGGAGAAGGTCCCGGGCGGCGACAACTACGTCATGGACGGCGTCACCACGGTGGTGACGGGCAACTGCGGCGGCTCGGAAGACGATCTCGGCGCCTGGTTCGCGAAAATCGAGAAGCTCGGCCTGTGGCTCAACGTGGCCTCGCTCATCGGGCACAACACCGTGCGGCGGCAGGTGATGGGTTCGGAGAATCGCCAGGCGACGCCCGAAGAGATCGCCAAAATGCAGGCTCTGGTGGGCCAGGGGATGCGAGACGGCGCGGTGGGCTTCTCCACCGGTCTGATCTACACTCCCGGAACCTACGCCAACACGGAAGAAGTGATCGCGCTGGCGAAAGCGGCCTCCGCGCAGGGCGGCATCTACGCCAGCCACATGCGCGACGAGGGCGCCAAGGTCCTGGAGGCCATTACCGAAGCCTGCCTGGTGGGCCGGCAGGCCGGCATGCCGGTGCAACTGGCGCACTTCAAAATCGACAATCGCCGGCTGTGGGGTTCTTCGGAAAAGTCCATCGCCTTGGTCGACAAATTCCGGCGCGAGGGCGTCGACGTCAGCGTGGACCAGTATCCCTACGACCGTTCGAGCACCAGCCTGACCATCACCTTGCCCTCGTGGGCCTTGGCCGGCGGCAAGCTCCGCGAGCGTTTGCAGGACCGCCCCACGCGCGAGCGCATCCAGCGCGAGATGCTCGCCCGCCTGAAGGAATTGGGGCACAAGGATTACTCCTACGCCGTGGTGGCCTCCTACAGGCCCGAGCCGTCCTACGAAGGCCAGAGCATCAGCGAAATCAACCGCCTCAAGAAACGCAAGAAGGGCGCCAAGAACGAAGTGGAGACGATTCTCGAACTGCTGGAAAAAGGCAACCCGCAGATGGTCTACCACTCCATGAGCGTTAAGGACGTCGAGCGCATCCTGCGCTATCCCAACGCGGCCGTGGGCTCGGACGGCGGCATCCGCGAATTCGGCGTGGGCGTGCCGCACCCGCGCTCCTACGGCACGCGCGCGCGTGTGCTGGCCGAGTTCGTGCGCCAGCGCAACATCATCTCGCTGGAGGAGGCCATCCGCAAAATGACCTCGCTGCCGGCGCGCACGCTCGGCTTCCGGGATCGCGGCCTGGTGCGCGAAGGTCTGGCCGCCGACCTGGTGCTGTTCGATCCCGCCAAGGTGCAGGATCAGGCCACCTTCCAGAAACCGCACCAATTCTCCGCAGGTTTCGACCTGGTGATCGTCAACGGTGTGGCGGTGGTGGACAACGGCAAACTCACCGGCGCCCGGCCGGGCAAGGTGCTGCGGGCCCGATGATCCAGCTTTCCGGCGCAGGCAAACGCTTCGGTCCCAAAATCCTGTTCGAAGGTCTGGACTGGCTCATCACGCCCAAGGACCGGGTCGGCCTGGTGGGAGCCAACGGAACGGGGAAATCGACGCTGCTCAAGGTTCTGGGCGGGCTGGAGTCGCTCGACTACGGTTCCATCTCCTCCACCAAGGGCATCACCGCCGGCTACCTTCCGCAGGACGGCCTGTCGCTCACCGGGCGCACCGTTTTCGGCGAGTGCCTGTCGGTC
>JACQZT010000006.1 GCA_016213755.1 Acidobacteriota bacterium | reverse complement strand
ACGGAGCCTTCCTTCAGGACGATTGGAAGGTCACTTCCAAGCTGACCTTGAACCTGGGGCTGCGCTGGGAAATGGATTATCCGCGCTGGGAGGCCGAGAACCGTCAGAGCGGCTTCGATCCGTTCGCCATCAATCCCGTTTCCAAGACGCCCGGTGTGGTCACGTTCGCGGGCCTGGGCGGCGTCAGCAAGTACTCGCACGATTTCGACGCCAACAACTGGGGGCCGCGCTTCGGCTTCGCCTGGAGCGCCCGCAAAGGCCTGGTGCTGCGCGGCGGCTACGGCATCTTCTACAACGGCTCCTATCAGGTCTCGGTGAACAATCCAATGTCGCTGGGCTTCTCGCTGAGCGGATCGTTCACGTCCCCGGACGGCGGCTACACGCCGGCCTTCCTGTTCCGCGCCGGCGTGCCCTCGGTCCCGCGCGACAAGCTGGGCCCGGAGTACGGCGCCGTCCCGGCCGGCAAGAGTGTGACTACCGCGCCGGATTTCATCGCCCCGGACCACGTCAACGGCTACTCGCAGCAGTGGAACCTCACTCTACAGAAGGAACTGAGGGGCAACGTGCTTCTCGAAAGCGCCTACATGGCCAACGTGGGGCACAAGCTGAGCGGCGGCAACGCCAACGTCAATATGATCCCGCTGGTCAATGGCCGCGGCCCCGCTTTGCAGAGTCAGTCCGCCCGGCTGTACCCGCAGTTCGGCAACGTGACCAGCATTTCGCCTGCCTGGGGCAACTCCACTTATCACGCGCTGAACGTGAAGGTCGAGAAACGCTTTTCGCATGGGCTGAACATGCTGGGCAACTACACCTGGGCAAAATTCATCGACGACGTGGAAGGCAGTTCCGAGCTCGGCGGCGGCAATGGCAACGGCTATCAGCACATCGATGCCCGGGGGCTGGACAAGGCCATGTCCGGCGCCGATCTCCGGCACCGCCTGGCGTACAGTTCGCTGTACGAGCTGCCCATCGGCAAAGGGCGGCGCTGGACCGTGGACAGCAGCCTCTTGGATCGCATTGTGGGCGGGTGGACCCTGGGCGGCATCCTGGAGGCCCGCACCGGCGCGCCGTACGGGGTCACCGAGAGCACCAACCGTCTCAACGCCTTCTCGGAATCGCAACGGCCCAACCTGCTGCGCAGCCCGAACCTGCCGGGCAACCGCTCGCGCGACGAAAAGATCCGGCAGTTCTTCGACACTTCCGCCTTCCAGGCGCCCGGAGACGGTGTGCTGGGCAGCGCGGCCCGAACCAACGGCCCCGGGCCGGGGTTCTTCGGCGTGGACGTGTCCATCCACAAGCTCTTCCGGATCACCGAGCGTTTCGGCCTGACCTTCCGCACCGATGTGGTGAACCTACCCAACGTGCCGGCCTTTGCGGCGCCTGCGCAAGCGCGCGGGGTGGCCACTTTCGGCGCCATCGCCAGCACGCTGGGCAGCGCCACCGCGCGGGAGATTCAGCTCAGCCTGAAACTGGCCTGGTAGAGACTCCGGACAGTCTCGGCGGCGCTGTCGCGTCGGGCGCACCCATCTCGTGATAGGATCGCGTGTATTGTGTCTTCCCCGATGCACGACTCCGGCGCCGCCTGCGCTAAGCCCGAGCGCTTTCCGATGCGGGTCTGGCTCATCTCCTTCCTGGGCTGGACGTTTGACTTTTACGACCTGATTCTGTTTTCGTTCCTGCTGATCCCGATCGGGCGGGACCTGAAGTTGAGCGAGCCGCAGGAAGCGACCTTGTTGGGGGTCGCCCTGGGCGCCTCGGGAGTCGGGGGAATCCTGTTCGGCTATTTGTCGGATCGTTACGGGCGCAAACGTGTGATGACCTGGACGATCGGGCTGTATTCGCTGGGCACCGCGCTGACCGCCTTCTCCGTGGGCCCGCTGAGCCTGCTTGCGTTCCGCCTGCTGACCGGGCTGGGCGTGGGCGGCGAATGGGCGGTGGGCCACGCCCTGCTGCAAGAAGCTTCGCCCCAGCACATGCGCGGACGCGCCGCCGCCTTTCTCCAGGCGGGCGAGCCGTTGGGCGTGGGCCTGGCGGCCGTGGTGGGCCTGCTGCTGACGCCCCTGATCGGCTGGCGCTGGGTCTTCCTGCTTTCGTCCGCTTCGGCGGTGCTGGCTTTTGTGGCCCGCCGGCACTTGCCGGAATCCGCGCTCTGGGACCGGCAGGCGGAAAAGCGGCTTTCGCCCGCCGCAGCCCTGCTCTGGATGGCGCGCAACCATTTCCTGGCCCCCCTGCTGAAGGGCTGGCTGCTGGGCGTTTTCAAGCTGGGCACCTACTGGACCTGTTATATCTGGCTTCCCAAGTTTCTGCAAAACCAGTTCCACCAGCCCATCGGCCGTTCGGCCCTGTGGATTCTGACCGCGCAATCCGGGCAGTTGCTGGGCATGCTGCTGTTCGGCTATGTTGCCGACCGCTACGGCCGGCGGCAGGCCTACACCGTGTATTCGTTGCTGACCGCCGCCGCTCTCTACCTGCTGGCGTTTCACTGGCAGCAACTGCTCCCGCAGCCGGCGCTTTTCTGGACCGTAATGTTCGCCATGGGGCTGGGCTCGGGCTGCACGGCGGGTTTCGGCGCCCTGCTGGCGGAGCTGTTTCCCACCCACATCCGAAACTTCGCCATGGGCACAAGCTACAATTGCGCCCGCGGAGTCCAGTTTTTCGCACCCCACCTCGTCAGCGCCTGCGTGGCTCTGTGGGGCTTGCGCGGCGGCTTGGGTGTGCCGCTGGCGCTGGCCTTGGCCACCGCAAGCTGGGTCTGGGTGTTTCCCGAGACGCGCCGGCGCAACCTGGCGCACATCACTTCCGAGTAGACCAGAAGGGCGGAGCTGTAGAAGAATCGCCGGTGACGAAGGGGCCGGGAGTATACTATCAGTCAATGGGAACCCAAAATCCCAGATAGTACACGCGCGGTAGTGAGGAGAGTCCCATGAGACTGTGGTTGCCGAGTCTTGCGGTTCTTCTCATCGCCGGACCTGCCCTCGCGGTCCCCGACGATCTGGAGAACGCATTCCAGAGTATGAAAGATGCGGAGTCGAAGAACGACGCCGCCCTGGTGAAGAAACTGGCGGCGGAAACCTGCGCGCTCGCGCGCCAGGTAATCTCCGCGCCGGCGCCCCAAAACGACGCCGAAAAAGAAGCCTGGAGCATACGCGCCGAGCGCGCCCGCTCCATCGAGTTGCACACCGAATACGCATTGGCGGTTTCCGCCATGAAGGCGCCACCGGCAACGGCGGTGGACCTGCTGTCCGCCCTCGAGCTGCAAAACCCGAAAAGCCGGTATCTCGACGACGCCTATGGCCTCTATTTCCTGGCGCTGAACAAATTGGGCGCCGCATCCAAGATCCCGGCCGTCGCCGCCCAGGCGATCGCCCATTTTCCCGACAACGAAGACCTCCTGCTGGTGCTGGCCGACACGGCGATGAATCGAAAACAGAGCGAGCTGGCACAGCGCCACGCGGAACGCCTGGTGACCGTGTTGAGCAAGCACCCGAAACCCGAGGGCGTCGCTCCCGCCGACTGGGAGCGGAAGCGGAGCACGGCGCTGGGCCGCGGCTACTGGATCGCCGGCCTGATGCATTGCGAAATGGCCCAGTTCTACGACGCCGACAAAGACCTGCGGGCGGCGCTGCCACTCATAAAAGGCAACGACTCGATGATGGCCTCCGCCCTGTTCCAGCTCGGCGTGGCCAACTACCAGCTCGGCAAGACCCTGATGCGGAAGGCGCAGGTCCTCGAAGCGGTGAAGTTCAGCGAGCAAGCCGCCGCCCTCAAAAGCCCCTACGCGGAGCAGGCCTGGCGCAACGCCTACGTCATGAAGACCGAGGCCGCAAAGATGCGCTGAAAAGTTGGGTGGTGGGCCCTGTAGGATTTGAACCTACGACCAACGGGGCATGAGGACCTTGCCTATCCTATCACCGAACGGAACGGAAAGGATTCTCAACGCTTTACAACTCCTGCTGTGTGCACCGGACGGAACCGAAGGACACCGAAAGGTGCACATAGAGGGCACACGATCCCTCTACCTGCGACCGATCCCCTTCAGCACCTCGCGAACGAACTGCGGCACCGGCACCTTGGCCTTCACCGCCTGCGCCTTCAGTCGGTCGTAGTCCCCGACCTCATCACCAACCCATGCAAGGTCGAGGCGGCGGACCTGTTCTGTTGCGACGTGGTTGTAGTCCTCGGGCTTTGCCCAGTAGCAGGACTCGCAGACGGAGGTCTTCTTCAGGTCGAGCCAGTTCGGACAGTGCTCGCACGACCAGGACTTTGCGCGGTTGCAGGAACCGCAGAGCAGCATGTAGTCCGGCGAGCATCGTTCATCAACAGGTACGTCGCCAGCAACTTCGTACGGGACGCGATGGTCCACCTGCAGGTACCGATCTTCGTAAGGCTGGAGGCATACGTGGCAGCGGCAGCCGTTGGCCTCCATCAGGCCGCGCTTGAACTCCTTGGAGAAGACCTTCCGGCCACCGAGCATCCCGCGCCGGACATCGTTCGGGTCGGCAAACTTGTACGCCGCCATGCGGCGACCTTTCGAGTCCTTCAGAAAGAAAGTATCGAGCGGTATGCCCTGCTCCCGAACATCCCGCGCGCCGCGCGGCGGATGCCCGTAGCCGTACCGCGTCGCCAGTTCTTCCGTGGTGACGTGGCCGTGCTCCATGATGTGGTCGATCACGGCGCGAGCGCGCTTGGCGGTGATGCCGTGCAGGCGTTTTAAGAACTCTTTTGGTAGATCGGGTTTCTTGGCCATTCGATGACTGGTGGGTCATCAAAGAGCGTAGTTTGTTGCGCGCGCCGAGTCAAACGGGAGGTATCAACCTTGCCGGTGCGCTCGGCCATGGCGGGAGAGAGATACAGGGACTCGTAGGTCGTAACGTCCTTGCCCAGGAACGTTGCCTGCGTCGATCTGCCAGCATCAAGTTCGATACGGAACAGGTCAAGATCCCCGGGCATCGGTTTGCCGTAAACTTTGTCGTTCGCCCTGCCGTCGTAGCTGAGAACGTAGGAGATTCGCCGCTCGTTCAAGAGCCGCAGTTCTCGGGTGAAGTCCTCGAAAGAGAGTCCCTTGATGTACCGACCGTCCTTGTCGCCGCACACGCCTTGGTACGGAGGGTCCATGTACACGATGTCTTCGGGCCGGGCGTCCTCAAGAACCTCTCGGTAGTCACCGGCGGCGACCTGGGTCTTGCCCTTGAGCAAGCGCGAGGCGCCGACGATCTCGTGTCGAAGCGTCTCCGGGTTCATGCCCCGGCGCCGGTTGTCCGGACTCTGGTTGAACTCGCCGTTCGCGTTGTAGCGCACGGCGGCCTTGACGCAGCGGAGAAGCAGGAACAGAAGGTGCTCCGGTTGACGCGCCTTGTTGAACTGGTCTCGAACCTCGTCGTAGAACTCGCGCTCGCGGTCGGCCTGGCCGTGCCAGAGCTTCCGGTATTGGTCCGTGATCCGGTCGGGATCCTCGATCATCGCCCGCCACAGGTCCATCAGCGGTGCGTTCAGGTCTGCGATGACGAACCGGGACGCCTTCTCGCGAGCGGCAGCGGCGAGCGTGACGGCGGCGGAGCCTGCGAAAGGTTCGATCAGGCGAGGCGAACCTGGAGGGAAGCACGCCAGTATCGCTGGCGTCAGCTTTCGCTTGCTCCCCTGGTACGGGATCGGATGCGGCACTTTCATCTGCTCTAACATATCGGATTTTCGCCGTGTCTTCTCTACCGCATTCTCGCAAAACAGGGGAGGACTCTGCCATTGTACCGTCCGGCGGCCTCGCCCGCACAGGCGAGAGCCCAGCTCAGAGAGATGAGAGATCGGCACGCAAGAGACGGACCTCGGTTTCAACGGCAAGTGGAGCACCAACAACGACCCCTACGCCGTGTGCGGAGACACCACCAGCGACCTGATGTTCGTCTTCGACCAGCCGGTCTCGGCGGCGGACGTCTGGTACAGCGCGTACCGAAGCGCGAACCTCCAGCCGGACCAGCTGCTCCTGAATGTCTGCAAGGTCGGAAACCTCGTAGACCCGATGGCAAGCTTCAACCTGCCGAACGTGGTCAGCTGGTACGACCATGCCGCGTACGCTGGCGTGATCGACCAGGGCAAAGACATCGCAACCATTAACCTCTCGGACCACGGCTCGCCGATCATGGCCGGCATCGACTTCTACCGAGGGGCGGACGCTCCGGCGTCCGAGACACCAGAGCCGGGAACGCTCGGGATGATAGCAGCCGGGGGCGTGCTGGTGGTCACGGGGAAGATCCGGGCGAGGAAACGCTCTGCTGCCGATCCCGCCGCCGACCTCCTCCGGACCATGCCAGCAGGAACGAGGACGCCGGAACTGCTCGCTCGCCCCACGCACCCCAGAATGAACGCGTGCACGCAAGACTCAAGCTCGACGGAGAGATGGCCGTCCACAGTTTGCGCCACACGATGCTGACCCGGCTCGGCGAGGCCGATGTGGACGCCTTCACGATCACGCGCATCGCCGGGCATTCCAGCGTGACCGTGAGCCAGAAACATGTGCACCCGACGCCGGAACCCATGGAGCGCGCTTTCGAGAAGCTGGAAGCCCTCAACGGGACGGGTGGGCACACAGAGGGCACACCGAAAGAGACGCCGAAGGATGAGCTTCCAAATGTTGCAGAAAAGAAAGAGGGTCAGTGGTGGGCCCTGTAGGATTTGAACCTACGACCAACGGATTATGAGTCCGCTGCTCTAACCGCTGAGCTAAGGGCCCAAGAAACGGCGTCTCAGCCGCATTGTCTCAAATTTCGGGGTGCGGAGAACAGGTGGTGGCGAAGGTGGGGGTCGAACCCACACGCACAGTGAAGTGCGCCAGATTTTGAGTCTGGTGCGTCTGCCAGTTCCGCCACTTCGCCGGGGCTGACTTTCCTCATCCTAGCACAGCCGTTCGAACACCGCGCCGCTGGCACGGAGCTCGAATGTCGAGGTCTTCCGCCGGGTTGCCGCCGAAACCACTTCGCTCGCAGTCCAGAACACCGCCACCGGCGTGAAGGCCACCACCTCTCGATCAACAATCCCGTGACGGGCCCCGCCTCCACCCCTTTCGGGCGGATCACCGGCACGGCCGGCGATGCGAGAAACTGGCAGTTTGCATGGAAGGTGACATTTTGACGAACCAACAGAACGGCACACCCATTACCAGACGAACGTGGCTGCGCCTGGCGGCGGCCGGGTCCGGCGCCGCCGCCCTGAACGCGCGGAGCGCGCCGCGGCGGCCCAACATCGTTCTCATCAACGCCGACGACCTGGGCTACGGCGACCTGGGCTGCTTCGGCAACACTGTCATCCAGACGCCTAATATCGACCGGCTGGCGGCCGAAGGCGTCCGGTTCACCGATTTCGTGGTTTCCTGGCCGGCCTGCACGCCCTCGCGCTCGGGCCTGCTCACCGGCCGTTATCCCCAGCGCAACGGCTTGTACGATATGATCCGCAACAACGAAGTCGACTCGGGCTTTCAGTTCGACGAGGAGACCTATGCGGTTTCGCCCGAGATGGCCCTGGGGCTCGACCTGCGCGAGATCACCATTGGCCAGGCGATGAAGCAGGCCGGCTATGCCACCGGCCTGGCGGGCAAGTGGGACAGCGGCCGCGCCCGGCGCTTCCTGCCGCTCCAGCGCGGCTTCGATTCTTTTTACGGGTTTGCCAACACCGGCATCGACTACTACACGCACGAGCGCTACGGCGTCCCATCGATGTTTCGCGGCAACCAGCGCGTCAAAGAGCAGGGGCACGCCACCGACTTGTTTCGCCGCGAGGCCGTGCGCTTCATTGCCGATCACCGCTCCCAGCCGTTCTTCTTCTACTTCGCCCCCAACGCGCCGCACGCGGCCTCGACCTTCGACAAAGCCGCGTCCCAGGCGCCGGAAGAATACCTCCGGATGTACAGCTCCTCGCCGAACGACCGCAAGGCGCAGTACGCGGCGCTGGTCACGCACCTGGACGCGGCGGTGGGGGCACTGCTCGACGAGTTGCGCCGTCATGGCCTCGAGGAGAACACCCTGGTGATTTTCACCAGCGACAACGGCGGCTCCGGGCCGGGCCATAACGGGCCTCTGCGCGGCGCCAAGGCGCAGATGTTCGAGGGCGGCATCCGCGTGCCCGTGATCGCGCGCTGGCCCGGCCGGATTCCCAAGGGAACCGTCTCCAAGGAGTTTGCCAGCACCCTTGAATTCTTTCCCACGTTTCTTGCCGCGGCCGGCGCGAGCCCGCCGCCGGGTGTGATCCTGGACGGCTTCAACCTCCTGCCGGTGCTGGAGGGCAAGGCGAAGTCGTCGCGCAAGGAGTTCTTCTGGCAGCGGCGCGGCGACAAAGCCGCGCGCGTGGACCAGTGGAAATGGGTCGAGTCGCAGAAGGGCGGCGGCCTGTTCGACCTGGCCTCGGACCTGGGCGAGAAGACCGACCTGTCGGCCTCCAGGCCCGATGTGCTGCGGCAAGTGAAGGCCCGTTGGGCCGCCTGGCGCAAGGAAATGAATCAGTGCGAACCGCGCGGGCCTTTCCGCGACTACTGAACCCCGGTGTATCCTGGTTGCAGGCTTACTGGAGGAGATCTGTTATGCGATGGAAATCGTTCTTATTCTTTTTGACTCTGGCGGTGTACAGCGCTTTCGCCCAGGATCCGCGAGGCGCCATTACTGGCACGCTGATGGATTCTTCCGACGCGGCCATCCCCGGAGTCGCGGTGCGCGCCGTCAATTCGGAAACCGGAGTTGCCGCTTCGGCCGTCAGTAACGCGACCGGCAGCTACCAGATTCCGTTCCTGCCGCCCGGCTTCTACAAGGTGACGGCGGAACTGACCGGTTTCAAACGATTCTCGCGGGACAAGATCGAGGTCCGGGTGGGCGATTCCGTCGGCCTCCCGATCCGCATGGAGGTGGGCGCGGTCACCGAAACCGTCGAGGTGACTGCCACCACCCCGCTGCTCGACACGACCACTTCCTCCCTCGGCCAGGTGATCGACCAGCGCCGGATTCTGGAACTCCCGCAGCGCGGCGGAACTCCCATGGAACTCACCCTGCTGACGCCGGGCGTGGTCAACTCGACCGACATGCGCCTGCGCAAGGCCATGTCGCCCGAGGCGGTCTCGCAGATCGCCACCGACGGCGCCGGCACCTACAACAACGAGTTTCAGATCGACGGCATCAACAACATGGCGGCGGACCGCGGCCGCGGCTACGCCCGCATCGCTTTCAGCCCGCCCTCGGGAGCGGTGCGCGAGTTCAAAATGCAGACCACGGCCTACGACGCCAGCATCGGCCACACCATGGGCTCGGTGGTGAACGTCAGCACCGCCAGCGGAACGAACGACTTGCACGGAGAAGTGCACTACACATTGCGGCACAGCCGGCTGGATGCGCCCAACTTCTTCAACAACAAATCGGGCGCCACTCTGGGCGTTTACCAGGATCACCGTTCCGGCGGCTCCGTCGGCGGGCCGGTGGTTGTGCCCGGCCTGTACAACGGCCGCAACCGGACCTTCTGGTTTTACGTCTTCGAGGACAACCGTTTCGGCGTGCCGCGGCAATCCACCAGCACGGTGCCCAGCGCGGCCGAACGCCTGGGCGACTTCTCCGAATTGCTGCGCATTTCCGGCGGCAGCGCCTATCAGATCTACGATCTGTTCACCACCGTGGCGGCCGCCGGCGGGCGCTTCAGCCGCCAGCCGCTGGCGGGCAACATTATCCCCAAGAGCCGGCTGGACACGGTCGGCCTGAACCTGGCCGCGCTCTACCCGCTGCCCAACCAGCCTGGCACCGTGGACGGCCGGAACAACTTCTTCCTCTCCAACAAGGCGATCCAAAAAACCTCCCAGCAGATGCTGCGCCTGGATCACGCTTTCAGCGAGAATCACCGCGCTTTCCTGCGGCTCCAGTACGACTTCTGGAAGGAGAACAAGAACGAGACCTTCGGCACCGGCATCCAGGGCCTGTTCTCGAACCGTCCCAACCGCGGCGTCGCGCTGGACGACGTCATCGTCATCAACCCCATGCTGGTGCTGAACCTGCGCTACGGCTTTACCAGCACCAAGTGGTGGGAGTACCGCCGGTCGCGCGGCTACAACCTGGCCAGCCTCGGCTTCTCTCCGGCGCTGCTCAACCTGACGGACAAAGAAGCGGCGCCCATTCCCCGGCTCTCGGTGGGCGCCTTCACGGCCATCTCCAACTGGGAGAACGGCGACGGCGTGAACTCCAGCCTCACGCACACCTTCTCCGGCAGTTTGACCAGCCTGCAAGGCCGGCACTCCATGAAGTTCGGCGCCGAGTATCGCCTGGAGCGCAGCTTCAACGACCGCCACCCTACGGCCATCACGCCGGACTTCTCCTTCGGCACCACCTATACGCGCGGACCGCTCGACAATTCGCCGGCTTCCACCATCGGCCAGGATCTGGCCTCCATGCTCATGGGCATTCCCTCCGGCTCGATGGACCGCAACGCCAGTTCCGCCCTCCAGGACAACTTCATCGGCCTGTATTTCCACGACGACCTCAAGCTGACCTCCCGGCTGACGATGAACATCGGCCTGCGGTGGGAGTTCGAGAGCCCGGTGACCGAGCGTTACAACCGCTTCGCCGCGGCCTTCGACAACACGACTCCGAACCCCATCGAGGCGCAAGCCAAGGCCAATTACGCGCGGAGCCCCATCCCGGAGCTGGCGGCCGCCAACTTCCGCGTGCTGGGCGGGCTCACCTGGGTCAACCAGGGCGGAACCGGCCGCAGCCCGTTCCTGAGCGAGAAGAACGCCTGGATGCCGCGCCTTGGATTTGCCTATCAGCTCGATCCCAAGACCACCCTGCGCGGCGGCTACGGCATGTTCTACACCGTCAACGGCATTTATGCGACGGTGCCCATCCAGACCGGTTTCTCGCAGACCACTCCCATCCAGGCGTCCCTGGATAACGGCCTGACCTTTGTGGCCCGGACCCCGAATCCGTTCCCCAATGGACTGCTGCAAGCGGCGGGGCCGGGCGGCGGGCTGAAGACCAATCTGGGGCAGGGCATCTCGTTCCACAATCCCCGGAGGGCGCGATCCTACTCCCAGCGCTGGTCGCTGGGCCTCCAGCGCATGCTGCCGGGAGAGTTCGTGGTAGACGCCTCTTACGTCGGCAGCCGCTCCACCCGGCTCACGGTCAACCGCAACTACAACTCCACGCCGGCGCAGTACCTCAGCAAGAGTCCCGTGCGCGATCAGGCCACCATCGATTTCCTGAGCGCGACCTTCGCGAGCCCCTTCTACGGAATCGATCCGATCTACGGGCGGAACATGTCGCGCGGCGGTCTGCTGCGGCCCTATCCGCAGTTCGGCGACATCTCCAGCGACGATCCGGCCGGTTACTCCTGGTACCACTCGCTTCAGATGCGCACCGAGAAGCGCTTCTCGCACGGCTTCACGCTGCAAGTCGCTTACACCTTTTCCAAAACCATGGAGGCGGTCGAGTTCCTGAACGCCACCGACCCGATGCCCTATGAAAGCCTCTCGACGCTGGACCGGCCGCACCGCGTGGCCGCCAGCGGCGTTTGGGAGCTGCCGTTCGGCAAGGGCCGCCAGTTCGGCTCGGGCCTGCCCGCCGCCGTGGATACGGTGCTCGGCGGCTGGCAGCTTGGAGCGGTGATCACCCGCCAGGGCGGCGCGCCGCTGGGCTTCGGCAACATCCTGTTCGCGGGCGACATCAAGGGCATTCCATTGCCGAAGAGCCAGAAGGATGTCGACCGCTGGTTCAACACCGAGGCGGGCTTCAACCGCAACACACGGGATCAGCTCGCCAGCAACGTGCGGAGGTTTCCGCCGCGCTTCAGCGGCGTGCGCGGCGACGACCAGAGGAGTTCGGACTTCTCGATCGTCAAGAAGTTCTCGCTCAGCGAGCGCGCCAAGCTGCAATTCCGGGCCGACGTTTACAACGGCTGGAACCAGACCAACTTCGCCAACCCCAACACCAGCCCGACCAACAGCTCCTTCGGCCGCATCACCGCCACCGCCGGCGACGCCCGCAACTGGCAGCTTGGCCTGAAGCTGGCATTCTGACCTGTCCGATGGCGTAGAATCGATAGTTGTCCGATCCGATCGTTACGGTGGTCGTTCCGACCCTGCATGCGGGAGAGCCGCTGTGCGCCTGTCTGGACGCGCTCGGCCGCCAGACCTTCGCGGACTTCGAGACCGTGGTGGTGGACAACAGCGGGCGCGGTTTGGCCCGCCCGGTTTGTGAGGACAGGTTGCACGTGACGCTGATCGAAAATGCCGCCAACGCCGGTTTCGGCGAGGCGGTCAATCAGGGCTTGCGCCGCTCCCGGGCGCCCTTTCTCGCCACGCTGAACGACGACGCGGCGGCCGATCCCGGCTGGCTGGCGGCGCTGGTGCGGGCGGCCGAATCCGATCCCGGCGCGGGGATGTTCGCCTCGCGGGTGATGCTGGCCGGCACGGGCCTGCTCGATTCGGCCGGCATGCTGGTTTCGGCCGACGCCAGCAGCAAGCAGCGCGGGCACGGACAACCTCCCGAACTGTTCGCCCGTCTGGAAGAGACGCTCTTCCCGAGCGGCTCGGCCGCGCTGTACCGCCGCTCGATGCTGGACGAAATCGGGGCTTTCGATCCGCACTTCTTCCTGTATTGCGAGGACACCGACCTGGGCCTGCGCGCGCGCTGGGCGGGGTGGACGTGCCTGTACGTGCCCGGCGCGGTGGCCGAGCACCTCTACTCGCGGTCGGCCGGCCGCGCCTCGCCGCTCAAAGCCTACCTGGTCGAGCGCAACCGGCTGTTCGTTCTGGTGAAGGACTACCCGCTCTCGCTGTTACTTGCGGCGCCCCTGGCGACCCTGGCGCGCTACTTCTGGCATGCCGTCTGGATGCTGCGCGGCCGGGGCGCGGCGGCCCGTTTTCAAGAGGACGGGAACGCGCCGGCCAGCCTGTTGTGGTACGCCGTGCGGGCGCACTGCGCGGCCCTGGCCTGCCTGCCTAGGCTGTGGCTCCAGCGCCGCCGGATCCGCCGCACCGCGCGGCTCTCGGCCGCCGAATTCCGCCGCCTGGTTTGGCGCTATTTCATCGGCCCGCGGGAGGTGGCGGCACTATGAACAAGGTCCGGCCGCCGGGCTGCCTCATGGTCGTGATACCGGCCTACAACGAGGAAGGCGCCATCGGCGGGGTGATCCGGGAAGTCCGCCAGGCCGTGCCGGACGCGCGTGTGGTGGTGATCGACGATTCCTCCGAGGACGGCACGGCCGGCGTCGCCCGCTGGATGGGCGTCGAGGTGCTGAGCCTGCCCCACCATCTCGGCCTGGGCGGCTGTGTGCAGGCCGGCTACAAGCTGGCCTTCGAACTGGGCTACGACTATGTCATCCGCGTCGACGGCGACGGGCAGCACGATCCGGGCGACATTCCGCGCCTGCTCGAAGCGCTGCGAACCTCGGGCTGTGAGATGGTCATCGGCTCCCGCTACGCCGGCGGCGAGGGGAAGCATACCAGCGCCGTGCGCGGCCTGGGCATTCGCTTCTTTCGCCTGGTGCTGCGCCCCATTCTCGGCCGCCGGGTGCACGATCCCACCTCTGGTTTCGTCGGCGTCAGCCGGGCGGCGCTGGAGCTGTTCGCCCGGGCTTTCCCGCTCGATTATCCGGAGATCGAGGCGCTGGTGGTGCTGGAACGCAAGGCTTTCCGCTTTGTGGAAGTGCCCTGCCGCATGCGCCCGCGCAAGGCCGGCCGCAGCAGCATCACGCCGGTCGGATCCCTGTACTACATCGTGCACGTGCTTCTGGGCGTGTTCGTGAATATCCTGAAGTATGAGGGCCGCCGCCGGCGGCGCTGATTATGGAACGACTGCTGGACGTGATGACGGGCTTAAGCCTGGCGCTGTTCGCTCTGGTCCTGGTGAGCCTGCGCCGCGCGCACATTCGGGTGGAGTACTCGGTGAGCTGGCTGGTGGCCGCGGTGCTGCTGCTGGTTCTCTCGCGGCTGCGCGGCCTGCTGGACTGGGTGGCCGGTATTCTCGGCGTCCCCGACAAGCCCATGGCGCTGCTGTTCATCGCCTTCAGCGTCTTCCTGATGGTCTTCTACCGCTTCTCGGTCGTGATTTCGAATCTGAAGGACCACAACATCGCGCTGGCGCAGCGGGTGGCCATCCTCGAATTCCATCTGCGATCCCTGCATGAAGAAAAGCAAGAACCCTAAGACGCCGGCCGCGGCCCGCTGGCTGCCCTGGGCCCTGGCGGCGGCCGCGGCGCTGGCCGCTCTGGCGGCCTATGAACCCGCCCTGGGAGGCGATTTCGTCTTTGACGACCGTTACCTCCCCTTCCTGAACCCGGGCCTGGTGAACGCTCCCCTGAGCGCGTGGCTCAGTCACACCCGCCCCATCCTGACGGCCAGCTTCTGGCTCCACTTGCGGGCGCTGGGCAGCGAGCCTTTTACCTGCCATCTGGTCAACCTGCTGCTGCACCTGCTCAACTCGTACCTGGTGTTCCGCATCCTGCGGCGGTTCGTTTTGCGCGCCGAACTGGCCGCTTTCGGCGCCGCTGTGTTCCTGCTGCACCCTCTGCAAACCGAATCGGTTTCTTATGTCGCCAGCCGCTCGGAGGCACTGAGCGCGGCGTTCCTGCTTGGGTCGCTGGCTGTGTTTGTCTGGCGGAGGGCTGAAGCTGTTACGTGGCGCCGCTCGGGCGCGGTTCTGGCACTGTTCGGCGGCGCGGTGCTAACCAAGGAGCATACCGCCGTCCTGCCGGCGCTGTTCCTTCTGATCGACTACTACTGGGGCGCCATCCGCGGAAACTGGCGCTTCTACGTGCCGCTGGCCGCGGCCTGCGCTGCGGGCCTGGCCTTTGTCGCCAGCGTGCTGCGCGCCTCGAACACGGCCGGTTTCGCCGTGAAGAACCTGGCCTGGCACGAGTACTTCTTCACGCAGTGCCGCGTCATCTGGACCTATCTCCGTCTGTACGTGCTGCCCAGCGGGCAAAACCTGGACCCCGATGTGCCCATATCTCGCGGACCGCTGGACCACGGCGCGATTGCGGGTCTGGCAGGGCTCGCCGCCCTGGCCGCGGCCGCCTGGTGGTGGAGGAAGAGAGAGCCGATGTTCTTTCTGGGCATTCTCGTGTTCCTGGTGCTGCTGGCGCCGACCTCTTCCTTCGTGCCCATCCGCGATCCGCTGGCCGAGCGCCGCATGTACCTGCCGATGCTTGGCCTGATCCTGGCGACCGTGGCCCTCCTCCGCCGCTGGAGCGCCAGCGGCGCCGCGCGGAACGGAGCGCTGGGGCTGGTTCTGGTGGTTCTGTCCGCGCTCACCTACCAGCGCAACCTGGTGTGGGCCGGCTCGATCCCGCTGTGGGAGGACACCGCCGCCAAGTCGCCCGCCAAGGCCCGGCCCCGCTTTCAGCTTGCCTTCGCCTACTACGAGGCAGGGCGCTGCGCCGACGCGGTGCGCGAGTTCGAAGCCACCGCCCGGTTACAGCCGCCGGACTACGAACTGCTGGTGGACTGGGCGCTGGCGCTGGACTGCAACAACCAGTCCGGCGAAGCTTTGGACCGGCTGCAACGCGCCGCCCAACTGGAGCCTTCCGCGCACGCCTACGCCCTGCTGGGCATGATCCACGGCAAGCGCGGTGAGCGAGAGGCGGCCCTGGCCGCACTGGAGCGCGCCGAGTCCATCCGGCCGGACTTCGACATGCTCTACGCCTACCGTGGCAACCTGTTCCTGATGAGCCAGGAATACGAGCGCGCCGCCGGCGAGTTCCGCCGCGCCCTGGCTCTCAACCCCTCCAACCCGGCCGCGTTGCAGGGCCTGCGGATGGCCGGGCGGCGCTGAAGGTGCCCATCTTGCGGATCGGCATCAACGCGCTCTACCTGATCCCCGGCGGCGTGGGAGGCACGGAGATCTACTTGCGCAGCCTCGTCGCCGCGCTGGCCGAACTGGACCACGAGAACCAATACCTGGTGTTCACCAACCGCGAGACCGGTCCGGACCTGTTGCCGGCCACGTCCAACTTTT
>JACQZT010000388.1 GCA_016213755.1 Acidobacteriota bacterium | reverse complement strand
GCGCGCGCCCTCGGTTCGCCTGGTGAGCCGCGGCATTCGCGGCCAGGTTGCGGCGCTGGCCGCCCAGGCGCTGGAACCGGCGCTGTTCGACACGGTTGTCATCCTGGACGGCGCGAAGTCGCTTCAGCACCTGCTGGACGCGCCGGTGGAGTACCAGGCCGCGCCGGAGCTTTTCTGCCGCGATTTGTACCGCGAGTTCGACCTGGACCTGCTGGCCCGTCTGGGCCCGGGACGCTGATTCCGGCTGAACTCTATTTCTTGAGCCGGATGACCAGGCTATCGGCTTCGAAGTCGTTCACGCCGCTCATTGCGCCGCCGCAGTTCAGGCACTCATCGCCCCGGCTCACGAACCACAGGGCGGTTTCGTGCCGGTCGAGAGAGTTGACGGCGTCGCTATCCGGCTCCATGAACTTCTCGTAGTTGGGCTCGAGTTTCGTGTAATGGAGTGTGCTGGGAGTGCGGCTTCCGCGGATCCACAGGTAGCGCAGCAACCGGATGGGGGGCTTGCTGAATCCGATCAACACACGCCGCGGCGGAATGCTCGCCTTTACCAGCTTGCCGCGCCAGTCCAAATCGGCGTATGAGCGGACATCCAACCCCTGGGCGGCCCAGGGAGTGCAGTCCCACGCCGGCCGGAGATAGAGCAAGCCGCCGTTTTTCACCACCCGCCTCATCTCGCGAAGCATCTGCTCCGGATTCGGAACGTGTTCCAGAACCCAGACCGACCACGCCGCATCAAAGGTGTTGTCTTGGAAAGGCATGGCCGTCGCCGAACCCTGTACAAACGGTTTGTGGTAGAAGCGCCGCGCGCTGGACGAAATATCGAGGCCGGTATAGTCGCCGACAAGGTCCTGAAGCTGACCACGCCCCGCGCCAACATCCAGAATCTTGCCCTTCCCGAGTTGATGCCGCGTGACGAACTCAGTAACCTTCTCCAGGATCTTGTACTCCTGTGCGGCGAGTTCAGCCACCCTCACGTAGATTTCCTGCCGCGGGTCGGGCTTATCCTCCGCGGCGCCCGTGTACGCCCGGGCGTAGAAGTCGCGTGTCTGGGCCAACTCGGCCGCCGACAGAGGCTTGTCGGTGGCGCGAGGAAAGTGCAGCGCAACGGGAACGCCGATCACGACCAGAACAGCCAACACGAATTCCGCCAGGAGCGTCCACAGCGGCTTGGTCTTGCTGGTGTGTCCCACTAACGCCCTTATACCACAATGCGGCGAGGACTCAGTTCCGGGGCGGCGCGACGATAGAATCGACGCCCTTGCGGACGCCGTAATCGGCGGGCAGGCGGCGCCAGTCCGTCGTGCCGCGCGCGTTCCAGTTCCAGGCAATGCGGCCTTCGCGCAGCGTGAGTTCGCACAGCAGGCGCCGGCGGCCCTCGATCCGGCCACCCTCTGCGTCGGCGAAGGCGAAGCTCCCTTCCATCAGGTTCCAGACCGCCACGTCGGCCGCCGCGCCGGCGCTCAGATGCCCCAACTCGGTGCGGCCGACGATCTGCGCGGGCATCCAGGTCGAGCGCAGGATCGCCTCGTTGAGCGGCATGCCCAGGGCCAGGAATTTCGACATCGTGGTGGGCAGGTCCATCATTGTGCCGTTCATGCTGCCGGTGTGCAAGTCGGTGGAAATGGCGTCGGGGTAGAAGCCCTGCGCGGTGGCGGGCGCGGCATTGCGGAGCACGAAACTGCCGCCGCCATGGCCGGTGTCGAACTTCACCCCGCGCCGGCGCGCAAGGCGCAGGTATTCGTACACGCGCCCGTCGGCATCCAGCCACGGCACCGGGCCCCGGAACATGTGCGTGGCGATGTCGCCGGGCCGCAGCCGCTCGGTCACCAGGCGCCAGAAGGGCCGCTCGGGCAGAAAGTGGCCGAAGTCGACCATCACCGGAAGACCGGCCAGCTTGCCGGCCTCGAGGGCGCGGTCCACCGAGGTCCAGTCGGGGCGCTGGTAGTGCGCCGTTTTCACTCCCACCACGATGTCCTTGTGCTTGCGCGCCAGTCGCGCCACCTCTTCGGGGCGCATGTCGGAAGGCTCCTGCTCCACCACGTCGGTGAGCATGCCCAGGCCGGCAATGTTGATCATGGCCAGCACGCGCGTGCTCGCGCGGCCGATCACAGTGTGGCGGAAGGTCTCGAAGTTGCGCCAGCCGGACGATCCCGCGTCCACCATGGTGGTGACGCCGGTGCGGAAGCTGAAGTCGTCCGGCCGCACGCTGTTGTCGCCGGCCCAGGCATCCGGGATGCCGGTGGTCGAAAACAAGTGAGTGTGGATGTCCACCAGGCCGGGGGTGACGTACAGGCCCGCCACGTCGATCGCGCGCCGCGCGCGCGAGGCGTCGATCGAGTCCTCGACGGCCGCGATTCGGCCGTCCTGGATCAGCACGTCTTTCCTCGCGTCGATCGAGTTGCGGGGGTCGATGACATGACCGCCCTTGAGCAGCAGATCGGCCGGCTGAGCCAGGCACAGCGCGGTGAAAAGCGGAACCAGCAGCAGCCTCATGCGCCCATTGTAGGCGAATCGCCGCCTCGCGCCGTGGTAGCGTGTGGAGAGTATGCGCGTGCGAGTCCTTATCTGCCTTCTTCTTCTGGCGCCGGCCGCCGCCTGGGGCCAGGGCTTGCTGCTGAACGAAAAGGACTTCGAGCGCATCAACCGGCTGGCCGGGAGCCAGGCCTGGGCCGCCGGCGTGCGCGGCGAGACGATCGACACGGCCGGGCAGTGGCCCGCGGCGCACAACGCCCGCTACGGCTTGACGGAATGGGTTGTGCCGCCGGAAGGGGGCCAGTGGTCGCAGTGGTACGTGTGCCCGGTGCACGGCGCGGCGCTGCAATATGCTCTGCCCGGCAAGCACACCTGCCCCATCGACAAGCAGGTCTTCACCGGCTGGCCCTACGACCAGACCATCTACACGCGGCGCCACACCGAAGCCGCGCGGGCCGCGCGCGACAACGCGCTGGCTTGGCGCCTGACGGGCAAGACCGAGTACGCGCGCGCGGCGGCGAAGATCCTGCTGGCCTACGCCGATGTCTACAACAGCTACCCGCTGCACGACGTCAACGGCAAGCCCGAGCCGCGCACGGGGGCGCGCGTGGGAGCGCAGACGCTGGACGAATCGGTGTGGCTGATCCCGGTGGCGTGGGCTTACGATCTCATCTCCGGTTCGGGCGTTCTCACCGGGGCCGAGCGCGCGCACATCGAAGAAGACCTGCTGCGCGCGGCGGCGGCGGTGATTCTCCGTTACGACGCGGGCACGAGCAACTGGCAATCCTGGCACAACGCCGCCATCGGCGCGGTGGGTTTGGCCATCGGCGACCGCGATCTGACCGAGCGCGCCATCGACGGGCCGAGCGGCTTTCGATTCCAGATGCGCAAGAGCGTCTTCGACGACGGGCTGTGGTACGAAGGCGCATGGGGCTATCACTTTTACGCGCTGGACCCGCTTTACACGCTGGCCGAGATGGGCTGGCGCGCCGGCTACGACCTGTACGGCGAGCTGAGCCTGCGCAAAATGTTCGAAGCCCCGCTGCGCTTCGCGCTGCCCAACTGGACCCTGCCCGCCTTTAACGACAGCGGCGCGACGCAGGTTCTCACCAACGACCGGTTCTTCGAAGTCGCCTTCGCGCGCTACGCGGACCCGCTGTTCGCCGCCGTGCTGGGCCGGCGCGCGCGAGGGCGCGAGGCGCTGTTCTGGGGCGCCGAGTCGCTGCCCGCCTCTTCGCCCGAACCGCCGCGCGCGAGCGCGCTGTTTGAGGCCTCCGGCTACGCCGCGCTGCGCGCCGCTTCCAACGACCACACGCTGATTCTGAAGTTCGGCCCGCACGGCGGCGGCCACGGCCACTACGACAAGCTCAACTTCATCTCCTTCGCCCGCGGCGACACAATGGCCGTCGATCCCGGCACGCAATCCTACGCCGCGCCCACCCACAACACCTGGGACAAGACGACCGTGGCGCACAATACGGTAGTGGTGGACGAGCGCACGCAAGCCGAGGCCACAGGCAAGCTGCTGGCCTTCGCCGCGCTGCCCGAGATGAGCGCCGTGCGAGCCGACGCCGGCCCGGCCTACCGGCAGGCCGCGCTGGACCGCACCATCTACCTGACCGGCGACTACGCCGTGGACGTCGTCGCGGCACGCTCGCTGGACGGCCAAGAGCACCTCTACGACTGGGTCTATCACAACTACGGCCGCCTCTCGACGCCGCTTGGGCTCGCGCCGTACGCCGAGTTGCCAAAGGCCAACGGCTACCAACATCTGACCGAGTCGCGCGCGGCGGCGACCGCGCAGGACTGGCAGGCGGTGTTCGACATGAACGCGAACCTGGCGGCCACTTATGGGAGCGTCTGGGCCAGCGTCGCCGCCGTCCGCGGCACGTTCGAGTACTCTCGCGAACAGTCGGTTTCCGGCCGTTGGGCCGGCCGCATGAAGTCCGATTTCAGCGGCGGCGACGGCTACCTGCTCTGCAGCATGCCGGCGCTCGCCGGAATGCCGGCCGAAAAGCCGCGCGGCGTTTCGATGATGATCCACGGCGACGGCTCCGGCCAGAAGTTGGCCATCCGGCTTTACGACACCACGGACGAGCGCTTCGTTTACACCGTCGGAGCCGTCGACTGGACCGGCTGGCGGCGCATCGCCGCCACCGAGCCGGAGAAGTGGAGTCATTACCTGGGCAACAACGACGGAGTCTTCGACGGCCCCGTCCGCACCGTGGCCCTCGACATCGCCTCCGTCGCCGGCGCCGCCCGCCAGAGCACGATCTACGCCGACGACATCACGCTCGATTTCCCGGAGGCGGGCGAGGTTCTGGTGACCGACTTCGAGCGCGTGTCGCGCTTTCTGCGGGTGTGGATGCTGGGCGCCGCCGGCACGACGGTAGTGACCGGAAACGGGATCGGCCCGGATCTCACCAAGCCGGTTCCGTTCGTCATGGCGCGCCGGCGCGGACTGGAAGCGCGCTTCGTCACGCTGCTGGAGCCGTACGGCGAGGAGTCCCGTGTCACGGGCTTCCGGGCTCTCGGCCCGCAGTCGTTCGAAGTGACCGGCCCCGGCTTCGCCGACACCTTTTCGCTGGACGATGCGGGAGCGCTGCGCTACCGGCGCGACGGCCGATAGGCGCCGCCGGCGGGGTGTTATTCTGGTTGTATGAAATCCAGATCGATGGAGGAATCGTTGAACGTCGTCACCGTCTCGTCGAAATACCAGGTGGTGATTCCGGCCTCCGTGCGCGAACGACTCCCGCTGCGGCCCGGGCAAAAGGTGCGGGTGCTCTACTACGACGGAAGGGTGGAGTTGGTGCCGGTGCGGCCCATGCGGCAGATGCGGGGCTTCGTGCGGGGGATCGATACCCGGGTGACGCGCGAGCGGGACCGCTTATGAACGTCGTGGATTCGTCGGGTTGGCTGGAGTATTTCGCCGACGGGCCGAACGCCACGTTCTTTGCGCCTCCAATTGAGAACGTCCGGCGCCTGATTGTGCCGTCGATCACGCTGTACGAAGTCTTCAAGAACACGTTCCGCCAGCGAGGTGAATCCGACGCTTTGCTGGCGATCGCAGCCATGAACCAGGGGCGGGTGGTCGATCTGAACGAATCGCTGGCGCTCTCGGCCGCCCGGATCAGCCTGGAGCACAAGTTGCCCATGGCCGACAGCATGGTGCTGGCCACCGCCCGAGCGTTCAGCGCGACTCTGTGGACGCAAGACACGGATTTCCGCGGCCTGAGCAGCGTCCGTCTCACCGAGAAAGGCTCAAGCGGTTTGCCAGACGCGAAGCGAAACAGCTAGATTGGTATTCTCGGTGCCTACCCCGACCATCGCTCTCCTGCTGTTGCTGACCGCCGCTGCCGTTGCCAGCGCCGGCGCGGGCGTGTGGATGACGTCCGTGCCTGCGCTGTCGCGCAGGGTGGTGCCGTTTTCGGGCGGGCTGCTGGTGGGCATTTCTCTCGGCTGGGTGATGCCGGAACTGGCCGGGCAGATGGGCTGGCTCCCCGGGGTTTCGTGGCTCGGCGCCGGTTTCGCGCTGCTGTGGGTCATCGACCGGTATGTTCACCCCGTCTGCCCCACCTGTTCGCACACGCACGACCACGACGCCTGTATGACGCGCCTGCACGGCTTCGCCATGCCCTTGGTGATCGCCTTCGCCCTGCACAGTTTTCTGGACGGCTGGGCGGTGGCCGCCTCGGCCGACGATCCGAATCTCGGGCTGCCGTTCGTGCTGGGTCTGGCGGTGCACAAGGTGCCCGAAGGGCTGGCGCTGGGAGTGATCCTGCGCGCGGCGCTCAACTCGCGTCTCGGAGCGGTGGCCTGGGCGGCGGCGGCGCAAGCCGGGACTCTCGCCGGAGGCGCGGTCGAGATGGCCCTGGCCGAGCACCTGGACCGGCACTGGATGACCGTGCTGCTGGCGCTGGCCGGCGGAAGCTTCCTGTACCTGGGAGCGCACGCGGTGCACGGCGAGTGGAAGCGCCGCGGGGGCCTGGCCTTCGCGCCCGCCCTCACCGGCTTCTGTGGCGCCGCGCTTTTCCTGCTCCTGCACGTGGGGCACTGAAGTCAGTCGGAGACGATCTTCCCTTCCCGGTTCAAACGCAAGCGCACGCCGCGCCACTCCACCGTGCGGCCGCACAGCCCCGCGCACCAGACGGCGAAGGCCCACAGATCCCAAAGCGGAATCAGGGGCCAGGCGCGCAGCACGAGGGGGCTGCGCAAAACGCCCCATCCGGCGGCGAGGCCCGCGGCGATGCGCAACGCCGCCAGGGGCAGGGCCACCCACCACAGACCGAAGGCGGCGGCCACGGCGGCCCACACACCGGCGTGGGTCACCGGCAGGCCGAGGTAGCCGTCGCCGCGCGAGACGCGAATGGTGCGCGCCCAGCGCACTTGGTGGCGCCAGACGCTGGACCAGGTCTGGTCGCCCAGGAAAGTCTCCACCACCGGCTTGGCGAGGAAGGCGCGTTTGCCCAGTTGGGTGATGTGGCGTGCCAGTTGATAATCGTCGGCCAGGTAGTCGGCCAGGGCCTCGAACCCGCCAATGCGCTCGAGGTCGGCGGCGCGGAACACCAGCGTGGCGCCCAGGCCGAACTCGCGCACGCCGGCCAGGGGGGCCACCAGCACACTGGGCGCGAAGTCCGTGGCAATGCCCAGCGCCTCCCAGTGCCCCGGCAGGCTGCCGGCGCTGGCGCGATAAAGGCAGGTGACCAGGCCGATTTCCGGGCAGGCCAGCGGCCGGACGATGCGCCGCAGATACCCCGGTTCCACGCGGATGTCGCTGTCGGTGACCAGCAGCACCGGGTGCCGGGCCGCGCGCGCCAGGTCCGCCAGAACGCCCGTCTTGCGATTCGGCGCCCGGCTCTCGCTCACCAGCAAACGAATGGTTCGCTGGGGAAACTCGGCCTGCAACCGCTCGATGTCGGCGATGGCCGAATCCCGCGGATCGCCGGCTCCGAACAGAATCTCGCAGTCG
>JACQZT010000387.1 GCA_016213755.1 Acidobacteriota bacterium | reverse complement strand
GCCTCGTTGACCTCGTGCAGGCCGAGCACGCCCGATCCGGTGATGTTAATCAGAATGCCGCGCGCGCCTCTCACGCCGCCCTCTTCGAGCAGCGCCGAGTTGATGGCCTGCCGCGCCGCGTCGACGGCCGCGTTTTCGCCGCGCGCCGAGGCGGTGCCCATCATGGCGTAGCCCATGCCCAGCATGATGGAGCGGATGTCGGAGAAGTCCCGGTTGATGATGCCGGGAGTGGTGATGATGTCGGCGATGCCCTGCACCGCCTGGCGCAGCACGTCGTCGGCGACGCGGAAGGCCTCGAAGAAACTGGTGCCGCGCGGAACCAGGTCGAGCAGCCGGTCGTTGGGAATGGGGATCACGGTATCGACGGTGCCGGCCAGTTCCGCCAGGCCGCGCTCGGCCTGCTTCATCCGGCGCGGTCCCTCGAAGCCGAAGGGTTTGGTCACCACCGCGACGGTCAGCGCGTTGAGTTCCTTGGCCAGGGAGGCCACCACCGGCGCCGCGCCGGTGCCCGTGCCGCCGCCCAGGCCGGCGGTGACGAAAACCATGTCGGCGCCCTCCAGGATCTCGATGATCCGCTCGGTGTCCTCCAGCGCGGCCTGGCGGCCGATGGCCGGATCCGAGCCGGCGCCGAGGCCGTTGGTGATCTTGCCCCCGATGCTCAGCTTGTTTGGCACCGGGGAGGCGTTCAGGGCCTGCATGTCGGTGTTCAGGATGTGGAACTCGACCCCGCCCAGTCCGGCGCCCATCATTCGCGCCACCGCGTTCGCGCCGCCGCCTCCGACGCCGATCACCTTGATCTTGGTGCCAAGAAGGTAGTCTTCCTGGATCTCAAACTTCAACCCGTCCAGATCCGTCATAGCGCCCTCACCTCAGAATCAGTTTCAGCAAATCCGGGGCCTTGCGTCCAGGGCTCTGGCGATACTTCAGACGCCCGGACCACATGGCCAGGCCGGCGACGGTAGCCCACGCCGGGTCGTCGATCTCCTCGGGCCAGCCCTCGATGCCGACCGGCAGCCCGTTGCGCGTCTGGCAGTCCAGCACCTTGTCGGCGGCGTCGCAGATGCCGCTGAGTATCGCTCCGCCGCCGGTGAGCACCACGCCCTCCAGAAGATCCCGGTCCATGCCGCTGGCGACAATCTCCTGGCGCACGAAGTGGAACAGCTCCTGGGCCCGCGCATCGAGGATCTCGTTCAGAAAGCGCCGCGACACCGCGCGGGGAGGCCGGCCTTCGGGGGACGGCACGTGAATCAGGATGCTGTCGCCGGTGAGGCCCAGCAGAGCGCAGCCGAACTCTTCCTTCAACTGGCGCGCATCGTCGTAGAGCGCCGGCAGGCACTGGGCGACGTCGCGCGTGAAGTGGTCTCCGCCGATGGGAATGCTGGCGGCCCGCACCAGCGCGTCGCCATCGTAAATGGCCACTCCGGTCGAGTGCGCCCCGATGTCCGCCAGCGCCACGCCGCGCTCGCGTTCCTCGGGCAGGATCGCCGCATAGGCCGCGGCGATAGGCTCGAAAACCGTGTCCTGAACCTCGATATGGGCCTGCTGGACGGCATGCACCAGCGCCTCGTGCTCGCGAAGCGAGGTGGTCACGACGTGGACGTTCGCCTCCAGACGCGAGATCGCGGCGCCGCACGGGTTGCGAAAGCCGGCGCGGCCGTCGATGGTGAAATCCTGGGGCAGCACCTGGAGCAGGTAGCGGTCCTCTTCCAGGCGCACGCGCGAGGCCAGTTCGACGGCATAGCTCAGGTCCTCGGCGACCACCTCGCGCGGGCGGCCGAACTCGTAGACCCCCCGCATGTTCTGGCCTTCGACGGCCAGCCCGCCGACGCCGACCACGGCCGCCGAAACCGGAACGCCGGCCGCGCGCTCGGCATCCTGGATCGCCGCGCGCACCGACTCGGTAATCGCCGCCGGGTCGTGGATGCGGCTGCGGCTCCAGCCTTTGGATTCCGCGTCGCCGCACCCCAGAAAGCACATGTACTCGCCGTCCAGCACGCACACGGCGCACCGCACGCGCGAACGGCCCACGTCCAGACCCACCGCCGGGCGCGCCTTGCCGGCCAGCCAGCGTTCCCGCAGCAGTTCGGCCGCGGCGGCTTTCCGGGGCGCCCGCCGCTCGCCGGTCACCAGTGCATGCAGTCTACTGAGCATCGGCAGCCCCCTTCACCGAGAAGATCCGGTTCTCGATCCGAAGATCGAGCATTTCGCCCGGGTTCAGTTGCCCGCGGATCTCGGGATAGCTGGCATGGAACTTCTCCAGCCGCTGCCGGAACAGGCGATTGCCCACCAGCAGCGTCACCGCGCGTCCGTCCAGGTACTCGACCACTTTGAGATTGTCCGGATGGGTCACGTCGATTTCCGAGATTCGCTCCGCCAGCGCGCCGATTTCCGCCAGCAGGCGCTGCATGCGGCGCACCCCGTCGCGCCGCGCGCTCTGGCTCTGGTCCGGGCGGATGCCGGCCAGCACCGGCAGCCGGTACCGCGCGCGGGGCGGCGGATCGAGAATGACTCCCTCCGCGTCGATCAGCGCAATCCGCTGGGCGCCGTCGTCGCTGGCGGGAACCTGCACGAACGCCACCGGCTGGCGCTCGGACAGGTACACCTCCAGGCGGTTGGGCCAGGCGCGTCTTAGGGAGGCGTCCTTCACCCACTCGACGGCCAGCAACTGGCGCCGGCGCTCGGCCAGCGGCAGCAGATAAACGCTGCGGTCGTAGTCGCGGTCGAAGACGCCCAGGAGGCGCGCGCGGGGGGAGTGGTCCACCCCGTAGAGCCGGATGCTGCCGCTTTCCTCGCCTTCCTCGCCCGGCCCGGCGAGGCGGAATCGCGCGTCTCCCACCAGGAACTGCTCGGCCACTTGATAGGCCACCAAGGCGCCCACGGCGCCGGCCAGCATCAGGCAAGTGGTCAGCGCGTGGCGCAGAACCCGGTTCAGGTTCCGTGCGGGCGGGACCGCGGCGGCGCTGCCTGGTTTGCGCGCCATCAGCCTTCCCTCGCCAGCGCCGCCAGAATCCGGTCGCCGGCCTGCGAAACGCTGCCGGCGCCGAGCGTCAGAATCAGATCCCCGTCCCGGGCCGCGCCCGCCGCCGCCTCGATGCCGCGCTCCATGGCACCGGCGAATTCCGCCGAGCGGTGACCGAAGGAGCGGATGCGCCGGGCGAGCGCCTCGCCGCTCACTCCCTCGAGGGGGGCCTCGCTGGCCGCGTAAATGTCGAGCACAAACACGTTGTCGGCCTGATGAAACGCCTGCGCGAACTCGTCCATCAGCGCCTGCGTGCGCGTGTAGCGGTGCGGCTGGAACAGAACGTGGATGCGGCGGAACTGGCAGTCGCGCGCCGCCGCCAGCGTGGCGCGGATTTCCGTGGGGTGGTGCCCGTAATCGTCCACCACGGTCACGCCCCGCGCCGTGCCCCGCACCTGGAAGCGCCGGTCGACGCCGCCATAGGCCGCGATTCCCTCGCGCGCGGTAACGGGGGCGACATCCAGCTCCAGGGCTACCGCCACCGCCGCCGCCGCGTTGAGCACGTTGTGAAAACCGGGCACGTGCAACTGGAACTCGCCCAAGTCCCGGTCCCGGAAACGCAGCCGGAAGCGGCTGGAGAAGTGCCCGCACGCGCAGTCGCTCACGTGCAGGTCGGCGTGCGCGCTGGTTCCGTAGGTGACGATCCGGCGGTTGATCGAGGGCAGGATGCGCTGCACGTTTTCGTCGTCCAGGCACAGGATCGCGGCGCCGTAGAACGGGACCTTGTTCACGAAGTCGCTGAAGGCCGCGCGAATCTCCTCGATGCCGGCGTAGTGATCCAGGTGCTCGCGGTCGATATTGGTCACCACGGCCACGATGGGCGCCAGTTTCAGAAACGAGCCGTCGCTCTCATCGGATTCCACCAGCAGGAAATCGCTCTTGCCGACCCGGGCGTTGGAGCCGCCCATGGCCCCGATGCGGCCGCCCACCACCACCGTCGGATCCAGCCCCGCGTGATTGAGCACGCTGGCCGCCATCGATGTCGTGGTGGTCTTGCCGTGGCTGCCGGCCACCGCCACGCCGAACTTCAGGCGCATCAGTTCGGCCAGCAGTTCGCCGCGCGGGATCACCGGGATTTGCAGCCGGCGCGCCTCCACCAGTTCCGGGTTGTCCCGCCGGACGGCGGAGGTGACCACCAATGCCTGCGCGCCGGCCACGTTCTCGGTCCGGTGCCCCTCGACGATGTACGCGCCCAGCCGCTCCAGCCGCGCCGTGATGGGGCTCAGGCGCACGTCCGACCCGCTGATGGTGTAGCCGAGGTTCAGCAGCACCTCGGCGATGCCGCTCATGCCGATGCCGCCAATGCCCGTGAAATGGAAGTGCTGCTGCTTAAAAAACATTTCCCTATTGTATTGTTCCGGCTTTCCGCCCCGCTGTCAACCTCTCCGTGTGGCGCACGCACTCGTACGTTAAGAACGTGCGCCACCTCCAGCCAACTCTTCGACCAGGTCCGCCGCCCGGACGGCCGCGCCCGGACGGGCCAGGCCGCGCGCCGCGGCGGCCCTTCTTTCGTGCAAGCCGGGCCGGGAGGCCAGGTCCAGGATCTCCCGCGCCAGGCGCTGGCCGTCCAGCTCGCCGTCGGCGACCAGGCGCGCCGCGCCGGCCGCTTCCAGCGAGCGCGCGTTGGCCGTTTGGTGATCGTCGGCGGCGAAGGGAAACGGCACCAGCAGGGACGCCCGGCCGGCCGCGGCCAGTTCCGCCACGGCGCCCGCGCCGGACCGGCACACCACCAGGTCCGCTTCGGCGAAGGCCCCCGCCATGTCGTCGATAAACGCCGCCACGCGCCCCTCCAGGCCGCTGGCGGCGAAGTCGCGCGCCAAATCCTCGAACGCCTGCCGCCCGGTCTGATGCACCAGCCGCACCGGAAACGGGGCCGCGGCCAGTCGCGGCCAGGCGGCCCGCGCCGCTTCGTTCAACCTGCGCGAGCCCTGGCTGCCGCCGGCGATCAGCACCGTCAGCGCTGCGCCGCGCGGTTTGACCGGGACGCGAAAGAATTCCTCCCGCACCGGCAGGCCCGTCAGTTCGGTCTTGTCCGGAGGAAAGAAGCGCGCGGCCTCGGGAAAACTCACCAGCGCGCGCGCCACGCGGCGGCCCATGCGCCGCGCGGTCAGGCCGGGCATGGCGTTGGGCTCCATTAAGACGATGGGAATGCGGCGCAGCCAGGCCGCGACCATGGGCGGCCCGGCGGCGTATCCGCCCAGGCTGAAGACCGCGGCCACGCGCCGCCGGCCGGCCAGCCGCCAGCAGCGCGCCACGCCGGCCGGCAACTGCCAGAGAGAGCGCAGCATGCGGCCGAGAGTCACGCGATTCAACCCGCCCGCCTCGATCCACTCGATCTCGAAACCCTCGGCCGGCGCCAGCCGGGCCTCGATTCCCTGGCGCGTGCCTACGAACAGCGGCTGGTGACCCCGGCGGCGAAGTTCGCGCGCCACGGCCAGCAGCGGAATGACGTGTCCGCCCGTTCCTCCTCCGGCCATCAGGAACGTGCGCGGCGTCATCCGGCGTGCTCGCTCACACTGAGCAGCAGCCCCAGCGAGGCGAGCGTGCTCAGCAGGGAACTGCCGCCCTGGCTGATCATGGGCAGCGGAATGCCCTTGGTGGGCGCCAGATCCAGCACCACGCTCATGTTGACCAGAGCCTGCACTACCACCGCCGTCGTGACCCCCAGCGCCAGATGGCGGGCGAAGTCGTCGGTCGCCAGCCAGCACAGCCGCAGCCCGCGCCAGAGAATGACCAGGAAACCCGCCAGGACCAGCAGCGATCCGGCCAGCCCGAGCTCTTCTCCCACCACCGCGTAAATGAAGTCCGTGTGCGCTTCGGGCAGGTAGTAGTATTTCTGCCGGCCGTCCATGAAGCCGCGGCCTAGCACGCCGCCCGAACCCACCGCGATTTTGGACTGGCGGACGTGATAGTCCGGGTCCTTGGAGTGCGCCGCCCGGTCCACATAGGACCGGAGTTTGCCCTCCGGATCGAGCGTATTAACGATCCTGGTTTCGAGAATGCGGTACTCGGGATCGAAGAACCCGAACAGACGCACGATCCGGTAGGGTTTGACCGCCACCGCGCCGGCGGCGCACAGCAGGCCGATCAGCAGGGCCGCCGCGAAGAATCTTTTTTGCAGCCCGGCGGCATAGAACACGGCCACCGCCGTGGCCACCAGCACGAAGGCCGTGCCGAGGTCGGCCACCACCACCGCTCCGGCCAGCAGCCCCAAGGCCAGCGTGGCCTGCGCCAGGGTGTGCCAGTCGTTCACCGAACGCGAGCGCATGGTGAGGCAGTAAGCGAGGAACAGGATCAGGGCCGGTTTGGCCAGTTCCGACGGCTGGAGAGAGATCGGACCGAGGCGCAGCCAGCGATGGGTGCGCGGATCGAGAAAGTAGACCGCCGCCAGCAGCAGCAGCGTCAGGCCCACCGAAACGAAGGCCCAGGAGGGCTTGCGGAAGGTGCGGTAGTCGCGGCTTTTGAAGAACAGCAGCGCGGCGGCGGCGACCAGCGCATACACGAACTGCCATTTCACCACGTACCAGCTCGACTTGTACTTCTCCTGGCTCATCATCGACGACGCGCTGAACAGCATCATCAGGCCGAAGACCACCAGCACGGCGATGGCGGCCAGCAGAACCCAGTCGGTCTTCACGCGTTGTGCCATGTCAGTCGTGCGCCTCCAGGGCGCGAACCAGGTCCTTGAAGACCCGCCCGCGGTGCTCGTAACTGGTGAACTGGTCGAAACTGGCGCAGGCGGGTGCCAGCAGAACGGTGTCGCCCGGCACGGCCGCGGCGCGGGCCTGACGCAGGGCCTCCTCGATCGTGCCCGCGCGCGCCAGCGGCACGGCCGCGCCCAGATGGGACGCGATCTTCTCGGCCGCCGCGCCCACCAGCAGCGCGGCGCGCGCCTTGGCTCGCAGCGGCTCGATCAGCGGAGTGTAGTCGCTGCCCTTGTCCTTGCCCCCCAGGATCACCCACAGCCCGCCCGGGAAGG
>JACQZT010000386.1 GCA_016213755.1 Acidobacteriota bacterium | reverse complement strand
TCCCTGCTGGCGGAGCCATCCGACCACGCTCAGGCTGCGAATGCCGTGGTGGCAATAGACGATCAGGGTGGCCTCATCGGCCTGGGCTTCCAGGGAATCGAGGTGCGCCGGCAACGAGAACATGGGAATCAACCGAGAGCCAGCGATGCGGGCCTTTTCGAACTCGTGCGGTTCGCGCACGTCGATCAGAAGGACAGGCGCGCCCGAGTCGAGCTTCTCCCGGACCTCGCGCGCTTGAATCTCCAGGGGCAGGCCGGGTTGGGTCATCCGCTACGGCTCGAGGCGGTAATTGGGGGCTTCCTTGGTGATGATGACGTCGTGGACGTGGCCTTCGCGCTGGCCGGCGGCGGTGACGCGCAGGAAGCGCGCGGTCTGTTTCAGCTCGGCGATGGTGCGGCAGCCGACGTAGCCCATGCCGGCGCGCAGGCCGCCGACAAGCTGGTAGACCCAATCGGCCAGGGGGCCTTTGGACGGGACGCGGCCCTCGATGCCTTCCGGGACCAGCTTTCCGCTGCCTTCCTGGCTGTAGCGGTCCGAAGCGCCCTGCGCCATGGCGCCCATCGAGCCCATGCCGCGGTAGCTCTTGAAGGTGCGGCCCTGGTACAGGATGGTTTCGCCTGGGCTTTCGTCGGTGCCGGCCAGCAGGCTCCCGATCATGATCGAGTCGGCGCCCGCGGCGATGGCCTTGGTGAGGTCGCCCGAGAATTTGACGCCGCCGTCGGAAATCAGCGGAATCCCGGCCTGGGCGGTGGCGCGGGAGCAGGCCGAAATCGCGGTGATCTGCGGCACGCCGACGCCGGAAACCACGCGCGTGGTGCAGATGGAGCCGGGCCCGATGCCCACCTTGACGCCGTCCACGCCCAGTTCGATGAGGTCCCGCGCTGCCTCGTAGGTGGCCACGTTGCCGGCCACCAGGTCCACGCCGGCGATGGCGCGTTTGACGGCCGCCACGGCTTTCAGCACGCGCTCGGAGTGGCCGTGCGCGGTATCCACCGCCAGCACGTCCACTTTCTTGTTCACCAGTTCCTGGGCGCGCTCGATGAAGTCGCCCGTCGCGCCGATAGCCGCGGCCACGCGCAGCCGGCCCTGTTCGTCCTTGGCCGCGTTGGGATACTTGAGCTTCTTCTGGATGTCCTTGACCGTGATCAGGCCCTTGAGCATGTACTGCTCGTCCACGACCAGGAGCTTTTCGACGCGGTGCCGGTGCAGGATCTTTTCGGCCTCCTCGAGCGTGGTCCCCACCGACACGGTGATGTGGTTTTCCTTGGTCATCACGTCGCCTATGGGCAGGTCGTAGCGCGTCTCGAAGCGCAGGTCGCGGTTGGTCAAAATGCCCACCAGCCGGCCGTTCCGGGTGACCGGCACGCCGGAGATGCGGAAGCGCTTCATGACCTCCAAGGCGTCGGAGATTCTCTGTTCCGGGTCCATGGTCACCGGATCGACAATCATGCCGCTTTCCGAGCGTTTCACGCGATCCACCTCTTCGGCCTGCCGCTCGATGGGCATATTGCGGTGGATGAAGCCGATGCCGCCCTGCTGCGCCAGGGCGATGGCCAGGTGCGACTCGGTGACCGTGTCCATGGCCGCGCTGGTGATGGGGATGTTCAGCGCCACATGGCGCGTGAGCATGGTGCGGGTGTCGGCTTGCGCGGGCAGCACCACGCTTCGCGCCGGCACCAGCAGGACATCGTCGAAAGTGAGGCCTTCGGAGATCTGGTCGGGGACCATATTCAATCGTAGCGGACCGCTTCGGGTACCCGCAACGGCGGGGCGGCGGAGTAGATGCCGAAGAAGCTCTCGGGGGGAAGCTCGCCCGTGGCGAGGTAATGGCAGTCCAGCTCCCAGACCCAGTCGAAGATGGCGCGGTCGGGCTGGCGGGTCAGGTCGAAGTTGGGGCCGTACATGGATTCGAAGAAGCGCCGCGCGAGGCTCAGGTAGCCGGCGAACAGCTCTTCGCGGAACTGTTTGCGCAGCAGGGGCAGGACGTCGCCGGAGCGGATGCACTCCATGCCCGTGGCGCGCGTGTCGGCCTGCCAGAGGGCGGTGTCCAGGCGCTTGTCGGAGTAGGCGGTGTGATTGAGGCGGTAGCGCGCAGGCAGGGTGCGAAAGATGGCGTCCGCCACCTTGGCGGTGGAGGGGGCCATGCGCCCGCCGTCGCGCGTCACAACGTCCACCACCACCAGCTTTCCGTCCGCGCGCAGCGTGCGCCGGATCTGGTCCATCAGGCGTTCGAGCTCCACCACGTGATGCAGCGAGGCGTGGCAGAGAACCAGGTCGAAGTCGTTCCCGGCCAGGTCGATGGTGTTCAGGTCGCACTCGGCGAAGCGCACCGGCAGGCCTTCGGCTTCGGCGGAGCGCGCGCCCAGGGTCAGCAGATCGGGGTTCAGGTCCAGACACACGTATTCCGCCTCGGGCGCCTCGCGAGCCAGCACCAGTTCCACGCCGCCGGGGCCCGAGCCGAGCGAGAGCAACCGCTGGCCCGGTGCGCGCCGCAGCAGGCGAGTGAGATGGCCGGGGATGTCGTCGCCGGTGCGGGCGCGGAGGTACTCGGCCGACCGCGCCATGACCTCTTCCCACACCGGCGGCACGGGCTGGAGCAGCGATACCCGGCTGGCCGCGCTCTCCGGCGTGTCCGAGAGGAAGTGCGCGCCGTAGTGTTCGATCTCCTCCCGCTGCCGGCGCGCATAGGCGGCGCTGCCCGGCCGCGGCGGGCCGAACCAGGGCTCGATGCGGCGGCGCAGGGCGTGCCTGCAGTCGCGTATACGTGTTCGCCAGCGCGAGAGAAGAGTCATGGTTTCAATGACCGTTGAGTGTGGGATAAGACTCCTGTCTTGTCCTATCCCGCCGGCTGGACAAGACAGGAGTCTTATCCCACAACTTTACAGCGGAAGAATCTCCTCCAGGCCGGGGTCGAAGTTGAGGCGGCGCTTCTGGACGTAGGCGATGTTGCCCAGGTGCGAGGCTTGCGCCGAGCGGTGGCCGATCCAGACGTCGCCGTTGGGGCGTTTGCGGGTGCGGCAGCAGTCCAGGAAATTCTCGACGTGCTCGATGGTCTGCTCGCGGGGAGATTTCACCACGATGGGCTTGGCGCCGCGACCGGCGGGGGTGAATTCGAACATGCCGCGGGTGATGAGCAGCTTGCCCTCGGTGCCGCACATCTCGACGCCGGCGCCGGTGATGCCGGGGGCGAGCGTGGCTTCGAAGGTGGCGGTCCAGCCGGCCGGGTATTCGAGCAGAACGCAGATGGTGTCGGGCGCGGTGCGGCCGTCCTTATAGTGATAAACGCCGCCCGAGGCCGATGCCGAGACGGGGTTGTCCTGCTCCATGAACATATGCACGACGTCGATCCAGTGGGTCAGCAGGTCGGTCACCTGTCCGCCGCCGAAATCCAGGTAGGCGCGGAAGTTGAAGTACTGCGGCGGATCCCACTCGCGCCACTTCACCGGACCCAGGTAGCGGGCCCAGTCGAGGTTGGAGGGTTTCTCCTGGACGGGAGACTTCATCAGGTGCGCGCCGTTGCCGTGCCACCAGGTGCGAGCCAGCGTGATCTTGCCCAGCTTGCCGGCCTTGATGTACTCGTCGCGGGCCTGGATGTAGTGCGAGCCGGAGCGCTGCTGCATGCCCACCTGGCAGACGCGGTTGTTCACCCGCGCGGCCTTGACGATGGGCGGGCCTTCCTCGATCTTCAGCGTGAGCGGCTTCTCGCAGTAGACGTCCTTGCCGGCGTTGAGCGCATCGATGGCGACCCCGGCGTGCCAGTGATCGGGAGTGGCGACGAGCACGGCGTCGATTTCCTTCGTCTCGAGGAGCTTGCGGTGGTCGGTGAAGCTCTTGGCGCCGGGGGCGATCTGCCGGGCCTGGTCGATGCGCTGGCTGTAGACGTCGCACACGGCGGCGACATTCACCTGGCCGGTCTTGACGAACGTGCCCATCACGCTCCGGCCGCGCCCGCCGGCGCCGATCAACCCCAGTTGGACTTTTTCGTTGGCTCCCGGAACGCGCGCGTAAGAGGCGGCGCTCATCGAGGCCGCGGCGCTCATGAGATCGCGGCGGTGCAGTGTCGGTGCGGGCATAGAAGGGAATTATAGCGCCGAACGGCGCTCGCGGTTTTGCTAAAGTAGTCACGCTATGCAACGCAGAGACTTTCTTGCCGCCACCGCCGCCGGAGCGCGCTTCCTGGGGGCCAACGATCGCATCGGCGTCGGATTGATCGGCGCCGGCGGG
>JACQZT010000389.1 GCA_016213755.1 Acidobacteriota bacterium | reverse complement strand
TACGTGCTGCCCATGTTCGAGGCGGGCGTCAAGGCGGGTGTGCCCACCGTGATGGTGAACTCGGGCGAAATCGGCGGCATTCCCGGCCACGCCAACTACCACCTGCTCACCGAGATCCTCAAGCAGGAGTGGAAATTCCAGGGCTTCGTGGTGTCCGACTGGGAGGACATCAAGCGGCTGCACACGCGCGACCGGGTGGCGGAAACGCCCAAGCAGGCCGTGCGCATGGCGGTGATGGCGGGCGTCGACATGAGCATGGTGCCCACCGACTACAGCTTCTTCGACCTGCTCGTGGAGTGCATCAAGGACGGCTCGGTGCCCATGTCGCGCATCGACGACGCCGTGCGCCGCATCCTGCGCGTCAAGCACCAGGCCGGTCTGTTCGAGCGCCCGCGCCCGGACGCCGGGATGAAAGCGCGCTTCTCGCGGCCCGAATTCCGGCAGGCCAACCTGGATGCCGCGCGCGAGGCGCTCACGCTGCTCAAGAACGAGCGCGGCGCGCTGCCCCTGGCCAAGGGTCGCAAGGTACTGGTGACCGGACCCACGGCCAATCTGCTTTCCGTGCTGAACGGCGGCTGGACCATCACCTGGCAAGGCGACCGCGAGGACCTGTATCCGAAAGACAAGCCGACTATTCTGCGCGCCATCGAGAGCGCGGCGGGCAAAGCGAATGTCACCTACGTGCCGGGTACCGCCTTCGACAAGGAGATCGATATTGCCGCCGCCGCGCGCGCCGCCGCCTCGGCCGACGTGGTGGTGGCCTGCCTGGGCGAGAAAGCCTACTGCGAAACCCCCGGCAACCTCGAGGACCTGACGCTGGACGAGGCCCAACTGCGCCTGGTGGAGGCGCTGGCCAAGACCGGCAAGCCCGTCGTCACCGTGCTGGCCCAGGGCCGGCCGCGCGTGATCCGGCGCATCGTGCCGCTTTCCGCCGCCATCCTGATGGCCTACCTGCCGGGCGAGGAGGGCGGACGCGCAGTGGCGGACGTTCTGTTCGGCGGCGTGAATCCGAGCGGCAAGCTGCCCTTCTCCTATCCGCGCGCTCCGAACGGCTTCACCACCTACGACTACAAGCCGCTCGAGAACACCCCCGACAACCGCGCCGGCTGGCAATTCGAGTTCGGGCACGGGCTGAGTTACACGAGCTTCACGTACTCGGACCTCAAAATCAGCGGCGCGGCGACCGTCAGTGTCACGGTGAAGAACACCGGCGCGCGCGCGGGCAAGGAGGTGGTGCAGTTGTACGCGTCGGACCTGTACCGCGGCGTCTCGCCGCCGAACCGCGAGCTGAAGGGCTTTCGAAAGGTGGATCTGAAGCCCGGCGAAGCCCGGACGGTTTCGTTCCCGTTGAAGCCGGCGGATCTGTCCTTCGTCGGCCTCAATAACAAGTGGACCTTCGAGCCGGGGCGCTTCCGTGCGACCGTGGCCAACCTCAGCGGGGAGTTTGTGCTGCCGGCGGCAAAGTAAGCCCCTCGATGGTGTACATAAATGAGGCGATCTTCCAGCCCTCGGCGGTCTTCACCAACTGGAAGGCGTCCACGCCGCGGTGGCTGTATTTGCCGTCGCGGTGGAAGTCGTAGGGCGTCCAGACCACGGCAATGCGGCCGTGCACGAGGACTTGGGGGCTCGACATGCGTTCGAGCATCTGGCCTTTGCCCGAGGCGAGGCGTTCGGCAAACTCCTTGTGCGAGGTGCCGCCCACGGTGACCTGCGCGCCGTTCTCGCGCACCGAGAAGTAGCGGCCCTCGGGGAGCAGCACGCTCAGCGCGGCGGCGCTGTCGCGCGCGGCCATGGCGTCGAAGAGCCGCTGTACCACGGCCAGCACCGCCTTCTCCTCGGCCGCTGCGGCGCCGGCCATTCCGAGCAGCATCAAAACCAGACGCAATCCAACCATGCGCCCAGTCTACCGCGCGGCGGTCAGCTTCTCCGCCGCGAGCAGGTCGAACAGGTAGGTGGCCGAGCCGTGGATGACGTACTCGGTCTGGTACCAGAGGAACGGGAAGCGCTTCATCTCGAAGAAGTCGGGGCGAATGAGCGAAGCGCCGGCCATGTTGCCGCCGGGGATGTGGGACCAGTCGGCGCGGTTGATGCCGTAGGCGGCGAGCGGCGAGCGCGCGCCCACGCCCGAGATGTAGCTTTCGTTGGAAGCCGGGTGGACGCCGAGGAAGTAGTCGACCACGGCGAGGGTGAGCGCAGGCGTGAACAGGTCGGGCAGGTGCTTACGGTAGAAGTAGTTGTGCATGGCCGCGTTCTGGAAGTTCCAGCCCGGGCCCCACACGTAAACCGAGTGCGAGCCTTCAAACGAGGCGGTCTCCTTGGGGAACGGAACGCCGTACGGGTTCGCGGCGGCCAGTTGCGACTGCATCGCGGCGAACTCCTTGGCTCGGGCGAGAACGGCGGCGCGCAGATCCGCGTCGTTGACCTTGTCGAGCGCGCGGGCCAGCGTCCAGCCGGGGCCCGCGCCGAAGCCCTGCAACGGCATCTTCCGGATTTGCGGCACGAGTTCGAGCAGGCGCGCGCGATAGCGGGCTTCGCCGGTGGTGAGGAACAGCTCGGCCGTGGCGCCGATTTCCTGCGTGCGGAAACCGGAGTCGCGCGGCGCGTAGGCGCTGGGAGCGTAGACGGGCGTGCGCGGCTGTTCGGAATCCCACAGCTTGCGGGCCGTGTCGAGGCACTCGGCGGCGATGGCGGGATTGAAATCCTTCAGCACGCGGTGCGCGATGGCCAGAGTCTGCACGGCCTGGTATTGCAGGCCGGTGTTGCGGTTGGTGAAAACCCAGCGGTCGTCGCAAGCCGGGCCGGGCGCGGGACAGGGCTTGTTATCCGAGACGTTGACCGGATCGCCCAGGTGGCCGTACTGGCGGCTCGAGTTTTCGATGATGCCGGCGAAGACGTAGCCCGCGGCGCGGAAGCTGACCAGCAGGCTCTCGGCGCCGAACTCGATCTGCTGCAACAGGTCGCTGCGGCCGTCCGGGACGTGCAGTTCCACCAGGCGTTCGGCGCGGCGGTAGGTGCAGTCGTCCACCGGCGGGCGGAACTCCTCCTGGGCCAGGGCCAGCGCAGTGGTGGTGGAGGCGAAGGAGCCGCCCGGCAAGTCGAGGTCGCCAGCGTCGTGCCAGCCGCCGTAGTCCAGCCCCGGGATGCGCTCGTAGTCGGCGAAGCGGCCTTCGCGCCGCTCGCTCTGGACATAGCTGTCGATGTGGCGGCGGCCGGCGGGGGCTTGCAGAGCGTCGTCGAGATGACAGGCGCCGTGCCACGTCCGCCCGCCCTCGCGCACGGCGACGTGACACATCTGCACGGGCAGGAAGTACGTGATGGCGGGCTGCCAGGCGGTGGTGTACACGTCTGGCGCGATGCGGAAAGGACCCGCGGACTGGCCGCGGAACTCGGCCACGTAAACGCCAGGCTCGCGCACCTGGGAGAAATCGAAGACCGCGTACTGCTGGCGCAGGAAGCGGCCCCAGGGTTTGGCGGGGCCGAAAGCGGCAACCTGCGGCGCGCCATCGAGTGTCAGGCGGTGGATGCGCACCTCGCCCGAGGCGTCGTCGCGCGGGTCGAGTTCCAGCACCACGCGCTTGGGCTGGTTGGGGAGATAGCCGGCCTGCGACACGCCGATGACGGGCGGCTTGCGCCAGTTGGTCTGAATGGAGGGCGTTATCTCGACACGCACCTCGGTGTCCCGCGAGCCGGGTTCCAGCGGCGCCTGGATGGAGAACCACGGCTGCGGGCTCGTGCGGCGATTGTCCTGCAAGACAAGAGTGCCGGCGTCGCGGGCGAGAGTGAAAGCCAGAGCCGGGTCTTCCTGCGCGACTCGAATACGGCGCGAGGGGCCGAGCAGTCGCGGCGCGCCGGTGTACTGCTGGGGGAAAACGCCCGACCCGGCGTCGCCCTTAGTCGTTGTGATAGGGCTGGAAGGAGAAACCGGGCGCCTCGAAGTACTCGAGGCTGTTGAGCCGGATGCCGGTTTGCGCGAGCGCGGCGGTGCAGGCCGCCATGAGAACCCCCATCGTGCGGAAGGGAGACATGGGGACAGTCTATCAGGCTTCCAGCAAGCGGTAGCCGATTTCCTCGGCCGCGGTCTGCGCCGTGTTGGGGCGCCAGCAGGCGGCGTGGTGGAACTCGCCGCGGCGCATCGACAGGACCAGGAAGCAGTACCACGGGCAGGAGTTTTTGAGGTCGGCGGCGGAGAAGTGCGCGTCGCGGCCGGGGTGGGAGTGATAGATGCCCAGGATGCGCAGGCCTCGGTCGCGGGCCGCGCGAGTGGCGGCCAGCAATTCCTCGGGCCGGATTTCGTAGCGGTTGCGCCGCGAGCCGGCAAAGGAATTGGTCAGGGGCACGGCCTCGCGGACCTCCCGGTCCTGGCCCAGCATGGCGCCACAGCATTCCTCCGGGTAGGCGCTGCGGGAATGTTCGAGCATTACCGCCCAGGCGTCCGGCCGGATGCACAGCTCGGAAACGCTTGACTTTCCCTTTTTATTCGCCATAATGAAAGTATGGCACTGACCCGGCGACAGAAGGAAGTCCTCGACTTCATTGCGGACTTTTTGGATCGCAACGGCTACAGCCCCAGCTATGATGAAATAGCCGTGGGGTTGCACCTAGCCTCGCTGGCCACGGTGCACAAGCACATCGGAGCGTTGGAGGACAAGAACTACCTGCGGCGGAGTTTCAATCGCAGCCGGTCGCTGGAAGTGACGTCCAAGTTCGCCGACGAGATGCGGCGCATTCGCAGGGATGCCGGGCCGCCACTGTCGATTCCGCTGGCCGGGCGCATCGCCGCCGGCGCGCCGGTGGAGGCGGTGGCCGGGACCGAGACGCTGAGTTTCTCCGACTTTGCCGGCAACGAAGACACCTATGCCCTGGAGGTGCGCGGCGATTCGATGATCGACGATCACATCCTGAGCGGCGATTTCGTGCTGGTGGAACGCACCACCGAGGTGCGCGACGGCGAGATTATAGTGGCCCTGGTGCGCGGCGCCGAAACCACGCTGAAACGTCTCTACCGCGAAGCCAATGACATGGCGCGGCTGCAACCGGCCAATGCCGGGATGGAGCCGATTCGCGTTCCTCTGGCCGACTTACAGATTCAGGGCCGGGTTCTGGCCGTTCTGCGTAAGTACAGGTAGACGCCTGTCTGCTACGCGCCGGCGGCGGCGCCGCGCGCCTTCAACTGCTCTTCCGCGCGGTGCCAGTCCTCTTCGGGGCAGCCGCCCTGGCAGCCGCGGGCTTCCCAGAACATGTAGGCAAGGCGCGCGATCTCCTGGTGGTCCACACAGGCTGGAGCGGCGGCGGCTTCGGCCACGGCAGGGGCCTTCTTCCGGCTGGTATGCCGGGAGGCCACGGTGCGCGTGCGAGCGCGTTTCTCCTTCTCGGGCGCGGATGCGGCGGCTGGCACGGATTCGGACACTTCGGAAATCAATTCGCTCTTGCTTTTTCTTGGCATTGTTTTTCCTTGCTAATAAAGTACAGGGCCCGTCAGTCAGGATTTCGGTTCCGACTGAGCAAGCTGTGCCAGCAGTTCTCGCGCCAGTTTCCGAGCCTCGCCGAAAGCTTGCATGTAGCTCTGAAATTCGCGGCTCAGCTCCAGCGCTCGTTGCGGCGTCAAACGGGAACGCACCAGCATGTCGCGCACGTGGACGGGATTGGGCAGCAAGGCCTCTTCGGCCAGTTCTTCCAGCGCGATCGCGGCGTTGTAGTGGTACATGATCGCGTTCCCACTATATACATCTATTATGCACGAAAAACGCGACGGCTGTACGGATCGGGTCACACTCACGCTCATGGCAATGCAATCGGCGCCATCGCCATCTGGAGTTCCTCAAGCCTCGGTGCTTATAGGGGGCCTTTTCCGCTGGCCGGTTGCGCGATGTCACTTGTTGTCACTCGGCGCCCGCAGGTCTATGAAAAAAGGCTCGTCTGGGGAATCTGTGGGTAACTTGGGGGCTCAGCGCAGGGGTTGAGTGAGGAAGCGGTGGAACTTGCGGCATGTGGAGTCGAAGGAGCGCTGCACTTGGTACCAGCCGTTGTGGATCAGCGGGCCGCCCGGCGCATGAAGAGGGACGGCTACGAACCAGTTCTCACGAAGTCTCGCTGGTGCCTTCTCAAGCGGCCCGAGAACCTCACCGCCCAGCAGAAACTGAAGCTGAAAGATCTGGCGCGCTACAACCTCCAGAGCGTTCGCGCCTATCTGCTCAAGGAAGACTTCCGGCACCTCTGGAACTACGAATCCACCACGTGGGCGGGCAAGTTCCTCGACCAGTGGTGTCGTCAAGTGATGCGCTCACGAATCGAACCACT
>JACQZT010000385.1 GCA_016213755.1 Acidobacteriota bacterium | reverse complement strand
ATGGCGCGGGGCGTGGGATAGCCCGGGCTGGTTCCGTTAGTGTGATCGACGGGCAGAAGCATGATCACCAAGTCGGGCAGGTCGCCGTTCTTCTCGAACTCGCGGAACTCCCGCAGGAAGACCTCGGTGCGCCACTGCTCGGTGATGCGCATGTCGAAGCCCGGGAATTCCGGGCAGATGATGTCGCGCAGTCCCGCCACGCGAGTGCGCGTGCCGATGGTGACGGCGCCCGTCTTCTCCTTCCAGGCCGCGTAAATGTCGCTCCAGGTGGCGTTGCCCGGGCTGAGCGTGCTCTGAGTGAACTCGCCGTACACGCGCACGCTCTTGCCGTGGTTGCGCGCGTGGTCCCAAAGGAAGCCGGCGGGCGAGTAGGCCATGGGGTTGGTGCCGGCGTAATCGTTGCGCGCGTTGCCGTACTTGTGGACGTAGTCGTTGGCGTAGGCCTCGTCGGTCCACTGGTGGCCCAGGGCGGACTGGTCGCCCACTACGAAGAAGTTGTCCAGCAGCACGAACTGTTCGGCCAGCGCGTGGTGGTTCGGCGACACATCGCGGCCGAACTGAACCAGGGTGGGATCGCCGTTTCCTTGCGGCAGGTCGCCGAAGAGCTGGTCGTAGGTGCGGTTCTCCTTGATGATGTAGAAGACGTGCTTGACGGGCGAGGACGTGCGCCCCGAGGAGGGGCGGTTGTTGTACATCACCTGCCGGGTGTACGCCGCAAGCTGCGCTTCCTCGGGCGCCGGCAGAACTGAAACCACGCCCACGCGGTCCGAGTAGGCGCGGCCAGAGCCCTTCACGGGCGCAATCGAACCGAAGCCGTACCCGCTGGCCACAAACAGCCGCTCCCCGTCGTTGGTGAGGGCCACGGCAGTGGGGAACCAGCCCGTGGGGATGAAGCCGCGCAGAGGCTTTTCGGGATGATCCGGCTGCAAGACCGCCACCGCGTTGTTGGCCGCGTTGGCTACGTACAGCGTGCCGCCGTCGGGGCTGAGGGCCAGGGCATTGGGCGCGCTGCCGAGCGGGGCGCCCTCGAACAGGCGCACATCCAGCGTGCGCTCGACAGTGTCGCTGGCGGTGTCGATGATTGAAACGGTGTCGCTGTTGGCGTTGGCGACGAACAGCCGCCGGCCGTCCCGGCTGAGCAGCATGGCGCTGGGGTGCAGGCCCACCTCGATGGTCCCGGCCACGCGCTGCGTCTTCGCATCCACCACCGACACCGTTCCGTTGTTCATCATTCCGGTATTGGGATCGACCACCACCGGAATGCCCGGTTCGGTGGCGTCCCCAGCGCCGGCCTTGCGCCCGCCCCAGTTGCTGACGTACACTTTCGCGCCGTCGGAGGTGACTGCGGTGGTGTAGGGATAGCTCCCCACCGTAACTTCCTTGACCGCGCGCGTTTGAGTATTGACGATGCCCATCGTGTGGCGCGTGTTGAGCGCCACGTACAGCCACTCGCCGTCGGGGCTTAGACTGAGCCCGCTGGGCGCGGAGCCGGGAATGGACACCGCGCCGCTGGCCGCGTACGTGCCGTCTTCCTTGCGCTCGAAGAACTTCACGTTGTTGTCGCGCCCGCCGCCGACATAGAGCCGCGCGATGTCGTAGCTGAACGTCACGCCGACAAAACTGTCGCCGATGGAGAGGGACTGCATGATCGAGTCCTTCCCGAGATCGATCAGGTGCAGGCGCCGGCTGGCGAAGTTGCTGCCGGTGATGACCGCCAGTTGGTCGCCTCCCGGGCTGACGGCCATGCCCAGCGGGCGGTCGGCGACTTCGATGTGCGCCCCGGCGGGAGTGATGCTCTGCCCGGTCGGGACAATGATCGATCCGTCGGGCTGAACTCCGATTCGCGGGTTCGGCGCCAGACTCAGCGCGAGGGCGGCCAGCGCCGCCACAGCCACCAGGGCGGACAGGATTCGCTGCATACAATTGCCTCTCAGTCGGTGGCGCTCAGGCCTTTCCGGTTCAACAGGCCGGTGGCCATTCTGCCGTTTCGCACGTCGAAAACACCGGGGAAACGGGGTTCCCAGGCTTTGTTCGCGGCCGGGCAATACTGGCGCGAATTGGCCTCGATGGCCGCCACGGTCGGCACGTGCGCGGCCAGACCGGCGGAATGAATCAGGGACGCGCCGGGGCAGGTGAGGTCCTGCACGCACAGAAACATTTTGAATTTCTGCGCCGCGGCGGCCATCAGCAGCGCCTGCGCCTGCCCCTTGCAGGCTTTAAGCGCCGCTCCCGTGTAACCCATTTCGCGCGCCAGCATGAGACTTTCCAGATCGGTCAGCGACTCGTCGATGACCACCGGCCGGAGTTTCGAGGCTTCGTGCATGACGTTGCTCCGGTGCGCCTTCAGGTCGCGGCCGGTGGGCTGTTCGATGTACTGTATGCGCACAAAACCGGCCGGGCTCTTCTCCTTCACCTGGCGCAGCAGGTCGATGAGGTAGCCCACGTGGGGGCACTTCTCGTTGAAGTCGAGCGAGTAGAACCACTGCTTGACGCCGCGTTTGGCCTGGGTCTGCTCCGCCGCGCGGTTGACCGCCATAATGCGCTCGAAATCCCACTTGACGTCCTCGCCGTTGAGCTTGATCTTGATGTGCGTCAGGCCGCTGTAGTTAATCCACTCGGGAAGCGTTTCGGGCAGCCCGTCGCCGATGCGCTTCTGGATGTCGGACTCGAGGATGGGGTCCACCGCGCCCACCAGGTGGTACAGCGGCATGCTGGGCTTGGGCTCGGGTGTCACGTACTTGGACAGAAACTCGCCTTTGAACTCCGGCCCCAGGTAGTGCGAGAGGTCATGGGTCATGAGGTCGGGGCCGTAGGTGTGATAGGCGCTCACGCCGTGCAGCTTCCCGAACGCGTCGTGCACGGCCGCGTCGAAGGGGCTGGCCGTCACCAGCGCGGCCAGCTTCGGAATCGGCTGCGCGAGCTTCCGCGCGCGGCCGACCTCATCGGCGGCCTTCAGGTACGCGGGTTCGAGCGCCACGTTGAGATCCACCGGGTGGCCCGTCTGCTTGTGCGCGCCAGTGATCTTCGCGATGCTTTCGGCCAGGTCCTTCATGGCGCCCAGCGTCTCTTCGTACTTCATGGTCTTGGACGGGTAGGCCCACACGTTGCCCAGCGGCATGGAGCCGAAGCCCTTGGCGCGCTTGCCGCCGGCGGTTTCCACCACGCAGTCCACGTTCAGCAGCGTCACGCGGTCCAGCACCGTGCCGCCGAACTTAATGGGCGTGCGATAGAGGTAGTCCTCGTAGCTGGGCCGGATCTCGACGATGCGAATGTCGGTGGCCTTGGCGGCGCGGAGGACGTTGAAACTCAGCGCCGGCGCGGCGGCGAGTTTCAGAAGGCTGCGGCGGGAAGTGGTTGTCATGTGTGTCCTTTATTGTATGCCGGCGCCGCGCCCGGCTGGAACAAAGCGGGCGAAGCGGTGTCTACAAGGGCGGAAGTGAAAAACGGAATCGGGAGGCGGCCATGTTCGAACAGATGCTGGCAGTCGAAATGGAGAGCGGCCATCGGGGCTGGTCCTTGCTTGCCTCGCTCGCCGGCCAAACGGTGGCGATCGGGGTGGCGGTGCTTCTCCCCCTCATATTTCCGGAGGCGCTCCCCAGGGTGCGGCTCGCGGAATTCTTCACGGAACCACCGCCGCCCCCGCCTCCCTCCGTGCAGATTGTGGCTACGGTGATTGAGAGGGCGATTCGGCAGACGCAGGTTGTCGCCGGGCAGTTGATCGCGCCGGTGAGGATGCCGGACAAAGCGGCCATGATCATCGACGAAGCGCCGCCGGCGCCGGCCGCCAGCGCCGGTTTCGGCGTCCCCGGCGGAATCGGCGTGCCGGGCGGAACCGGGACCTCGGTGTTGTCGCGGGTCCTGGCGGACGCGGTCGCACCGCCGCCGCCGCCCGTGGTGCAAGCGGCGAAGGAGCCGGCCGCGCCGCCGCCCCCGGCGCGCATCAAGGTGGGCGGCGTGGTGCAGCAGGCGAAGATCGTCAGCCAGCCCATGCCGGTCTATCCTCCGCTGGCGCGGACGGCGCGGATTCAGGGCGTGGTACAGTTGCAGGCCGTCATCGGCCGGGACGGGCGCATCCGCGAACTCCGCGCGGTAAGCGGCCACCCGCTGCTGATCCCGGCCGCGCTGGCCGCCGTGCGGCAGTGGGTCTACCACCCCACGCTGCTCAACGGCGAGCCGGTGGAAGTGGACGCGCCCATCGAGGTGAATTTCACCTTGGACGGGTCGCGCTGAACGGCCAGGGGTTGAGGCGATGGTGGAGCATTCCGGTGACGAAAAACACTCGAGCCATGCCACACTGGTGTTTCTGTGAGCGATTCGGGAACTGAACTCCGGGAAGCGCTGGCCCGCGGCGTAACTGCGAACAACGATGCGCTGATCGTCGATCTGGCCGACGGCCGGACCATTACCGTGCCGCTGGTCTGGTTCCCGCGACTGGCGCACGGAACGCCGGCCGAGCGGGCCAATTGGCGTCTCATTGGCAGTGGTGCAGGGATTCACTGGCCGGATCTGGACGAGGACATCAGCGTCGCAAGCCTGCTTGCGGGACGGAGGTCGGGCGAGACTCAGGCGTCTCTTCGCCGCTGGCTCCAGACGCGAAGGGACGCCTGAGAGAGCGGGGAGAACTACGCCTTCTTCTTGCCCTGGGCCGCGACGGCGTCCATGGCCGCTTTGACCTTTTCCGGGTCGCCCAGATAGTAACTCTTCAGCGGCTTCAGGTCGTCGTCCAGCTCGTACACCAGCGGCATGCCGGTGGGGATGTTGAGCTCGACGATGTCCTGGTCGGAGATGTTGTCCAGGTACTTGACCAGCGCGCGCAGGCTGTTGCCGTGCGCGGCGATCAGCACCCGCTGGCCGGACTGCACCGCCGGCGCGATGGTCCCGTGCCACAGGGGCAGGAAGCGCGCCACGGTGTCCTTCAGGCATTCGGTCAGCGGCAACTCGGCTTCACTCAGCGCGGCGTAGCGCCGGTCGTGGCCGGGATAGCGCGGGTCGGTTTTCTCCAGCTCCGGCGGCGGAATGTCGTAGCTGCGGCGCCAGATTTTGACCTGCTGCTCGCCGAACTTCTCCGCCGTCTCGCTCTTGTTGAGGCCCTGCAAAGCGCCGTAGTGGCGCTCGTTGAGCTGCCACGAGCGGTGCACGGGCAGCCACATCAGGTCCATCTCGTCCAGCACCAGCCACAGGGTGCGGATGGCGCGCTTGAGCACCGAGGTGTAGGCCACGTCGAAGGCGTAGCCTTCGGCTTTGAGCACCCGGCCGCCGTCGCGCGCTTCCTGCACGCCCTTTTCCGACAGATCCACGTCGGTCCAGCCGGTGAAGCGGTTCTCCTTGTTCCAGGTGCTTTCGCCGTGGCGAACCAGAACCAGTCTCTTCATCGCCGGAAGGCCTTTCCGCCGGCGTAACGGGCCGCCACGCCCAGCTCTTCCTCGATGCGCAGAAGCTGGTTGTACTTGGCGATGCGGTCGGTGCGCGAAGCCGAGCCGGTCTTGATCTGCCCGGCGCCGGTGGCCACCGCCAGGTCGGCGATGAAGGCGTCTTCGGTTTCGCCCGAGCGGTGCGACACCACGCAGGTGTAGCCGGCGCCCGAGGCCATGCTCATGGCTTCCAGCGTCTCGGTGAGCGAACCGATCTGGTTCACTTTCACCAGGATCGAGTTGGCGACGCCGCGCTCGATGCCCATGGCCAGGCGGGCCGAGTTGGTCACGAACAGGTCGTCGCCGACAAGCTGGATCTTCTTGCCCAGGACTTCGGTCATGCACTTCCAGCCGTCCCAATCGTCTTCGGCCATGCCGTCTTCGATGGAGATGATCGGGTACTTGCTCACCCAGTCCGCCCAGAACGCGACCATTTCTTCCGACGACTTCTCGCTCTTGTCCGACTTCTTGAAGACGTACTTCTTCTTGTCCTTGTCCCACAGCTCGCTGGCGGCCGGATCCAGGGTGATCGAGATGTCAGCGCCTGCCTTATAGCCGGCCTTCTCGATTGCTTCCAGCACCACGTCCACGGCCTCGACGTTCGACTTCAAGCTTGGAGCGAAGCCGCCCTCGTCGCCGACGCTGGTGTTGTAGCCCTTCTTCTTCAGGACGCCCTTCAGCGTGTGGAACACTTCCGCGCCCATGCGCAGCGCTTCGGCAAAGCTCTTGGCTCCGTGCGGCGCCACCATGAACTCCTGGGGATCGACGGAGTTGTCGGCGTGCGCTCCGCCGTTCAGGATGTTCATCATCGGCACCGGCAGCGTGCGGGCATTGACGCCGCCCAGGTAGCGGTACAGCGGCAGGCCGAAGACGTTGGCGGCGGCGCGCGCGGCGGCCATCGACACGGCCAACAGCGCGTTGGCGCCCAGCCGGCCTTTGTTCGGCGTGCCGTCCAGATCGATCATCTTGCTGTCGACCTCTGCCTGCCGCACCGCGTCCATCCCCAGCAGCGCCGGGGCAATCTCATCCTCGATGTTCTTCACCGCCTGCCGCACGCCCTTGCCCAGGTAACGCGACTTGTCGCCATCCCGCAGCTCCACGGCCTCGTGCTCCCCGGTGGAGGCGCCCGACGGCACCGCGGCGCGGCCCATCGAGCCATCCGACAAGTAGACATCGGCTTCCACGGTGGGGTTGCCGCGGCTGTCCAGTATTTCTCGGCCAATAATTTCTACGATTTCGGTCATGGGGGTCCTTCCGGTATGGGT
>JACQZT010000384.1 GCA_016213755.1 Acidobacteriota bacterium | reverse complement strand
TGGGATTGTCGCTCAGGTCGGGGAAGGCATTGGTGGGCGCGACCAGCTTCAGATTGTTCGTCGCGATGGGGTTGGTGATGTCGGTGGGAAGAGGAGTGATTTCGTAGATCCGCCTGGCCAGCGGATTCAAGCGCCCGACGGGGATCTGGTTGTTGAGGAACGGGTCGCGAGCGGCCACCAGGCGGCCGCTCGCGAGTTCTTCCTGGCGGGTTGTGAGCGGGTCGTAGAGCGAGATGCGGCGGCCCTGCGTGTCTATAAGCTCGCTGAAGTCGCCGGCGCGCATTCGGGCGGTCGGTACTTTGAACTCTCGCGTGATGCCTTGCACCAGTTCGACGCCTTCTCGCGACAGGAAAAAGAAGCTCCGGCCCCGGCCGTTGTACCAGCGCTTGCCGTTGAGACCGAAACTGGGCAGAAGGATCGGCCCGCCCACCGAGCCGCCGAATTCGTTGCGGATCAGCTTCGGCGTTTCGTACGGGCGGCCGTCGAGGAACACGTCCTGGCGGGCGCGGGCGACGCCGAAGGCATTGTTCCGGTGCGTTTCGTAAACCGCCATCCGAAACTGGTTGGAGCCGCTCCTGGTGGTGATGATGACCGACGTCGGACGGGTGTACTTGGCCGACGACGTGCTGGTTTCCACGCGCACCTCGCCGATCGATTCGAGACCTTGCAGATTCGCCGAGCCGCCGAATTCCCGGTTGTTCGCGGCGGCGCCATCCTGCACATAGTCGGTCGAATAGGTCATCAGGCCGCTGACGCGCACCCCGCCATTCACGTCGTTGATGTTCTCCAGGCCCGGCGTGACGTCTTCCAGCAGCACATTCAGGTTGCGGCCGTTCATGGGGATTTCCTGGATGCGCTGGGCGTCGAGTGTCGAGCCGTCGCCGGGCTCGGTGGTGGTTACCAGTGGAATGGTCTCGGTGACCTGGATCGTCTCGGTAACGTCGCCGGGCGTGAGCACCGGATCCACCACGGCGACCCGGCCGGTTTCCAGGCCGATCTCGCCTTCCCACGACTTCATGCCCGGCGCCTCGACGCGGACCTTGTACTTGCCAATGTTCGCCGGCGGCGTCGCGAAATAGCCATCGGCATTGGACGTGGTGTTGCCGGCGAGCCCGGTGTCGAAGTGCAGAAAGGAGATCTTGGCGCCCGGGACGACTGCTCCGGTGGCATCCTTCACCGTTCCCTGGATGGCGCCGCCCCCGCCACTGGACTGGGCGTAGCAGCAGACGGCAATCGCGAACAGCGCGGCCAGGCGGGCAGTCATCGCTCGGAGAATTTTCACCGGAGTTCCTACCCAAAAGATTGTAGTTCTTTTCCCGAGACGAGTATTGCGCTGCCCGCCCGTTGAGCGTACTATTCTCGATGAAAGGAACGCATGCGTATGAGCGCAGGATGCTTTTGCCTGTCCGTTCTGCTCGGAACACTCGTCCCTCTGGCCTTTGGCCAGCAGACAAAACCACAACCCAAGTCCGCGGCGACGGTGAGCGGCGTCTTTACCGGTCGCAGCGGCAAACCCCTGGCGAAGGCGAAGCTGTTTCTGGGGCAGGTTGTCGGTGACCAAGAAGTTCTCTACGCCCGGATCAAGATGCCCGCTACCCTCCCTTCGGCGGTGTGCGACGATCAAGGCCGGTTCCAGTTCAAAGACGTCACAACCGGGGAATACACGATCGTTTACCAGCCGGCGGGCGCCTCCGACCTGCTGCCTACGGAGATCGGCATCAAGTCCTTCTTGGCAGTCACCCGTTCTCTTGCCCCCGCGTTGCGCGGCATCGAGTTTGGCGCCACCGAGGCCTTGCCCGAGCGCGCCTGGGGCCCCTCGTTTACTCTGCTCAAAGGCCACACTTTTTTTCTCGAAGGCCAAAGCATGAAGATCTGGAACGCCACAATCCGCCGCGGCCAGCTTGGACCCTGCATGGAAATCCGGCGGGGAGTGATCTGGCTTCGACGGCTGGAGGACAAGGGTCAGATCAAGTTCGAGGCTTGGAGCTACTGAAGAAGGGCGCATTCGGCAAACGCCCGGCGCAAGATCCCGGTGCAGTACAGCCAGGACCCGCGGGGCCGCGTGGCGCGGCGATGAATTGAATAGCACCTGAAAAGAGCGTAAGATGGTCTCCGCGATTTGGTGGAAAGCGAACGAAAGACCTCGGACAAGGCCGAGTTGCAGGTTTTGGAAAGGAGACCTATGAGGAATACTCTCGTTTCCCTCTTGCCGGCATTTGTTCTGCTGGCCGTCTTGTCCCTGTACGCGCAATCGCCGCAGGGCACTATCACAGGCACCATCACCGATGCCCAGGGCGCCCGGGTGCCGGGCGTCGAGGTGGTCGCCAGGCAGATCGGAACCAATCTGGACTTCCGGAACAAGAGCTCGGAGGACGGAACCTACGTCGTCCCCCGCCTGCCGGTCGGGCAGTTTGAGGTCACCGCGACGGCCTCCGGCTTCAAGACCTTCCGCAGGACCGATGTGGTATTGGAAGTCGCGCAGCGCCTGAGGCTCGACATCGGCCTGGAGCTCGGGCAATTGTCGGAAACCGTCACCGTGCAGGGCGAGGTGACGCGCGTGCGCACAGAGGAATCCTCGCTGGGGACCGTGGTAGAGCGGCGGCGCATCGAGGAATTGCCGCTCAACGGCCGCCACGTCTTCAACCTTGTGAAACTCGTGGCCGGAGTGCAACCCTCCGACCGCGGCGCCGACGGGTTCGGCGAGATCACCAACCAGGGCTTCTCCCAGATTCACTTCAACGGCGGTCCGGTGTACGGCAACCAGTTCCTGCTCGACGGCGGCGCCAACACCGTGCCGGTCCACAACGAGATCGGTGTTGTGCCGATGGTGGACGCAGTCGAGGAGTTCAAGGTCGAGACCAACTCGCTCAAGGCGGAGTTCGGCCAGACTTCGGGAGGCGTGGTGAACGTGGTGACCAAGGCCGGCACCAACTCCCTCCACGGCTCGCTCTACGAGTTCGCCCGCAACGACGCCATGGACGCGCGCAATGCGTTCGCCACCCAACCGGACAACGCCGGCCGCATCAAGCCCGTTCTGCGCTACAACCAGTACGGCGGCACCGCCGGCGGGCCGGTCTATGTCCCGAAAGTCTACAACGGCAAGAACAGGACCTTCTTCTTCTTCGGCTACGAGCAGTGGCGGTTCCGCAACTCCGAGCTCCGCTTCGCCAGCGTGCCCACCGCGCTTCAGCGCGCGGGCGACTTCTCCAACACCCGCGACGCTCCGGGCAACCTGATCCCGGTCTTCGACCCGGCCACCACGCGCGCCAACCCGAGCGGCTCGGGCTTTGTGCGCGACCCGCTCGCCGGCAACATCGTGCCGAGGAACCGCATGGACCCGCTCAGCCTCAAGGTAATGGAGTTCATCCCCCTGCCCAACGCCACTCCGATCAACCAGTTCACCAACCAGAACAACTTCTACTCCCTGGCGGTGCAGCCGTCCAACCAGGGCGTCACCAACATGCGGGTGGATCATCGCTTCCACGACCGGGACAGCGCCTTCTTCCGCTACTCGGTCACTCGCAACACGCGCTGGGGCCAGGGCTACGGCCTCGGCCCGGCGGACCCGGACATCTTCGCCCGCTCCGACCAGCGCGACAACCATGCCTGGATTTTCACCGAGACCCACGTCTTCTCGCCCAACGTGATCAACGAGTTCAAGGGCAGCGCGGCGCGCCAGGACCTGCCGTTCCGGTCCATCGGCTACGGCGGCGATTGGCCGCGGAAGCTAGGATACCCGAGCATCATCCCGCAGGACATGTTCCCTGCCGTCACGATCGACGGCGTGCTGCAAATCGGCCCGACGTCCTTCTCCTACGGTCACAGGGCGCAGCACAACGTCCAGTTGGCCGACACCCTGACCTGGATCAAAGGCCGGCACCAGATCAAGATCGGTATCGACCAGAAATGGGTGCGAGAAAACTGGATCAACAAGTCGCTGCCCTCGGGCCAGTTCTCCTTCGGCGCCGGGCTGACCGGCGACCCCCAGCGTCCCGCCGGAACCGGCGCCGGCATGGCGACCTATCTCCTCGGCCAGGTGACCGGCGGCTCGCTCGTCATCCGCAACTATATGTCGTTCCACGCCTGGTCCCACGCCAGCTACATCCAGGACGATTTCAAGCTCAACCCCCGGCTGACGCTGAACGTCGGACTGCGCTACGACCTGCGCTCCACTCCGGTCGAGCGCTGGAACCGTCACTCGAACTTCTTGCCGTACGAGACCAACGCCGAGACTAAAATGCTCGGGACCCTCACCTATGCCGGCGTCACCGCGCCGCGCAACTTCGTCGGCCGCAACAATCTCGACTTTGGCCCGCGCTTCGGCTTCGCCTACGCGCTGACCAAGGACGGCAAGACCGCCATTCGCGGCGGCTACGGCATCGTCCACATGCTCACCGAGTCGTACGACATGCAGGCGGACAACTCCAACTCGCTCGGGTGGGAGGCTTCGACCCCGTTCAGTTCGACTCGCGGCAGCAACTACCCCGCGTTCCAGTTCAGTGCGGGTCCGGCCGCGCTGGTGTACCCGAAGGGAGCGAGCGGCGGGCCTTCCGCGTTCCGCGGACAGGCCGTGCGCGCACAGAACCGCACCGCGCCGCCGCCCTATCTGCAGCAGTGGAACCTGACGCTGCAGCGCGAGATTCGGGGACAGTGGGTGCTCACCGCGAGCTACGCCGGCAACCGGGGCGTCCACATCCCGGGCTCCAACTACAACCTCAACCAGCTCGATCCGAAGTACTACCTGCAATACGGCCTGGCGTTGCAGGACCAGTTGACCAACCCCTTCTTCGGCCAGATCGCGACCGGCGGCATTTCGGGCGCCACCGTCTCGCGAGCCCAGTTGCTGCTGCCTTACCCCGACTACGGCAGCGTCATGACCATGGCCAATCACGGCAATTCAAGCGTCTATCACTCGCTGCAACTGTCGGCGGAAAAGCGCTTCGCCAAAGGCATCAGCGCGCTCGCTTCCTACACCGCCGGCAAGGTCATCGACGAGAGCTATTCGAGTGCGGGCAGCTCGGGTGAGACCGGCGACTTCCGCGCTGGACGCTTCAACCGCCGGGGCGACCGTGCCATCGATCAGGACGATGTCTCGCAGCGCCTGGTGGTGAGCGGCGTCTTTGAACTCCCAATCGGCAAGGGCAAGGCCCTGCTCGCCGGCGCCAGGGGCGCCGCCAACTGCGTCCTCGGAGGCTGGCAGCTCAATACGGTCGCCACCGCGCAGACCGGCAGGCCGCTCAGCGTGCGCGGCGCGAATAACTTCGCCCTCAACTGGCCCAACGTGGTGAAGGACCCGACGCTCTCCGGGGAAGACCGCGGAGTGTTGAAGTGGTTCGACACGACCGCCTTCCAGAACCCGCCCGACTTCATCGTCGGCAACGTGCCCCGCACGCTGCCCAACACCCGCGGTCCCGGCATGATCCAGGTGGACTTCTCGGCATTCAAGAACTTCCAGATCCGCGAGCACAAGCAGCTCGAATTCCGCGCCGAGGCGTTCAACTTCCTGAACCACGTGAACCTGAACGACCCGGGCACGGGATTCTCGCCCAACCGGCAAGGGCAAAATACCAACGCGGGTTTCGGGCGCATCACCAGCGCGATGAAGGCACGCAGCATCCAGATGGGGCTGCGGTTCACTTTCTAGCCGGCATGCGGCGGAGGACACGGGCCTTCCCGCGCCCTCCCGCGAGGAGAAGCATGATCAGCCGAAGATCCCTGCTGCAATCGCCGGCGGCGCTCGCCGCCGCCGCGCAGCCGCGGCCGCGCACTTTCCGCCTGGCGCGCGACATTCCCGTCGAAGAGGGCTACGACCTGGTCGTGACCGGAGGCGGTCCGGCCGGCGCTGCCGCGGCGATCTGTGCCGCGCGCCTGGGCGCCAGAGTCCTGCTGGTGGAGGCCACCGGGTGTCTGGGCGGCATGGCCACTTCCGGGATGATGATGTCGTTCTGCCCCGTGGGAGACGGGGAGCGGTGCCTCGCGGGCGGGCTGATGCTGGAACTGATCGAGACCTTGTATGCCCGCGGTTTCCTGAAACCCGGGATCCATCCCGACGCCTGGCGCAAGCAGGTGGGTCAGTGGACCCCTTTCAACGCCGAAGGATTGAAGCTGCTGCTGGACGAGCTCGCCGCCGCGGCCGGCGTCGAAGTGCGGTTCTTCACCCAACTGACCGGCGCCGATGCGGAGGCGCGTTCCGGCGAGGTCCGCGGGGCGGTGATCCACAATATCGAGGGCTGCCGCTATGTCCGCGCCCGCGCCTTCATCGACGGCACCGGCAACGGCGTACTGGCGAAACTGTGCGGGGCCCTGTGCCGCGACGCCGGCAAGGATACGCCGGGGATCATGCCTCCCACGCTGATCTCGCTCGTTTCCGGCATCGACTGGGACCGCATGGGAGACCAGCAGGCGGCGCTGAAGAAAGCGCTGGAGGACAACTTCTTCCAGCAGCCCGACCGGCACTTCCCCGGCATGCAGCGGATCGGCCGTCATATCGGGCTGCTCAACGCCGGCCACATCTTCAATCTGGACGCGCTGCGCGAGAAGAGCATGACCGGCGGCATGATGCTCGGCCGCCGGCTGGCGCAGGAGTATATCGCCTTCTGCCGCAAGTACGTGCCGGGCTGCGAAAACGCCGAGCACGTCACCACGGCGCCGCTGATGGGGTTGCGGGAATCACGGTGCGTGCTGGGGGAATACGAACTCAGCCTGGCGGACTATAACGCCCGGCGTAAGTTCCCCGATCAGATCGGCGTGTACAACTACCCCATCGACATCCACGTTTACGACACGTCGCCGGAGCAATACGCGCGGTACTCGAAGGAATTTCGGGAGACGGGAAGAATGAAGCCCGGCGAATCCGTGGGGCTTCCGTACGGAATGCTTGTGCCCAAGGGCTGGAAGAACTTGTGGGTGGCGGGCCGCTGCGCCTCCATGGACGTGCAGGTGCACGGGGCTTTCCGGGTGCAGCCGGCGGCGGTGATGATGGGACAGGCGGCGGGCACCGCGGCGGTGCAGTCGGTTCGCACCAACCGGCCCGCGGCGGAGATCGATACCGAAGTCCTGGTTACCGCACTGCGCAAGGCCGGTGCGTTCCTTCCGCAACAGACTACCAGCAAGCGCATGACCCGGAGGAAGGCATGAACCGGCGATCGTTCGGCGCCGGCCTGACCGGCGCGCTGGGCGGAACGGCATCCGGGCGGGGGGCGCTCTTTGGGCCCGGCGGCGGGCAGGCCTTGGACCTCGCCGTTCTGAGCCGCTACAATCCGCTGCGCCGTATTCTCTTTTACGACGATTTCGACGAAGGCATTAATGGCTGGGCCGAACTCGAGTCCAACCACAGCGGCAATCTCGACGACCTCAAACCCAACATGCGCGACATGCGGCCGGCGCAACTGTCCAGTTGCACCTTCTTCGACATCGGCACGCACGGCTCCATGAGCGGCACCTACGCGCTGAAACTGGCGACCCGGCCCAAGCCGTTCCACAACGCGGCGGCCATCAAGCGGGTGACTTTCACCAAGCCCGGTCTGGTGCAGTTCGAGACCTGGTTCACATTCAAGGCCGAACAGACCTTCGGCGCGGCCGCCGCATGGGACGGCAACGTCTCGCCCTCCGAGCGCGACTTCGGCGATTTCACCATCAGCAACGACGTGTGCGAAGGCGAGAACGGGCCGCGCTACATCGCCGCGCTGCGCTACCAGAACACGGACTTCGAGGGGCGGCCCGTGCAGAAGTGGATGTACAAGACCTCGCTGCACGTGACCACGAAAATGGCCCGGGAGAAGGGCCTTCCCCAGGATCGCGACTTTCACGTCGCCAACGTGAACGACTGGGCCGAGGTCCCCGGCGGACGCCAGCCGCTGTGCTTCAACGAGACGGCCACCAAGATCAACTGGCATTATCTGCGCTGGCTGTTCAGCATCAAAGACCGGCGCAACGCCGAGTTGCAGGTGAACGACCTGGTGATGGATTTGCGCGGCATCCAGGTGCCGGCCTACGATCAGCCCTACCGCGCCCTCAACCACCTGCTGAATCTCCTCGTGGATGTGCGCACGCACCGCGACGTGCGCAACTTCCTGTTTCTGGATTCCGTGCTGGTTTCGGTGGACTGGTGAGCACTATGGTACGGCGATCGTTCACCGCGGTGATTGAAAAAAACGCCACCTGGACCTCGGACTTCGAGACCGAGCCCTACGAAGCCGGCTGGGCCAGCGAAGCCCGCTGGTTCGTCCGCATCCTGGAGATGAAGGGAAACGGCGCGGCGCTCTCGGTGACGCCGCAGATCTCCCCGGACGGGTTGTTCTGGTGCGACGAAGGACGCGAGCAACTGGTCCTGCGCGGACCGGGTCTCTACTCTTTCGCGCTGCGCGATTTCGGGAACTGGCTGCGCCTGAAGGCGCGAGTGTCGGGCGGCGAACCATCCGTCAAAGGTTTCATCTATCTTGCGCTGAAGGAATAGCGCCGCCGCGATGGAGCGCCTCGAATGACCGAGAACCATGCAGACCGGCTACCTTATGAGGGACAAGGTGAACCATGATTCCTAGGGTTTCCTTTCTGATTTTCCTTCCCTGCCTGTGGATGGCGGCGCGGGATTTCGACGTTGCCGTGTACGGGGGGACGTCGGCGGGTGTTGCGGCCGCGGTCGCCGCGGCGCGGGAAGGGGCTTCCGTCGTGCTGCTCGAGCCCGGCAGGCATCTGGGCGGCATGTCCTCGGGCGGCCTGGGCGCAACCGATACCGGGAGAACGGAAACCATCGGCGGTATTTCTCTCGAGTTCTACAAACGTCTCGGGCGCCACTACGGCGAGCCGGTTTCCTGGCGCTTTGAGCCACGCGTGGCCGAGGACGTTTTCAATGCCATGGCGGCGGAGGCGGGCGTCAAGGTCCTCTTCGGGCACCGTCTGAAAGAAAAGGGAGGCGTCCGAAAGCAAGGCTCGCGCATCATTGAGATCCGCATGGAGAACGGCGCGTCGTTCCGCGCCGGGGTCTTTCTGGACTGCACCTACGAAGGCGATCTGATGGCCTTTTCCGGCGTCTCCTGGACCTGGGGACGGGAAAGCGCGAAGCAGTACAGCGAGCCCTTCGCGGGTGTGCGCCCCCTGGATAAGCATCACTACCACACGTTCCCGGTGCCCGTTTCCGCCCGCGACGAAAAGGGGAAGTTGCTCCCGGAGATCAACGCGGGTCCGAGGGGCGAACTGGGCGCGGGCGACAAGAAGGTGCAGGCATACAACTTTCGCATGTGCCTTTCGAAGGACAAGAACAATCAGGTTCCCTATCCGAAACCGCCGGGGTACGACCCGCGGCGCTACACGCTGCTGGCGCGCCTGATCCAGGGACTGGAGAGACGCGACGGGCGCCCTCCGCGCATGACGGAGTTGCTGATCGTTTCATTGATGCCCAACCAGAAGACCGACATTAACAACAGAGGCGGTTTCTCCACCGACTACATCGGCAAGAACTGGGAGTACCCGGCCGCCGGTTACAAGCGGCGCGCCCGGATCTGGCAGGACCACATCCACTACACACAGGGGTTCTTCTACTTCCTGGCGAACGACCCCCAGGTCCCCAAGCCGCTTCGCGACGAGTTCAACGAGTGGGGACTGGCCAAGGACGAGTTTGCCGAAACGAACAACTGGCCCCACCAGCTTTACATACGGGAGGCCCGGAGAATGCTCGCCGATTTCGTCATGACACAGAAAGACGCACAGACCGATCTGGTGAAAGAGGACTCGGTCGCGATGGGTTCCTATCAGATCGACTCGCATAATATCCAGCGTCACGTGACCGCGGACGGCATGGTCCAGAACGAGGGCGACACGGAAGTGCCTTCCAAGCCATACCAGATTGCCTATCGGATCATGACGCCGAAGGCGGGGGAAGCCGCGAACCTTCTGGTGCCGGTGTGCGCCTCCACGTCGCACATCGCTTACGGCACCATCCGGATGGAACCGGTTTTCATGGCGCTCGGCCACGCGGCCGGTGTGGCGGCGCACGCGGCCGCGCGAAGCGGGAAGCCCGTGCAGGAGATCGATGTCCGGGCTTTGCGAAGCCGGCTGCAACAGCAGGGCGCGGTGATCGAATTGCCGGCCCGGTAGCGGGGCGGCTGAGGAGATTCCCCGTGAGTGCATCCGATCCCGATCCGGCATCGTCGAAGCTGTTGGCGAATACGGTCCTGCCAAGCGGTAGCAGCGCCTTCCTGCAAGAGCCGGACGTTCCCACGTATCAGGTTGGAGAACCAATTCTTGACAACGAAGGCGGCAAGTGTCACTATTCTTACCGGAGTTGAAAGCGTTCGGGAGGTGTAAGTATGAATCGCCATCATCGCCAGCAGCAGGAAGATGCTGTCGATGCCGTAGTAGCCATTGGGCAGCTTGTAGAAGTTGGGGGTGTAGCGCAACAGGCCGGTCGCCAACAGCGCCAGCAGCGCCAGCAACACGCCTCCTGCGGGGATGTCCGCCGCGGCTTCGAACTGGATGGGAGCCGATTCCAGTGTCCCCATCGCCGCCGCCACCCGCTCCAGGCTGCGCGTTGTGGCGGAGCCCATCGGCCGCCTGGCTGTCCGCTTCGGTTCGTTCGCTCTTGGTGCTGACCGGCTCGGCTGGCGGCGTTACCGTCTTTTTTATTCCACTCCAGCCGCTGGCTCCGGATCGCTTTGTGCAATGTCGTCGGCCCCTGGAAAACGTTGAAACAGGCGCGGCGTTCCCACGGATCCAGTATTTCCCCCGAGAAGCGCCGGTGACGGCAGTTGCCAAGCACGGACCCTGACCAGATGGACGTAAAGTCGGCACGTCGGACTTGTGGGTGGTGGCCCACATACGGCGCTCTCGCAGATCCGACCTTGGAACTCAGCAGGTGTTTACGGGTCGCACTCGGCAGGAGTCCGTTCGGGAAGCGCGGCTGGCAGAGCCGTGAGATGCGAGAGAAAAGAGGATCTGCGGAACAAACCGGTGTCCCGAACGTGGGCCGCACCGTGACCATTTCCGCGGCCCTGCTGGCGCAGCGGCAGCGCCCCCGGATCATCTTCACCCGCGTCATGAACATCGTGCCGGCCACCGTGATGGAGCGCACCCGAGAGATCGGCGCACGCCGCACGGACATCGTCCGCCAGTTCCTGACCGAATCCGTGCCGATCTCCGCCGAAGGCGGCCTGCCCGGAGCCGCCTTCGGCGTCTCGGTCGCCGCAGGCGTGCTGTTCGGCATCTATCCGGCCATCAAAGCCGCGCGCATCAACCCCATCGACGCGCCGCGGTACAGGTAGGGGGGCATAGCCGGCGGGAGGGCCTGAGGCCGGGGTGGCTTTCAAAAGGCGCTTCAGACCCCGGCGGTCACCGCCCGATGGTGCCTGAGAAAAAGAATCCCGGCCACCAGCGGCGGTCCGCTGAAAACGACGGTGGTGATCATGCGGCTGGCGAGAGGCAGCCCTGGCGGCGGCCAGATCGTGTAAGCCACTCCAATCGACAAACCGGCGACTATAAGCAGAAGGCCGCCGGTCCTTTCCTTGCGCCACGGCAGAAGTGCCAGGATCACGAACAGCAGGCCCGCGCCCGCCCAAGACGCCATGACCAGCGCGGGCGTGCGACACACCAGCGACTCCACAACGAAGAAGAAGAGCCAGAACGCGGCCCACAATAGCGCCAGCCCGCGGGCGATGTATACCGTGAGCAGCTTCACAACGAGCCTCCCAACCAGTTTACAGCCGCAACCGCGAGGGCGCGGCGCCTACGGTTCCAGACCCGGCACGGGCGGCTTGACGTCGAGCCGGAGTTCCTTCATGCGCCGCGCGCGCATATCGCCGAGCTGCGAGTGCCAGTAGCGCCGGCTCAGATCGAGGGTGGCGATCGCGGCCGTGCCTCGCTCCGGGGCCGCGGCAATGATGTCCCCATCCGGGTCGTAGATCTGGGTGGGGAAGTCGTACCCGGACGCCGCCAGAAACACCTTGTTTTCGATGGCGCGGGCCTTCGCCAGCGTCTGGTCTCCGCCCCAGATCGGCATGAGGATGATCTCCGCCCCCTGCGTGGCGAGCGCCCGCGCCGGGTCGGCGAAGAACACGTCGTAGCAGATCATCATCCCCACGGCGCCGAAATCGGTGCGGAAGACGGGGTAGCCGGCGCCCGGCGTGAGGCCGCCCTCCAGTTCGCCGCGCGGCAGGTAGACTTTGCGGTATTTGCCGATCAGCGTGCCGGCGCGGTCGAGCAGCACGGAAGTGTTGTACAGCACCGCGCCCTCGCGCTCGTAAATGCCCGCCGCCACGTACGCCGACCGCCGCTTGGCCAGATCCGCGAGGCTCGCCGTAGTGGGCCCCGGGATGGTCTCGGCAACGTCGGCGTAGGTCTTCCCGGTGCCGATCACGGTGATGCCCTCCGGCAGCAGAATCACGTCGGTCTTGGCGGGGACCACTCTTTCCACCGCCTCCACGAACCGGCGCACGCTTTCGGCGGCCGACTTGGTCCCCTGCGGCCGCAGATTGACCGAAGCGATCGTGACCTTGCGAGGAGGCGGCGCGGCGATCTCGTCGAGCGAAATGTCGTCCCACCAGACCGTGCCCAGCGGCGCGTTGGAGAGCAGCAATTGCAGCACCACGGAAGCCGCCATGGGCGGCGCCGGGTACTCCGCCGTCACCTTGGTCCAGGCGCCCTCGCGCGTGGCGCGATACACGTAATCGGGCTGGCCGGTGCGCCGGCCCGTCTCGTCGCGCCAGTCCAGCCGCGCCACCACCTGCCAGGATTCGCAGGGCACATTCTCGGCACGGTAGCAGGCGGCAAAACGGTACCACGCGCCGGCGGTGACGCCCGCGACGGCCCGCTCCCACCCGCCGTGCTCGCCCAGGTTGCTGTTGCCCGAGATGGCCAGCGAACCCGGCTTCCCGCGATACAGCACGGGATCCACGTACGCGCGCGGAGCGTTTTCGGCGCGCGCGCTCCACACCGTCCATCCCGCCGGAAGACCGTTCGGACCGGCCGTGAATCCGTCCTCGCGCACCTGCACCCCAGCGGCGGAGGCCAATCCGCACGCCAAGCCTATCGCCAACATGGTTTTCATCAAGCGGCCCTGTCCTTCGTCCCATTGTCGATCATAAGGAAGCGGAGTGCGGGCCGTTTCCCGGTGCAACCGGCGAGAAAAGCTCAAGCCACCGCTTCCGATACCCGGTCCGAAACCGGTTTGAGCAGCGTCTTTTCGGAGAGACGAGCCGGCAGCGTCGTCAGCACCACGCAGACGAGGTCTCTTGCGGGGTCGGCCCAGGCGAGGGTGCCGGTGGAGCCGCCGTGGCCGAAGGTCCGGGCCGAGCAAGTGTTTCCGAAGCTGCCGGGAGCCACCGCGAAGCCGATGCCCCGAGGCTCATTTAATCCTTGCGTCTGGTTGGTCACCATCGCCCGCGCCGTTTCGGCCCTCAGAACCTTGCCGTCCGGCTTCAGGAAGTAGCCAAGGAAATTCGCGATGTCGGCTCCGGTGGAGTGCGCGCCGCCCCACGGCGCCGCCAGGTTGCGCCAGTAGGGGCTGTTCCAGTCCCAGCTTCGTGTATCGGAACGGCCGCCGCCATACAACCCGGGCGCCTCTTCCACCTGGCAGCGCGCGGTTCCCGCGATTTCAAAACGGCCCAGACCGAGCGCGGTGTTGCGCATCCCCAGCGGGCCAAAAATCTCTTTCTCGAGAAACTCCGCGAACGGGCGGCCGGTGATGCGCCGGGCGATTTCAGCGGCGAGCAGGATTCCCATGCTCTGGTAATGAACGCGCGTGCCGGGTTTGAACAGCAGCGGAGTCCGGATGGTCCGTTCGACAAACTCCGGCAACGGCGCGTGGCGCTCGCGCATCGCCGTGTTCTCCGGCAGCATGTCGGGCAGGCCTGAGGTGTGGGTCAGCAGGTGGCGAATGGTGACCAGACTCCGATCGCCGCCGGAGAACTCCGGAATGAACTTGCGGACCGGATCGCCGAGGGATAATGCGCCGCGGTCGGCCAGCAGCATCACGCCGGCGGCGGTCATGGGCTTGGTGATGGACGCGATGAGGAAAACGGTCTCGGGCGTGCGCGCCTCGCCGAAGGCGCGCTCAAACCGTTCCCCCCGGCAGCGCACCTGCAAAGTGGCCGCGCGGACCTGGCCGGCATCCACGGCCCGCTGGACCAACCCCGCCGCCTCCAGCAGCTTCCGCTCGCGCAGCGCCTGCGCCGCGGCCGGCAGAAATCCCAGCGAAAAGTCCCGCCTCCGCATTCGCGCCTCCCGGCTTACAGCCGCGCCGCCAGTCTTCTGCCGCGCGAGATTGTGAGGCGGCTCACGATTCGTTTTGCGGCCGTGACGGAGTTCTTCTGCGAATCCACAAGCTGGAACTGCCCTTCTTCGATGGCCAGCAGGCTGATGTCGGCCGGCGAGCCGGCCTCGAGAGTCCCCAGCCCCGGCACGCGGGAGATCACTCGCGCCGGACGGGCCGTGGCCCGCACCAGCACGTCTTCGAGACTCATGCCCAGGTGGAGGAACTTCGACAGCGTCGTCGGCATGTCGTAGACCGGTCCCGCCAGGTTCACGTTGTAGAGGTCCGTCGAGATGGTGTCCGGCAGGAAGCCGGCGTCCAGCGCCCTGCGCGCAACAGAAAAGTTGAAGCTCCCCGCGCCGTGACCCACATCGAACAGCACGCCGCGGGCGCGCGCCTCTTTCACGCCCGGCTTGAGGTTTCCCGACGAGTCCAGGATGCCGAGCGTGTGGGTGTTGAAGCAGTGGGTCACCACGTCGCCGGGCCGCATCAATTCCATGACTTCCGGCGTTTCGGGCGGGGCGAAGCTGATGTGCGCCATCAGCGGCAGCTTGAACCGGTCCCCCAGCTCGCGCGCGATCTTGAGGAAGTCCAGACTGTAGCGGCCATTCATGTTGGCGCCGACGTAGACTTTCACACCCAGGATGATGTCGCGGTTCTTCAGCGCCGCTTCCGCCGTTCGCTTCATCTCCGACCGGACATACTGAACGACGTCGACGTCCGGGTTTCTGAGATTGGGATAGAGATGCATGTATCCGAAGACGCGCGCCTGTTGTGGCGCGACCACAAACCGGCGAAACCCCTCCACCTGGTCCAAACCGAAGCTGCCGGCATCCACCCACGTCGTCACGCCGGAGCGCGCGGCGATGGGGTCCGCCTCGATGCTCAAGCCGGTCGCCCCGTGATAGCAGTGAGTGTGCAGGTCGATAAGCCCGGGCGCGACCAGCAGCCCGCGCGCATCGATGACCTCCAAGGCTCCCTCCGCTGGAATCTTCGGCTCGATCGCCGCGATGTGGCCGTCGAGCACCGCCACGTCCCGGCGCCCGCGGAACGCGCGGCCCGGATCCACCACTTCCCCGTTCTGGATGAGCAGGTCGTAGCGGGGAGCACCCTGTGCCAGGGCCGCTCCCGCCGGCGCCGCCAATGCGCGCAACAAGTCCCGTCGGATCATGGCAGGATCTTATCAGAATCGCGACCGCGCGGGGTTGTCACTCGAGAGCGTAGAGGTAGCCGTGGGTGCTTAAGAAGTAAACTTTGTTGCCATAGATGGCCGGGCAGGATTCCTCGACAATTCCACCGGTCTTGTAGCGCCACAGCAGTCTCGTAGTTCCATCGCCATTCCCTTTCGGATCCACACACGAGAAGAACGGATCGGTGCTCGATCCGAAGCACACGCGGCTGGGCGTCACCGCGGCCGCGGTCATGCCGCCGCCGGGCTGGTGTTCCCAGGCGAGCTTGCAGGTAAGCGCGTCCAGAGCGATCACTCGCGCGCCGAGGTTGCCCCCGTTGATGTCGATCTTGGTGGAAACGTACACGCGTTCGCCGTCGGTGGCCGGACTCACGTTGAATCCCAGGCCGGGCGGCAAGGCGTACTCCCACAGCCGCTTCCCCGTGGCCGCGTCCAGAGCCAGCGCCGCCGGTCCTACGGCGACGATCAATCGGCCGTTCCACAACAGCGGCGCGCCCGAATCGGGGCTGATCACGGCGCGCTGAGAAAACGGATGCGGGCCCCTGGGCAGGTAGTAGGCCCAACGGATGTCGCCGGTCTCCGCATCCAGCGCGTAGTAATGCCCGCCCCAGGCGCCCGTGTAAACGGTCTGTCCGTCCGTGGCCGGCGAAGGATAGACGCCGCCCGTCGTGTGCCGGGTCCAGAGGATCTCGCCATCGGCGGCGCGGACGCAATGGATGTCGCCCTCCACCGTGCCGACGAACAGCCGTCCCTTGGCGTAACCGGCCCCGACCCAGGCCCAGCCGAGCGGTTTCTTCCAAATCAGCCGGCCGTTCGCCGCATCCACGGCGTAGAAGTTCTTGTCGCCGCCCTGCTGGCCGAAGTAAACGCGGCCCTCGGCCACGATGGGCGTTCCGGAAACCTGCCCCGAGGTCTCAAAACGCCAGATCTCCTGGCCGGTCTCGCTATCGACGGCGTACACGAAGCGGTTCGGACCGCCGGCGTACACGCGGCCGGCGGCGGTGGTGGGCGACGATTGGTAGTCCGCGCCGCCGGCGACCAGATCGGCGAGCACGCGCTCGCCATCGGCACTGGAGGCTTCCAGCAGGCTGTGGCGCCACCGCACCTGGCCGTGAAGCGGATCGAGAGAACACAGAAACAGGTCCGAGGCGCCGACCAGGAGACCCGTGGCGCTGGCCGTGAGGTCGGCCAGGATCTGATGCGCCGTCACTTTGCGGGACCACAGCTCGCGTGGAGCGGAACCCTCGCCAGCGAGCGCGGCCACAGTGCCATCCAGGGTGGCGATGTAGACCACACCGCCGATGACCACCGGTTTGGCGCGAATCCAATCGCTCAGCCGATGCCGCCAAACCAACCGGCCAGTGCGCTCATCCAGACAGTAGAGAAACTGGTCGGCGGCGCCCACATAGACTCGCCCCGCCGCCGCCTCGGGCGTGGAGAAAAACTGGTGAGCCCGCTCCTCGTAGGCGTTCGTCCGGTAAGACCATTGCAGCCGCCCGGTCGCCCGATCCAGCGCATGGATCACGCCGTCGTTGGCCCCAAACAGAACCGCCGCCGGAGTCACCCGCGGCGTGCCGCGAATGGGGCCGCCGGCGCGATACTGCCACGCGATGCGCTCCGGTCCCGCCAGGTTGAGGCTGTAGAGGACGCCTGCGTCGGTGGCGACGAACACGCGGTCGTCCTCAACCACCACGTCCCCCGAGATGTCGCCCACTCGAAACGCCCAGAGCGTCTGTCCCGTGCGCGGGTCTTTGCACACCACCGTGTCCAGGTTCCAGACCAGGGGCGGGACGTTTTCGATGTACTGCTGCCCGTACGGATAGACGATGTACCGGTCGTTTCCGCTGACGGGCGCGTAGCCGTGACGGTAGTCGAGATGCCCGATGGTGACCTCTTTCCGCACCTGGCCCGTCTGCTTGTCGATGAAAACGAGATCCCGCGCCGTGCCCGTCTCGCCGCGGCTTCCCGATTCCCGGACCACCAGTTCGTCCTTGAGCACGACGACCGGCGAGCTGACCCGCGGCGTCTCGTAGATCTGCCAGTTGTGCTGGCGCGTCTTCCAGATGGGCTTTCCGGTCTTCTCGTCCAGGCAGTACAGGATGGTGGTGATGCCCGGCGAAGCGGCGTAGACCCGGCCATTTTCAATCGAAGGGCGCGCGTACCAGGTGTGCCCGATCGGAAACCGCCAGGCGAGCCGGCCGGCCGCCGGACCGGGGTCCCGCGTGAACCCGGTTTGTGCCTGGTTGCCTTGAAACAAGGGCCAGTCCGTGCGCGCCGGCGTGCTGGCCGGCCGCGTTCCTCGCACCTCGGGAATCCAAGATGGGCTGGCCTGGACGCGTTCGAGCACCTGAAAGCCTTCGTCGATGGTGCGGCAGATGCGCGGCGTGGCCTCGGTCCAGTTCGCTCCCAGCGCTCGGCGGATGGCCTCAAAAGCCCGCAGCTCCGCACCCTGATGCATCAGAAGGCGCAACCAGGAGTAAAGAGACGCCTGCCGCTCGCGCGCTTCCGCCGTCGAGGTTGGCGATGCCGCGACCCGCCGGCGAATCGCGTCGATGTCGCCGATGCCGGAACTCACCCACGCGGGCTGCGCGGAAACGCTCGCACACAGGACCAGCAACTGCGTCATGGCGGCAAAGCAACTCGGATGCAACCGTTTCCGAAGCATCGGCATCATGATACATTGTCACGCCGCGCAGGATCCAAAGCTGAGCTAACGTAGGGAGACATGAACCGACGAGAATTCCTTGCTGCCGGGGCAGCGGGCTCATCCGCTTTGGCCCGGCCTCACGTGGTCTTGATCCTGGCCGACGACCTGGGCTGGAGAGACGTCGGGTATCAGGGCAGCGAGATGCAGACTCCGCATATCGACGGGCTGGCGGCCCAGGGCGTGCGCTTCACCAACCTGTACGCGTATCCGCTGTGTACGCCGACGCGCGCGGGTTTGATGACCGGCCGCTCGCCGGCCAGGTACGGGCTCATCTACTCCGTCGTGCGGCCCTGGTCGCCCTACGGGCTGCCGCTCGACGAGCACGCCATGCCGGAAACCTTTCAGGCCTTGGGATACCAGACCGCCATGGCGGGCAAATGGCACCTCGGCCACGCGCATCGCCGCATGCTGCCGAACGCCCGCGGCTTCGACCACTTCTATGGTTTCCTGTACGCCGATATCGACTACTACCAGCACACCCACCTGAGCGGTCTCGACTGGCAGCGAAACGGAACCGGCGTGCGCGAGCAGGGCCCTACGGCGGCGTCTCGAACAGACCGCTGCGAGGCGGCAAGATGACCACCTTTGAAGGCGGCATCCGGGTGCCGGCGGCGATGCGCTGGCCCGGCACTCTGCCGGCCGGCGGCGAAGTGCGGCAGGTGATGACCGTGCTCGACCTGCTGCCCACGCTGGCTTCCGCCGCGGGCGGCAGACCGGCCGCCCGGAAAGAACTCGACGGCAAGGACATGTGGCCGCAAATCCTGGGCGGCCGCCCGATCCCGCGCGAGAGTCTGTATTTCGCCTCCAAGCGCAACGAAACCCCCGAGCACAACTTCGCGCTGCGCCGCGGCGAATGGAAACTCGTGCGCGAAGTAATGCTGGCGGGCGTCTCCGAGCATCTGTTCAACATCGAAGAGGACCCGGAGGAGAAGAACAATCTGGCGGCCGCGCGCCCGGAAATTGTCCGGGGCCTTGGCGCGGAGATCGATGCGTGGCGCGCGCTTCACCCGCGTTGCGAGGTGCAGAGCTCCATGACGCCGCATCCAGGATGGATCCCGCCGCGGGATTACGCCCAGGCGGCGAGCTACGATTACTGAGGAGCCTTATGAAGACGGGAGACTGGCCGCCCAACCGGCGGCGCTTTCTGCTTTCGGCCGCCGCGGGAGCCATGGCGCCCGCGGACCGGCCCACGGTGGCCGCCATCGTCACCGAATACCGGTACTACTCTCATGCGGATGTGATCGCGGGCCGCATCCTGGAGGGCTATGCGCCGGACGGCGTTCGCGCCGAGCCGCGAACCCGGATTGTTTCGATGTACACCGACCAAGTCCCCGCCAAAGACCTGAGCCGCGGCTTGTCGGCCAAACACGGATTCCGCATTTACCCCACCGTGCGCGAAGCACTGACGCTGGGCGGCGGGAAACTCGCCGTGGACGCCGTGCTGCTGGTCGGAGAACACGGCAACTACCCGTCCAACGACCGGGGCCAGAAGCTGTATCCGCGGCACGAGTTGTTTCGCCAGGTGGTCGAGGTCTTCCGCGAGAGCCGCCGAAGTGTGCCCCTGTTTTGCGACAAACATCTTTCGTATTCCTGGGAGAAAGCCCGCGAGATGCACCGCTGGTCCCGCGAGTTGGGGTTTCCCTTCATGGCCGGCTCGTCCGTCCCGGTGACGATTCGGAAACCCGAACTAGAGATTCCGCTCGGCGTCCGCATCGGACACGCCGTGTCGGTAGGGTACGGAGACCTGGACGCCTACGGGTTTCACACCCTTGAAGGATTGCAGTGCATGGTCGAGCGGCGGCGCGGCGGCGAGACCGGCATCGCCGCGGTCGAATGGATCGAGGGGGACGCGGTCTGGAAATGGCGGGACGGCGACGGCCGGTGGAGCGCGCCGCTACTCGAAGCCGCTCTGGCCGCCGGCGGGCGGGTCAAGCCCGGAAGGCCGGAACAGAACTGCAAGCGGCCGGTGCTGTTCGTGCTGGAATACCGCGACGGCTTGCGGGCGGCTTCGTACCTGCTGGAAGGACACCTCAGCGAATTCCAGTTCTCCGCCCGCCTGGCGGGCCGCTCCGATCCGGTGGCCACGCAGTACGTTCTTGGAAACGGCCCACGGCCTCTGCCCCATTTCGACGGGCTAGTGAAATGCATCGAAGACCTGTTTGTGAGCCGGAAGCCGGTTTACCCGGTAGAACGAACGCTGCTGACCACCGGCGCTCTCGCCTTCCTGTTTGAGTCTCGCGCGACGCGATCGCGAGTGCGAAGCTCGGAGTTAAACGTTTCCTACAAAGCGCCTGAAAACCCCTATTTCGAGCGAGCCTGATATGAAACTGTTTGCACTATGGTTTGTGATCGCCGCCCTGTCCTGGGCGGAGGACCGGCGGCCCCGCATCGCCGTGGGCGGCATCCTGCACGAATCGAACTCGTTCTATCCCGCTCCCACTCGGCTGGCGGATTTCCGCATCGAACGCGGTCCCGGAATCGCGCTGCAACATGCGGCCGGCGCCGGCGAGATCGCCGGCTACTTCGAGGGAGCGAAACGGTACGGATTCGATCTCTATCCCACGCTGCACGCCTCGGCCACGCCGGGCGGACCGGTGGAGGCCGCCGCATTCGACGCCCTCACAGGCGAATTAATCCGCCTGTTGAAGGCGGCGTCCGGGCTCGACGGCGTGCTGCTGGCGCTGCACGGCGCCATGGTGAGCGAGAAGTTTCCGCACGGCGACGCCGAGATCGTTCGCCGCGTGCGCGCGGCCATGGGTCCGGCCTTTCCGATCGTGGTCACGCACGACTTTCACGCCAACATCTCGCCCGAGATCGTCGAACAGTCAACCGTTCTCGTGGGCTACAAGACCAACCCGCACATCGACCAGCGCGAGCGCGGGCTGAAGGCGGCCGAGATCGTGTCCCGCATTGTGAGGGGCGAGATCCAGCCCACGCAGTCCATCGCCAAGCCCCCGATGCTTTATAACATCCGGTTCCAGAACACGAACCTGGAGCCGCTCGCGCCCATCGTCGAAGAGACGCGGCGCCTGGAGCGAGACCCGCGCTTTCTGGCGGCGACCGTGGCAGGCGGATACCAGTACGCCGACGCGCCGGCGATGGGGGTCAGCGCGGTTGTGGTTACCAACCACGACGCGGCGCTGGCGCGCAGCGAAGCGGAACGCCTGGGCCAGATGCTGTGGGCCACGCGAGACCGCCTGAAACTCCGCCTGCCCGATGCGGCCGCGGCCGTCGAGCAGGCGCTGGCCGCGGACGCGTTCCCCGTCGTGCTGGTGGAGATGGGCGACAACATCGGCGGCGGCTCGGCGGGCGATGCCACGTTTATCCTGGGCGAGTTGCTGCGGCGGAAGGCGCAGGGGTGGGTCGAAGTTATCGCGGATCCCGAAGCGGTGAAGACCGCGGCGCGGCTGGGAATCGGCGCGGAGTTCGACCAGATGGTGGGCGGCAGCACCGACCGCCTGCACGGCGAACCGGAGCGCATCCGCGGGCGCGTGAAATCCCTGCACGACGGCAAGTACGTCGAAACCGAGGTGCGCCACGGCGGCGCCCGCTACCACGACC
>JACQZT010000383.1 GCA_016213755.1 Acidobacteriota bacterium | reverse complement strand
TGCCCCGCCACCGCCAGCGCGAAGACCAGAAGGTGCAGGCACGCGGCGCCCGTGGGGAATGCGGCCAGGAGCCGTTCGATGCGGCTCAGCCTGAGCTGCAACCGGTCGAGCAGGACCATCCCCAGCGCAATCGAGAACGATACGGTGAGGGACGTGCCCAGGAGTATGTAGAGGATTTGCACCATCTAGTGTCGTACCATACCCTCGTGGCCAGCGTGACGGTCCAATTCACTTTGAAGATCGCGGGGCGCGAGATGGAAGCCTCGGCGCGGGTGCCGGCCGGGCCGGCGCGAGTGGTGGACGCGCTGCCGGTGCTGCACGGCATCGCCGGTGCGGTGGTCGAGGCCGCCGAAGAGGGCAAACGGATTTCTTGCCGCGCCGGTTGCGGTGCCTGCTGCCGCCAACTGGTGCCCATCGCCGAGGCTGAAGCGCGCTACCTGGCGGCGCTGATTCAATCGCTGCCGGAGGTGCGCGAGCGTTTCAAAGCCGCGGTGGCCGCGCTCGATGCCGCGGGCCTGGGAGACCGGTTGCGCCGCCTGGAGCAACTGGCCCCGGCCGAACGCCAGGCGCTGGGGCTCGAGTACTTCCATTTGGGCGTGGCGTGCCCGTTTCTGGAAGATGAGAGTTGCTCCATCCACCCTAGTCGGCCCATGTCCTGCCGCGAGTATTCGGTCACATCGCCGGTCGGGAACTGTCGGAATCCCCATCCGGAAACGATCGCAATGGTCCCCCTGCCTGTCAAACCGTCCGTCCTGCTCTTTCATTTCGGCGACGGGAAGGGCGAGGACCGGTTGCGATTCCTGCCCCTGATCCTGGCCCTGGAATGGGTGGCCGAACACGAAGACGATCCGCAAACCGAACTCGAAGGCTCGGACCTGCTGCTCAACTTCCTGCGGAAACTGACCGTCAAACGGGCTCAAACCGAATCGTCCGGTCGAACGGAGTGAGGCCGGTGAGGTAGACGCTGGGGCCGGGCAGTTTGGGCTCCGCGCCGCGCACGTCGATGTAGCGGTGGGCGGCTGCGCCGGGGCCGAAGCGGATGGCGTGGCGTCCCAGCCGGTATGTGGCGTGGCCGGATTCGAGCACCCAGGCGTCGGACTTCTTTGCCACCGGCTCGCAGCCCTCGATGCGCCCGCCTTCGCGCAGGTTGATCTCCACCGCCAGCGGCACGTCGCTGGTGCCCTGCGAACGGAGGCGCAGATCGAAGCCGCGCGCCGTCTCGCTCACCACCGCGCTCTGCTCCAGGCGGCACAGCTCGGTAACCTTGCGCTGCGCTCGGGCGGCCCCGAGTTCGTCGTTCGAAAGCCGGCGCGGGGGATCCAAGGGTTGATAGTAGCCGGCCTCCAGCTTCTGCTCGAAGTGATAGGCGCCGCCGCGCTTCTCGGCCTTTTGGGGCACGAACTGCCCCTTGCCGAAGAAGGCGCTGGCGAAGCGCACGGCGTTGACCACCGCGTCGCCGTGGCGGCAGACGAAGAAGCGGCTGCTCCCGCCCAGCATCAGCGTGGCGCTCTTGAGGCCGCGCCGGATGCGCGCAATGCCGAGGGCCGGCAAGGCGCGCTCGTAGTCCTCCGGGATGGCCGCGTCGGGCGGGCCGGGCTGCGCCAGTTCCGGATACTCCATCAGCGCCGAGAGACTGGCCGCGCGCGCTTCGTGACGGCGCGCCAGGGCGGCGAAGCGTCCGTCGTTGTCGTGCAGTGCCATGTATTGCAGGGCGAACCAATAGCTGGCGACGGAGCCGCGCGTGTTCAGGTCCTGGCGGCGCGAGATCTCGGTGACCACCTCGTCGTCCGGGTGCAGCAGGTACAGCATCGCATTCAGGTTCCGGCGCACCGGCTCGACCAGTTCGAGCCGCTTCAGCTTGGCCGCCGTAACGATCAGCGCCCGGTTGCAGACGATGTTGTAGACCAGCGTGCTGCGCTCGGAGTACTGTCCGTCGGCGTCGATGTCGATGCCCTCGGCCAGCCACTGGTCGATGCGCCGCACGTAATCCGGGTGGGGCAGCACGTCGTTGATTTGAGCCAGCGCCGAACAGACCACCCAGCGGTGATTGGGCGTGTGGACGCCCCCGCGCACCAGCCCCGCGCCGGCCTGGCGCAGAAACGGTTCGAGCAGGGCGAACATCTCGGTCAGCCCGTGCCGTTTCATGAGGCAGGCCGCCGTGCCCGTGTTGTGAACCACGAAGCCGGTGTCGGGCGGTGAGTTGAAGTTGGTGGTCACGAGGTCGATATTGCCCTCGCGGTTCTGGCGCGCGAGCAGGTGCCGGGCGGCGAGCCGCATGCGCTCGATGAGCAGCGGATTCTGGTGGAACTTCGAATCCGGGTGCAGGAAGGCCGCGGTGAAGCTCTCCAGGATTCCGCCCGCCGGGTGCGGGTTGCACAGGCCGGTGTCGTCCAGCGCGCTGCCGCACCAGCGGCTGCGCGGGTCGGTCACCTGGCGTTCGAGCAGCCGGGCCACGTTCTGGTCGTGCCGCTGAAGGATGGCGGGGCCGGCCGCCGCCGCGCCCAAGGCCGCAACAGCTTCGCGTCTGGTCATAAAGTAATTCGGTGACAGGCTACTCTTTCCCCAATTGAAGAGATCGACGAACGGCTTCGCGCGAGTGCAGCATCTGGAATAAGTCCCTGTTCATCAGTGACGTTACGCGCAGAGCGAAGCCGGCGAAACGACCACACCCTGGAAATGGTATCACTTCGGCCGGATCGGGCGGTCTGAAATTGGGGAAAGAGTAGCCTGTCACCGAATTAGGGCCACGGGGTCGCCTTCCTTCAGCCCTTCGACCGCCTCGATGCGCGTGACGCTGGAGATGCCGGTGCGGACGGCGCGCCAGGTCAGGCGGG
>JACQZT010000053.1 GCA_016213755.1 Acidobacteriota bacterium | reverse complement strand
GCTGGCGGGAAGACCCCTTCCTGGCCGGCCCGGAGATCCTCGAGGCCCTCAACTGGCGCGAATATCCCGGCCGCACCCAGTTGTTCGAGGCCGCCAACCGCTATTCGGCGGCGATGCTGGAGGCGCACCGCCAGTACGCCGAGCGGGCCGGCCTGGCCCACCTCCGAGACAACCTCGCCGCGCTGGCCACGCTGGCCGCCGAGACCGCCCGGCAGCCCGCAGCCTGCGTTTTGCCCCTGGGCTGGGGCGGCGGTTTCCTGACCAAGGCCGCCAGCACCGACACGGATTCGGAGGGCTTCCGCGGCGTTCTCCGCCAGGTGAGCCTGTACAGCCGGGCCATCCAGACCGGACTCCCCTTCCCCAAAACGCGGCGCATCGTTTTCCTGGAGAACCGCCCGGCCACGCTGCCCGGATGGGTGCGCCTCGAAGTCATTGACTGACTTGGTCCTTGTTCCTTCCGGTGCTTGTGTTAGCATGTTAGTGTTGGAGCAGCGGAGGAACTTCCCCGGACCTCGCTCCGGGATGCCTGGTCATGTACAACGCCTTCTTCGGTTTCACCGACAACCCCTTTAACCTGAGCCCGGATCCGGGATTCCTTTATCGCAGCCTGCAGCATGAAGAAGCGCTCGCCAACCTCATCTACGGGGTCCAGAGCCGCAAGGGCTTCATCGTCCTGAGCGGCGAGGTGGGCACCGGCAAAACCACCATGCTCGAATGTCTCCGGGATTTCCTGGAGGCCCAGTTTATCGAATTCGCATTCATCTTCAATTCCCGCATCACGACCGAGCAGTTCTTCGAGATGATCGCCTACGATCTCGACCTGCGCTGCTCGCGCACCTCGAAAACCGAAGTCCTCTTCGCTCTCAATCACCTGCTGCTGCAACAGGCCAATGAGGGCCGCACGACGGTCCTGATCATCGACGAAGCCCATAACCTGGAATGGGACGTGATGGAGGAGATCCGGCTGCTGGGCAACCTCGAAAACCGGCGCGGCAAACTCTTGCAGATCGTCCTGGCCGGACAACCGGAACTGGAGCGCAAACTCGACTCGCCCAACCTCCGGCAGTTGAAACAGCGCATCGTGCTGCGATGCAACCTCTTGCCGTTCAGCGAAATCGAAACCTCCGAGTACATCTCGACGCGCCTGGAGAAGGCGGGAATGTCGCCGCAGACCGTGTTTTCCCCAGAGCTTATCGCGGAGATTCACCGGCGCGGGCAAGGCATCCCCCGGCTCATCAACGCCATCTGCGACAACCTCCTGCTGACCGCCTTTGCCCTGGAGAGCAAGACCGCCTCCTTCCCGATGCTGGACGAGGTTTCCGCCGATCTGCGGCTGGAATACCCCGGTGTTCGCAGCCGTCAACGGGGCGTGCCCGACCCTTACGCTCCGTCGTCCTTCTTCCCAAGTGCGGACTAGTTCCGCAATCCATTAAAATCACAGCACTTAGTCTTCCTTGAGAGACTCCCGTCCACATCCGGGACGGGTTCCCCTCCCTCCTCCTGAGAGGATCACCGTGAAATCCTTCTAGGGTTTTTCCTATGTCATTTTCAACCCGACCTTAGACTAGAATAAGGCTGCTGTCTGTACAGTCATACGGCGAAAGACCGTAGTGTCAAAAAGGAAGATGGCCTTAGGCCATCTAAAGGTGATTGGAGATGACTGCAAATCTGCGCTTTTGTGTTACAATTTGCGTGTTGTTTGCGGCCGCCGTGGCCGTGAACGGTTTCGTGGGAGGCTCAGGATCAGGCGTTGCGACCCCTGGAATGCAGATCGCATCGGGTCCGAACATCCCGCCCGATCCTTGGGAAGTCGCCTCGGGCCCGAACATCCCGCCCGATCCTTGGGAAGTCGCCTCGGGTCCGAACATCCCGCCCGATCCTTGGGAAGTCGCCTCGGGCCCGAACATCCCGCCCGATCCTTGGGAAGTCGGTTAGTTCCTTTGTGTTTTCCTCATCTGAGTTCCCGGAGACCCGGTTTCCGGGAACTCTATGAAGTACTTGCAGTGGTTGTCGTGGAGTGTCAGTCTGCCGCTGCAAGGCTTGCTGTTGCACGCTCTGGCCCGCGGCGGCTTCCGTAGTTTCCCGTTTCTCTTCCTTTACACCATCCTGCTGTTCCTTTCGACGGTGGCCAATATTGCCGCCAGGGAAAGCGGACGTTTGCCGGCCGAGTGGCAGACCGCCTACTGGGTGGCTGAACTGGTGCTGCAAGGGTTGCTGTACTGCCTGGTGTTGTCGCTGGTCCGGCGCGCTCTGCGGGCCAGTCCCCAGCGGCGCCGAATCCTGCTGTCCCTGACTCTGGTCGTGGTGTTGTTCTGCGCGGTCGCTTGCTTGGCGACGCGCACCGAACGGATCAACGCGTGGATGACCGATTTCGTGAAGTACGTCTCTTTTGGTGGTGCGCTGTTGAACCTGATGGTCTGGTCGGTGCTGGTCGGCAAGCGGCACCAGGACCGCAGCCTGCTCATGATCAGCGGCGGCTACGGATTGCAGAGCGCCGGCGAGGCGATCTCCCAGTCCCTGCGCGCGCTGGCGGTGCGGAGCCGCTCGATGCCGCTGCTGACCGCGGGCAACCTGATCGGAGTGCTGACGCACACACTGTGCCTGTGGATCTGGTGGCGCGCCGTGGTCCACGAGAACGCCCGCCGGGCCCGGCACGAAGACCCGGCCGGGCTTTGACCCGCTTTCCCGCAAAGAGTACACTGATGAAGGTACGGGAGTGGACAAAAGGATTCTCATGAGTGAATACAATCGCAGAAATTTCCTGAAGAATGCGGGCAGCCTTGGCGCCGCGCTGGGTGTGTCTCCGATGGTCGTTCCGAGCCGGGCCTGGGGAGCCAACGAGAAGATCAACGTGGGTGTCGTCGGCGTCGGCGGGCGCGGCTCGTACGTGGCCCGCGCGTTCGGGACGGTGGGCCAGGAGTCGGCCAGCGCCCAGGTAACGGCGGTCTGTGACGTCTACCAGAAGCGCATCAACAAGAACAAGGACGAACTGGCCACCAAGTTCGGCAACAAGGTGGACGGGTACCTGGACTACCGCGAGCTGATCGCCCGCAAGGACATCGACGCGGTGATCGTCGCCACGCCGGATCACTGGCACGCCCGCATCGCCATCGCGGCAATGAAGGCCGGCAAGGACGTTTACTGCGAAAAGCCGATGTGCCACACCATCGATGAGATCAAGGCCATGATCGACGCGGTGAAGGAGACCAAGCGCGTCCTTCAAGTGGGCTCGCAGACCACCTCCGCCGACCAGTGGTGGAAGGCCAAGCAGGCCATCGCCGACGGCGCCATCGGCAAAATGATCATGAGCCAGGGTTCCTATCATCGCAACTCGACCGAGGGCGAATGGAACTGGCCCATCGACACCGCGGCGGGTCCGGACAAATCGGGCGAAGATTACATCGACTGGAAGATGTGGCTGGGCGGCACCTCGTCCGCGGCCTTCAACGCGGACCGTTTCTTCCGCTTCCGCAAGTACTGGGATTATTCGGGCGGCGTGGCCACCGACCTGTTCTTCCACGTGGCGGCGCCTCTGAACATTTGCTGGCCCGAACCCCAGTTCCCCCACAAGGTGATGGCCGGCGGCGGCACATACATCTTCAAGGACGAGCGCGAGGTGCCCGACACCTTCCACCTGATCGGCGAGTACGCCAAGGACCACTCGGTCGTATTGACCTCCTCGATGGCCAACTCGCAGCACATCCCGGGCCTCATCCGGGGCCACGAAGGCACCATCATCATGGTGGACCACGGGATGTTCGAGGCCCGCACCGACCACATTACGCTGAAAGCCGAGCGGCGCGTGGTGGGCAAGAACCAGGCCTACAGGGACAAGTTCGGATTCGACGAGAAGCTGACCGACAAGGTCATTCCGGTGGACATGAAGGACTCCATGACCTCGCACGTCAGCAACTTCCTGGAGTGCGTGCGCACGCGCCAGAAGCCCCGGCTGGACGTGGAAACCGCGGGCTGCGCGCAGGTGCTGATCACCATGGCCGTGCAGTCCTACCGGCAGGGCAAGGTGCTGTTCTTCGACCCGAAGGCATTCAAGGTCGTTGACCGCGCGCCGCGCGCGTAGGGGACGGTCTGACCGCCTCCTGACGGTCGCGGCTCGGTAACCGACCGTCAGGGAGCGGTTGAAGGAGTTATTTTGCGCCGCCGGTGACGCGAATGCCCAGTTCCTTCAACTGGCGTTCCGGCACCGGCGACGGCGCGTCGCACATCAGGTCGGTTCCCCGCGCGGTCTTGGGGAACGGGATCACGTCCCGGATGGATGTTTCTCCCGCCAGAATCATGACCAGGCGGTCCAGCCCCAGCGCGATGCCGCCGTGGGGCGGAGCGCCGTACTCCAGCGCTTCCAGCAGGAATCCGAATCGCCGGCGCGCTTCCTCTTCGCTGAAGCCGAGCGCGGCGAACACCTTCGACTGCACATCCTGGCGGTGAATACGAATGCTCCCCGAGCCCAGTTCGACGCCGTTCAGCACCAGGTCGTAGGACTTGGCGCGGCAGCGCGCCGGGTCGGCCGTGAGCTTTTCGATGTCGTCGTCGTGGACCGAAGTGAACGGATGGTGCGCCGCCATCCAGCGGGCCTCCTCCTCGTCCCATTCGAACATCGGGAAGTCCACCACCCACAGAAAGCGGAAGCAGCGCGGGTCGAGCAGCTTGTGGCGGTCGTTGTACTTCTGCGCGGCGTGCAACCGCAACTGGCCGCAGGCTTGCAGAACGGTCTCTTCCGGGCGATGGCCCGCCGGAGCCGACAGCCAGCCGGCCACCAGCAGCAGATCGTCTTCGCCCAGCCCCACGCGCTGGCGCAGCTTGGCCATGGCTTCGGGGAAGTCGCGGTCCAGGCGCTTCACGTCGTCGTAGATGCGCAGCCCGCGCTCCTGCCCGAAGGGTTTGAGGTCGTCGCGTTCCTTGCGGCTTAACGCTCCGGTCCCGGGAATATGAATCGCCACCAGCGGCAGACCTTCCGTGGTCAGGCCGGAACCGGCGAACAGGTCCTCGACGCAGTGGAAGGGCGGGATGCGCATGTCCGGCTTGTCGCTGCCATAAGAGCGCATGGCCTGGGCGTAGGTGAGGCGCGGGAAGGGCGTGGGAATCTCGAACCCGGCCTGGGCGCAGATGCGCCCGACCAGCGGTTCCACCACTTCCAGGACCCGGTCCTGCTGCGGGAACGACATCTCCAGGTCGATCTGCGTGAATTCGGGCTGGCGGTCGGCGCGCAGGTCCTCGTCGCGGAAACAGCGCACGATCTGGAAGTACTTCTCGAAGCCGCTGACCATCAGCAGTTGTTTGAAGATCTGAGGCGACTGGGGGAGAGCGTAGAACGAACCCGGCTGCACGCGGCAGGGCACCAGGTAATCGCGCGCGCCCTCGGGCGTGGAGCGGGTCATGAACGGCGTCTCGATTTCGAGGAAGCCCTGCGAGTGAAGGAACTCGCGCGCGGCGAAGGAAATCCGCGAACGCAGGATGATGTTGCGCTGCATCTTCGGCCGGCGCAAATCGACGTAGCGGTACTTCAGGCGCGCGTCTTCGCTCACGTTCACCGCATCGTCCAGCGGGAACGGGGGCACTTTGGACACATTGAGGATCCAGAGTTTCTCGGCGACGATCTCGATTTCGCCGGTCTCGACATTCGGATTGACGGTCTCGGGAGTGCGCTTCTCGACCACGCCTTCCATCGCGACCACGTACTCCGAGCGCAGCAGCTCGGCCTTCTGGTGAATGGCCGGATCGACGTCCTCGTGAAACACGGCCTGGGTAATGCCCTCGCGGTCGCGCAGGTGGATGAAGATAACGCCGCCCAGGTCGTGGCGGCGATGCACCCAGCCCATCAGGAGCACGCGCGCGCCGGTGTCGGCGGCGCGCAACTGGCCGCAGTTGTGAGTCCGGCGCAAGTCGCCCAGGAAATCCAGGGTCAAGCCGGCCTGTCTTTCTGCACTCTCTTCCATGCTAAGACTGTTCTTCCTTCTTGGAATCCTCGCTGTAGCGGAGGTAGTTGATGCAATTTTTCTCGAAGCGTTCCCGCTCTTCCGCGCTGACCGGGCGGCGGACCTTGGCCGGAACACCCATGGCCAGGCTGCGGGGCGGGATCTCCATCTCCTCCGGCACCAGGGCGCCGGCGGCGATCACCGAACCGCGCCCCACGCGAGCGCCGTTCAGCACGATGGCGCCAATGCCGATCAGGCAGTCGTCCTCCACGAAGCAGCCGTGCAGCACCACGGAGTGGCCCACCGTGACGCGGTCGCCGACGGTGACCGAATAGCGGTCCAGGTCGCCGTGCAAGACGCAGTTGTCCTGGATGTTCGATTCCGCGCCGATGCGGATCGCGTTCACGTCCCCGCGCAGGGAGGCGTTGGGCCAGATGCTGGAGCGTTCGCCGATCTCGACGTCCCCAATCACCTGCGCGCTTGGATCGATGTATGCGGAAGCGGCGACCTTCGGCGTGACGCCGCGATGTGCACGAATCATGGTGTCGATAGAGGCCACCCCAGCGCGGTGGAAGGGATGGTTTCTCCATGCTAGCACACCGTTTGCGACGCGTTACAATCGGTTTATGCGCCGCTTCCTTTTCGCCTGGTGCCTGTTGATCCCGCCGGTTGCCGCCCAGAAACCCGCCTTCGATATCCAAGCCCTGCTGAAGCTGGCGCGGCTGGCCGAACCGCAGGTATCCCCCGACGGCAAGATGGTAGCCTTCACGGTTTCCACGGCGGACCTGGACCGCAACACGCGGCCCCGGCAGATCTGGGTGGTCCCGGTCGAGGGCGGCGAACCCCGCCCGATTACGCGCGAGGGCAACAACGAGCGCCCCCGCTGGTCGCCCGACTCCAAGCGCCTGGCGTTCGTTTCGAGCCGGGGCGGCGCCCCGCAAGTGTGGCTGATGGATGCCGACGGCGCCAACGCTCGCGCGGTGACCCGCCTGGCCGGCGGCGCATCGGGCGTCCTGTTCGCGCCCGACGGCAAGAACCTGGTCTTCACCAGCGAGGTGTACCCCGACTGCGCCGACGAAGCCTGCAATCAGGCCCGGCTGGAAGCGGAAAAAAGCGCCCAAGTCAAGGCGCGCACCTACACCACCCTGCTCTATCGCCACTGGAACGAGTGGCAGAGCGCGCGCCGCAAACACATCTTCGCCGTACCGGTGGAGGGCGGAACTCCCAAGGACTTGACGCCCGGTAACCGCGATGCGCCCCCCTTCTCGCTGGGCGGCGGCGACGATTACGCGGTGTCGCCCGACGGGCAGGAAGTCTGCTTCGCGATGAACACCGATGCCGAAGCGGCCACCAGCACCAATTCCGATCTGTTCGTGGCGCCCATCGCCGGCGGAGAGGCCAAACGGATCACCGCCAACCTGGGCGCCGACAACGGGCCGGTCTACTCGCCCGACGGCAAGTACATCGCCTACCGCGCGCAGTTTCGCGCCGGCTACGAGTCCGACCGCTGGCGCCTGGTGGTGATGGACCGCGCCGGCGCGCGCAACAACACGCTCACCGAAGGCCTGGATCGTTCGGTGGGATCCTGCACGTGGTCGCCCGATTCGGGACGTTTGTTCATGACCGTCGAAGACCGCGGCCGCACCGCGGTGCACATGATTTCGGCCGCCGGCGGCGCCTCCCGCGTCATCATCTCCGGGGCCAGCACCGTCGACGACGTGCAGTTCACCCCCGACGGGAAGACCATGATCTACACCGAGCAGGCCGGCGCCCGCCCGACGGAGCTTTACCGCGTGTCGTCGGCCGGCGGCGCGGCGGTGCAGTTGACCCGCCTGAACACGGCCGCCCTGGATCCCTATGCCCTGCCCTCGTTCGAGGAGCTGTGGGTGGAAGGCGCCGAAGGCATGCGGGTGCACAGCTTGTTGCTGAAACCGCACGGCTTCCAGAAAGACAAGAAGTACCCGGCGCTGATCCTGATTCACGGCGGGCCGCAAAGCGCCTGGAAGGAGAACTTCAACTGGCGCTGGAACCCGCAGGTGTTCGCCGCCGCCGGCTTCGTGGTGGTGATGCCCAACCCGCGCGGCTCCACCGGCTACGGGCAGCGCTTCACCGACGAGATCAACGCCGACTGGGGCGGCAAGGTCTACGACGACATCATGGCCGTGGCGGACCATGCCGCCGCCCTCTCCTACGTGGACCCCGACTGCATGGCCGCCGCGGGCGGCTCCTACGGCGGCTACATGGCCAACTGGATGCTGGGCCACACCAACCGCTTTCGAGCGCTGGTCTCGCACGCCGGCGTCTTCGATCTGCGCAGCATGGCCGGCGAGACCGAGGAACTGTGGTTCCCGGCCTGGGAGTTCCGCGGCATGCCCTGGGACAACCCGGAGACTTACTCGCGCTGGTCGCCGAGTTACTTCGTCAAGGAGTTCAAGACCCCCACCCTGGTGATCCACGGCGAACTGGATTACCGCGTGCCCGCGGGCCAGGGTCTGCAATTGTTCACCGCCCTCCAGATGCAAAAGGTCCCTTCCAAGCTGCTGCTCTACCCGGACGAAGGCCACTGGATCCAGAAGCCGAAAAACAGCGTGCTGTGGTACCAGACCTTCCTGGACTGGATCGGCGAGTGGACCAAGAAAGCGCCCAAGTGAATTGAGTAGCCCGTCACCGAATTTGGAGCGGTTTCCATGTTCACCCAGGCCTACGCAGTGCGATTTGCCGATGGCGCCGAGGAGGTGCACGGCGAAGGCCGCCCTGGTTTCACCCTGATCGTTCGAGACCGGCGGCAGTTGCGGTGGCTGCTCGCAGCCGACGCCTATTCCGCGGCGCTCTCGTTTATCCGCGGGGACTTGGACGTGGAGGGCGATCTGGTCGCGGCAGTAAGGTTTCAGTTGGGCAGGGTGCATCGAGGCTGGCGAGAACATCTTTACGCCGCCGCGGCGCGCCTGGCTCCTCACCGGATCGAGACCTGGTTTCAGACGCGGGCTCGCGCGGCGCGGAACATTCGCTACCACTATGACCGGTCGGAGCAGTTCTACAGGCACTTCCTCGATCGGCGCATGGTCTACTCCTGCGCCTATTTCCAAACCCCAGGTTCGCCGCTGGACGAGGCCCAGCTCGCCAAACTGGACTACATTTGCCGCAAGCTCGATCTGCGGGCCGGAGAACGGTTTCTCGACATCGGTTGCGGGTGGGGCGCCCTGCTGATTCATGGGGCCCAGCGTTACGGAGTGCGCGCAACCGGCTGCACGCTGGGCCGAAGCCAGGCCGAGTACGCAAGAGAGTCGGCCGGACGACAGGCGATGGGAGCGGAAGTGACGGTCCACGAGATGGACTTTCGCGACCTCACCGGCCGCTTTGACAAGATAGCCTCCGTGGGTATGTTCGAGCACGTCGGGCGCCACCGGTTGCCCGGCTACTTCCGAAAAGTCCACGACTTGCTGGAGCCGGAAGGGCTTTTCCTGAACCATGGCATCACGCGCCCGGAGTTCCTGAAGGATGAGGCACAAACTCTCTTCGTGCAACGAAGAGTGTTCCCCGGCGGAGAACTGCCCTGTCTTTCCGCAGTCCTCCGAGCCGCTGAACTGGCGGGTTTCGAAGTTCTGGACCTCGAGGATCTGCGGCCGCACTACGCGCTCACCTGCCGCGCGTGGATCGAGCGCTTGCGGCAAAACGCGGCCGCCTGCCTCGACGCGGTGGACCGGGCCACCTATCGAACCTGGCTGCTGTACCTGGCTGGGTCGGCGGCCGGTTTTGAAGACGGGCTCACCAACGTCTGCCAACTGCTGCTGGCCAAGCGGGGCAGTTTCCGCGGGCGACTCACCCGGGATTACATGTACGCGGCGCCGCAAGGCTGAACTCGAGTTCTGGGGATTTAGAAGAACTCACGGATGGCGTCGAATTCGCGCTGGAAATCTTCCAACAGGGCGGGCGCCTGGTCGGCCAGGCCGATCTGCTCCAGGATTGCGTCCGGGGACTCGTCGGAGGCGACGCCGCGGCAACTGAGGCTCAGGGCGTGGGCCAGGCGGTTGGCGCCGCACACCAGAGTGTCGAGCGAGAGCGGCCCGCCGGCCGGCGGCCGGTGGTGATGGCGCACGGCCTCCACGATCGGCGCGGGCAGGTTCCAGCACTGGAGGGCCGCGGCGGACAGATCCGCGTGCGTCCAGCCCGGCAGCGCTTCCTCGTCGCAGTCCGGCAAGGTGATGGCCATCAGCAGCTTGCCCAGGTCGTGCAGCAACCCGGCGCTAAAAGCCCCCTCCCCGTCCGGGACGCCGGTTTCCAGCGCCAGCAGGTCGGCCAGCATGGCCACCGCCACCGCGTGCCGGTTGAACAGCGGCATGGACCAGCCGGGAGGCGCCCGCACCTGCGCCCAGAGGCGCGAAACCGACAGGCTCAGGACAATGTTGCGCAGTTTCGCCAGCCCCAGAATCGTCAGCGCGTGCCGCACGCTGCAGACCGTGGCGCGCAGGGAGTAGAGCGGTGAATTCACCACCCGCAGCACGTTGCCGGTGAGCGCGGTGTCTTTCTCGATCAGCCCGGCCAGAGTGGCGAAGCTCACCGCCTCGTGCGCCATCTCTCCCATCAGCCGCTGCAAGATGGGGGAAAACGGCGGCAGTTGTCCGAGGCCTTTGAGCGCCTGCTGCTCGTAGAGTCTGCTGTCCGCGGGCGTCGACACCATCTCCTTCTCTCTATCGACCAGATCCCTCCGGCACTTCAGTCCCGATCACGGGTTAGGATAGAAAGGACGCTCATGAACGACGACTCACCGGCCCTGGAAGTGCGCGAACTTCGCAAGGTGTACGGCGACAAGGCGGCGGTCGACGGCCTCAACCTCTCGGTTCCGCGGGGCTGCTTTTTCGGCTTCCTGGGCCCCAACGGAGCGGGCAAGACCACCACCATCCGCATGCTCATGGGTCTGGCGCCCCCCACCACCGGATCGATCGAGATCCTGGGCTTGCCGATGCCCGAACGGGCCACCGAAATCAAGGCCCGCATCGGCCTGGTTCCCGACGAGACCCTTCTGTTCGACCGCTTGACGGGAACCGAGTTCCTGGAGTTCGTGGGCCGCATGTACCTGCTGGGGCGCCTGGTGGCGCGCGAGCGCGCGCGGGAGCTGCTGCAACTGTTCGAATTGGACCGGGAACCTCGCAAGCTTGTCGCCGACTACTCCAAGGGCATGCGCAAGCGCCTGGCCATGGCCGCCTCGCTGATCCACCGCCCGGACCTGTTCCTGATGGACGAACCGTTCGAGGGCGTCGACGCCGTGGGCGCGCGGCTGATGAAGGAAATCCTGCTCGACCAGGTGCGCCGAGGCGCCACGGTCTTTCTGACTTCCCACGTGCTGGAGGTGGTGGAGCGCCTCTCCGACCGCGTGGCCATCATCCACCAGGGACGGCTGGTCATCGAGGGCGCGATCTCGGAACTGCGCAGCGGCGCCGACACGCTGGAAGACATCTTCGTGCGCGCCGTGGGCGCCGGGCGCACCAGCGAGCCGCTGGACTGGCTATGAGCGGCTTTTCGCAAACGCACGCCATTCTGTGGGCGCAAGGGCGATCCATCTGGAACTGGTACCCGCGCTCCAGCCGCGGCGGCATCGTCTTCACCGCGGCCGGGACGGCGCTGTGGTACGGCATGGCCGCCGCGGCCGCGGTGGGGGCCGCGTTCGTGTTCTCCAACCCCGCCAACCGCGCCCTGTTTCCCCGCTTCCTGGGCGGAGGCTTGTTTCTGGCCCTGCTATACTGCCAGTTGGTTCCGCTGCTGCTGGCCAGCTCCGGAATCTCGCTCGATCTGCGCAAGCTGCTGGTCTATCCCATCCCGTCCGCGCGCCTGTTCGGACTCGAAGTCCTCCTGCGCGTCTCGGTATGCGGTGAGGTGCTGACCGTGCTCGCCGGAACCGCCCTGGGGCTGGCGCTGAATCCGATGGTCCCGCCGGCGGGACTGCTCGCCCTGGCACTGTTCGCCGCTTTCAACTTGCTCCTTTCCGCCGGACTGCGCGACCTGCTGCGCCGCATCCTGGCCCGGCGCGGCGTGCGCGAGGCGTTCATGTTTCTGCTGGTGCTGGCGGCGGCCCTGCCGCAGTTGCTGCTGATGCGGCGGGACCCTTCCTCGCTGGGCCGCGCGACGCAGTTTGTCTCGCTGAGCCTGTCGCCCTGGACGGCGGCGGCCGACATCGCGCTGGGCGGACGCTCCTCCGCGCAGTGGCTCGCCCTGCTCGGCTGGACCTTGGCGGCCTGGGCCTTCGGCCGCTGGCAGTTCATTCGCTCGCTGGCCTTCGACGAGCGTGAAGCAGGCGCGACCCCCTCCGCCGCTCCGCGCTACACCCAGCCGTTCGAGCGGCTGCTGGCTTGGCCGTCGGCGGTATTCAAGGACCCGCTGGGCGCGCTGGTCGAAAAGGAACTTCGTTTCCTGGCCCGCGCCCCGCGCTTCCGGCTGGTGTTCCTGATGGGCTTTTCCTTCGGCCTGCTGGTCTGGCTGCCGCTGGCCTTCGGGCGCTACCACGGCCCCTCGTCGGGGTTCGCGGCCAACTATCTCACCTTCGTCAGCGTGTATGCTCTGTTATTGCTGGGCGAAGTGACCTTCTACAACATGTTCGGCTTCGACCGCGCGGCCGCGCAGGCCTACTACGTCCTGCCGGTCCGGCTGCACACCGTCGTGGTGGCCAAGAACCTGGCCGCGGTCTTCTTCGTCCTGGCGGAAGTGACCCTGGTAGCGCTGGTCTGCGCCCTGCTGCGCATGCCCGTCTCCCTGCCCCGGGTAGTGGAGGCCTACGCGGTGACCGCGATTATGAGCGTCTATATGCTGGCGGTGGGCAACCTCAGTTCCACTCACTTTCCGCGCCCGGTGGACCCGGCCCAGTCCTGGCGCTCGGGCGGCGCAGGGCGCTTTCAGGCTATGCTGCTGCTGGTCTACCCGGTGCTTTCCATCCCCATTCTGCTGGCCTACCTGGCGCGGTACGCGTTCGAGTCGAACCTGGCCTTTTATGCGGTGTTGGCCGTGGCCGGAGCTATCGGCACGGTGTTCTATTGGGTGGCCACCGACTCGGCCCTCGCCGCCGCCGAACGGAACAAGGAGCGGATACTGGCCGCGCTGGGCAGCGGCCAGGGTCCGGTGGCGGCGTGACAGCGCCGTGTCCGCTGCTGGCGCTCGCCCTGGCGGGCCTCGCCGGTTGTATCCCCTACCGCCCGCAGCCCATCGAACCGCCGCGCCTGGAACAGGAGTTCCGGAATCGCAGCCTCCACGATGCCGGGTTGCGCGCTTTCGTGGGCCTCTCCACGCCCTGGCCGCCCGCGACCCTGGACCTGGATTCGCTGGCCCGCGTCGCTCTGTACTACAGTCCGGCGGCGCGCGTCGCCCGCGCGCAGGCGCAAGTGGCCCAGGCGCAGGTCGTGGCGGCGGGGGCGCGGCCCAATCCCGACCTGGCCGTCGAATCCGGACACAGCCGGAACCCCGAAGCGGCGGCGCTCTTCAAGCTGCTGCCCGGCTTCACCATCGAGACCGCGGGCAAGCGCGGCTATCGGATCTTGCAGGCCCAGCGCCTGGCGGAAGCCGCCGGCCTGGCCTCCGGCGAAGCCGGCTGGCAGGCGCGCAGCCGCGTACGCGCGGCCCTGGCCGCCAGCCTCTTTTCGCATCGCCGCCGGGAACTGTTGCGCGGCGAGGAGCGCCTGCGCGCCGAGATCGTCCGGATCTTCGACAAGCGGCTGGAGGCGGGCGAAGCGGCGCGGCCGGAACTGGACTTGTTCCGCATCGAGCTGCTGGCCGCGCAGGGGGCGTTGCAGGCGGCCGAGGGAGATGTGAACACGGCCTTCGCGGCCCTGGCCGGCGCGGCCGGCGTCCCGGTTTCCGCGCTCGAGGGAACGCCGATCCGGTGGCTCTCCCTGGACGCGCCCCCGCCCGAGGACCAACTGCCATGGAAAAGCGTGCAGCGCGCCGGGCTGCTGCACCGCGCCGACGTGCGGCGGCTGGTAGCCGAGTACGCCGCCGCCGACGCGGCGCTGCGGCTGGAGGTGGCGCGTCAGTATCCGGATCTTCAGATCGGCCCCAGCTACTCCTTTGAAGAGGGTTTCTCCCGCTACGTTCTGGCCGGAGGCCTGGCGCCGCTGCCGGTGTTCCATCGCAATCGCGGGCGGATCGGCGTCGCCGAGGCGCAAAGGGTCGAGGCGAAAACCAGGGTCGAGGCCGCGCAAGCGGAGGCCATCGGAGACATCGAAAGGGCCCTGGCGCGCTACCGGGCGGCGCACACCGAGTGGCGTGAGGCGGCCCGGCGTCTGGCCGCCGTCCAGCGGGACCGCGAGCAGGCCACATTGAAGTCCTTCGCCGCCGGCGAGACCGACCGGCTGGCCGTGTTTCTGGCGCGCCTGCAATCCAATCTGGCCGCGCGCGCGCAACTGGACGCGCTGGAGCGCGCGCAGAGCGCCCTGGGCGCGCTGGAGGACGCGGTACAGCAGCCGCTCGAAAAGGTTCAACCATGAAGGGACTGAAACAAGGCCTGTTGCTGGGTGTGGCCGCCGCGGCCGGCGGCCTGGCGGTATGGATCGGCATGCAGGCGCGCGAGCGGACCGTTAAGCCGGCGCGGGAAACGGGGCGGAAAGAAGCGGGCCCCGGAGGCGTCCGGCTGGACGCGGAGGCGGAAAAGCGGGCCGGAATCCGCACTCGGACGCCGGCGCCATATTCCCTGCGTCCGCAACTGGAGGCCTACGGACGGGTGGAAGAAGATCCGGCGCGGTCGTTCACGCTGCGGGCGCCGATGGGGGGAACGCTGTTTGCCTCTCAGGACCGGTTGTGGCCGGAGATCGGGCAGATCCTGCCGGACGGCGCGGCGGTGGGCGCCATCGAACCGCGGCTGAGCGCGGCCGACCGCATTTCGCTCACCGCCCAGCTCACCCTCGCCCGCTCGGAGGCCCGGGCCGGCGAATCCGCGGCCGGCGCGGCCCGCGCGGCCTTCCAACGGGCGCGCGTGCTCAACGACGACGGCAAGAACGTCTCCGACCGCGTGTTGCAGGAAGCCGAGGCGCACTGGAACTCGGAAGAGGCGCGCTGGAAGGCAGCCCAGGAATCGGTCCGGCTGCTGGAAGCCGCTCTGCGCTCCGCCGGGGCGGCCGGGCAAAGTCCGCTGGTGGCGGCGCGCGGCGGCGAGGTGGTGGAGGTGATGGCCCACCCAGGCGAAGCGGTGGAGAGCGGCCATCCGGTCCTGCGGCTGTCCCGCCTGGATCGGTTGCTGGCGCGCGTCGCGCTGCCGGTGGGACAGGACAGCGCCGCCGAGGCGTCCCGGGCCCTGCTATTCATCGTCGGCCGGGAGGACCGCCCGCTGTGGGGCGAGCGCGTGGCGCTGGCTTCCAGCGTCGATTCCCAGGCGCAGGGCCTCTCGCTGGTCTTCCGCTTCGCGCGGCACAATGCCGCCGTACGCCCGGGGATGGCCGTCACCGCGCGCATCGACCTGGCCGGCCCGAGCCGCCGCGGCTGGGTGATCCCGCGGGCGGCGGTGCTCTTTTTCGGGAGCCGCAGGTGCGTCTACGTGCGCTCCGCCGGCGGCGCTTTCGAGCGGCGCGAGCTCGCCTCGCTGGAGCCGGTCGAGGGAGGATACTTTACGCTCTCGCTGCGGGGCGGGGAGAGCGTGGTGGTGGAGGGCGCCCAGGCGCTGCTTTCCCAGGAAAACAAGTCCGGGATCGCCCTGGAAGTGGAAGGGTCGTAGCCCCATGCTCTCCGCTCTGGTCCGCCACTCCATCCAGTACCGGGGCATTGTGACCGTGCTGGCCTGCCTCACCGTCGCCTACGGCATTTACAGCGCGGCGCACGCCCGCTACGACGCGTATCCCGAATTCGCCCCGCCCCAGGTGGTGGTGCAGACCGAGGCGCCCGGCTTCTCTCCCGAGGACGTCGAGGCGCTGGTGACGCGGCCGGCCGAATACGCGCTGAACGGCATGCCCAACCTCGCCTCCATCCGCTCGCAATCCATCCAGGGCCTTTCCGTCATCACGCTGGTCTTCTCGGACCGGACCGATATCTATCGGGCCCGCCAGACCGTCAGCGAGCGCCTGGCGGAGCTGACCGGCCGGATGCCGCAAGGCGTCGAGGCCCCGGCCATGGCGCCCCTGACTGGCGCCACCAATCTGGTTCTGGTGCTGGGCCTGACCAGCGAAACCCGTTCGCTGACGGAACTCCGCACGCTGTCCGATTGGACCCTGAGTCCCCGCCTGCTGAGCGTTCCGGGCGTGGCCCGGGTGTCGATCTTCGGCGGGGACGTCAAGCAACTCCAGATCCAGGTCCAGCCCGAACGCCTGGCCGCGTTCCACGTTTCGGCGGAAGCCCTGCTGGCCGCCGCGCGGCAGGCCACCGGAATCCGCAGCGCCGGTTTCATCGACACTCCCGCGCAGCGCATCGTTCTGGAGACGCGGGGCCAGTCGCTCACGCCGGAGCAACTGGGCGAGACCGTCTTTGCCGTGGCCGGCGGGCGCTCGGTGCGGTTCAAAGACGTCGCCCGGGTCGCCGAAGGCGCCGAACCGCGCATCGGAGCGGCCACCATCGAGGGCCGGCCGGGGGTCATGTTGCAGGTGAGTTCGCAGTATGGCGCCAACACCCTGGAGGTCACCGAACGCGTCGAACAGGCCCTGGAGGAGTTGAAACCCGGCCTGGCGGCCGCCCAGGTCCGGCTGCATCCGGACCTGTTTCGCCCCGCCAGCTTCGTCTCCGCCTCCATCCGCGGCGTGGGCTGGGCGCTCCTGATCGGCGGAATGCTGGTGGCCGTGGTCCTGTTCCTGTTCCTGTTCAACCTGCGTACCGCGCTGATCTCGCTCACCGCCATTCCGCTTTCCCTGCTGACCGCGATGATCGTGCTGACCCGGCTGGGCGAGACGGTGAACACGCTGACGCTGGGCGGGCTTGCGATCGCCATCGGGGAGGTGGTGGACGATGCCATCATCGACGTGGAAAACATTTTCCGGCGCCTGCGCGAGGCCCCGCATCCGCTGAGTCCGGCCGCTCTGTTTCGCGTCGTGCTGGACGCTTCGCTCGAAGTTCGCGGCGCGGTGGTCTACGCGACCTTCATCGTCATCCTGGTCTTCCTTCCAGTGCTGACCATGAGCGGCGTGCAAGGCCGCCTGTTTGCCCCCTTGGGATGGTCCTACGTGCTGGCCATTCTGGCGTCCCTGGCGGTGGCCCTGACGGTCACGCCGGCGCTCTCCTACTGGCTGCTGCCGCGCGCCGTCGCCTCCGCCCGGGAACCGGGACACGTGCGGCGGCTGAAGGAGCGCTACGGCCGCCTGCTGCGCTGGCTGGGCGCGCGCCCGGGCCTGGCCGTGGGCGGCTCGTTCGCGCTGTGCGCGGCCGCCATCGCTCTGATACCCTTGCTGGGCGGCGAGTTCCTGCCCGAGATGCGCGAGGGTCATTTTGTCGTTCACGCCGCGGCGCTGCCCGGAACCTCGCTGGAGGAAACCGTCCGGCAGGGCCGGCACATCACCGAGGAGCTGCTCAAGATCCCGATCGTCCGCTCGGTTTCTCAGCAAGTAGGCCGCGCCGAGATGAGCGACGATACCTGGGGCACGCACTACAGCGAGTTTCACGTGGGCCTGAAATCGGCCTCCGAAGAGGAGGCCGAGCAGGCTCAGGCGCGGATCCGGGAGGCGATGCACCGTTTTCCCGGGATTTCCTTCGCGGTCCAGTCGTTTCTGGCGGAGCGTATGGACGAGATCATGTCCGGCGTCACCTCGGAGGTAGTGGTCAAGGTCTTCGGCGACGACCTGGAGGCCATCGACCTCACCGCCCGCCAGGTGCGCCAGGCGGTGGCCGCGGTGGCCGGAGCCGCGGATGTGCAGGTCGAGTCCCCGCCCGGGATCCCCGAAATCCAAATCCGGCTGCGGCGCGACCGGCTGCGGCAATTCGGCTTTCAGCCCGTGCAGGTGCTGGAGGCCGTCCAGATGGCCTACCAGGGCGCTGTGGTGGGACAGATCAGCGAAGGCGCCCGGGTCTTCGGGGTCGCGGTGATCCTGGAGCCGGAGTCTCGCGGCCGGCCCGAGGGCGTCGCCCGCCTGATGCTGCAAAACGCGGAAGGACTGCGGGTTCCGCTGGGCGAACTGGCCGAGGTGCGCGAAACCGCCGGACGCTACTCGATCGCGCACGAGGGCGCCCGGCGCCGCCAGGCGGTCACCTGTAACGTGGCGGGGCGCGGTCTGGCGTCCTTTTTCGCGGACATCCGGCGGGCGGTCGCGAACCAGGTTAAGCTGCCGCCCGGCGTGTATGTGACCTTCGGCGGCGCCGAGGAGGCGCGCAGCCGGGCACAGAGTGAAATCCTGCTCTACTCCCTGCTAGCGGCGGCGGGCATCGTTCTGCTGCTCCAGATCGTGTTCCGCGAGGTGCGCAACACTCTGCTGGTGCTGGTGAACCTGCCCTTTGCACTGGTGGGCGGCGTGGTCGCGGCGTTCCTTTCCGGGGGCGAGCTTTCGGTCGGCTCGCTGGTCGGCTTCGTCACCCTGTTCGGCATCACCATGCGCAACTCCATCATGATGATGTCGCACTACGAACACCTGGTGCGGCGGGAAGGCCGGGCCTGGAATCTCGAAACCGCCATTCGCGGCGCCGCCGAACGCCTTACGCCAGTGCTCATGACGGCGGTGGTGGCCGGGCTGGGCCTGCTGCCCCTGGCGCTCGGCAGCGGCAAACCGGGCAAGGAGATCGAGGGCCCCATGGCCGTTGTCATTCTGGGCGGGCTGGCCACCTCCACCGCGCTCAACCTCCTGGTGCTCCCCACGCTTGCCGTCCGCTTCGCGCGCTTTGCGCCGGACGACCGGAGATGATGGAATGACCTGGATGGCAAGCCGGCGCGGCCGCCGCCTGGCGCCGGGAGCCGCCCTCCTGCTGGCGGCCGCCGGGGCCCTCCCCTGCCCCGGCCAGACGCTGCCCGGCGCCGCGGACTTGATCGAAAAAGTTGTCGAACTGCGCGACCGGTCGGATTTTCGCGCCCGGGGACGCATGGTGGTCTCGGCCGGCGGCCAGCAGCAGCGCGTGTTCCAGATTTCGGTGCTCCGCAAGCGGATGGCCTCCAGCACAAACTTGCTGTGGTCGATTACCGATCCTCCCCAAGACCGTCTGCGGATCCTGGTCGAAGCCGGGTCGGATGGCCGGACGTCGGTATGGATGGCGGAGCGCACGCTGCCCGCCCGGCGCTGGGGCGAGGCCGTGCCCAATACCGGCCTGACGGTGGAAGACCTGGTGGAAGGATTCCTGTCCTGGCCCAGCCAGACGGTCTTACGCCAGGAACTCTTCGGCACCCGCCAGTGTTACGTCCTGCGCAGCAAGCCGGGTTCCGGTGAGCCTTCGGCCTACACTGCCATCACCACCTGGATCGACCAGGCCACGCTCCTGCCCGTGCGCATCCTGAAGCAGCCGCGCGCCGGCGGGCCGCCGAAGGAGTTCCTCTGCCGGGGAATGCGCCGCTCCGGCGGACACTGGCTGCCCACGCAGATGGAAGTGCGCACCGAGGGCCGGGCCGGCGGCATGCGGCTGGTATTCACCCGCGGCTCCGAGAACGTGAGCATAAAGGATAGCGAGGTCGATCCGCGCGTCCTGTTTCGACCCGGAGCTGCCCGGCCGTGAGATCGCACGCCTATCTGCTGGCCAACCTGCCGCTGCTGGCGGCGGTGTCGCTTCTGCTGTTCCGGATGCGCCGCTCGGAATATTGCCGGCTGGCGCTCGGGAGCGGAGTCGCTTGCCTGCCATGCGGTCTGTTGGCGGCGATGCACAATGGCGAGTACTGGAGCCCGGTCCGCCTGGGCGGGTTTCCGATTGGGATCGAGGATTTCATTTTCACTTTCACGGCCGGCGCCGCCGCCTGGCTGGCCGCGGCCGGGCCGCACCGGCGCCGCATCGTTGCGGGATCGGGATTGGATCGCCGGGTCCTGCTTTGGGGCGCGGTGTCGGCGGCCTGCGGTTGGGCGCTGTGGCGTGTTGGCTTCGACTGTATGACTAGCACGCTGGCTGCCGCCGGAGGCCTGTTGTTGCTGCTCGTGGCTCGCCGGATCCGGCTTTGGCCGCTGGCCCTGACCGGCGTTGCCGTGTTCGTCCCGTTCTACGTCGCAGTCGTGCGCATACAGTTCGCCTTCTGGCCGGACTATGTGCTGGCCTGGAACCAGGCCGGGCCTTGGGCGGCACGGATATGGGGTATCCCCGCCGGCGAAATCGCCTGGGCGGTTTCGTTCGCGGCCCTGTGGCCGATGGTGGTGGCGTCGGCGCTCAATGTCGAGGTGAAGCCGCCTCAGGCGCCGTGAAGCTCCACGAGCCCTTCCCAGAGCAGGCGCAGTTCGGTCTTGGACGCCGAGGGCGGGACGAAGCGCGACAGCTCGCGCCAGGCGGGCGCCACCAAGTCATGGGCTTCCTGCCGGACCCGTCCGCAGGCCCCCGAGGAGTGGATCAGGTCGATGCCCTCGGCCAGGATTTGCGGATCGCCGCGCAGCGCCGGCTGGCACAGAATCTCGCTCAGCCGGGCGCGACCGGCCGGCGGCAGGCTCTGGAGGGCGCGGTAGATCAGGTAGGTGACCTTGCCCGAGCCGAGATCCTCGCCGCGCTGCTTGCGCCAGTCTGGCGACGCGCTGAAGTTGTTGACGTCGTCCACGAACTGGAAGGCCAGGCCGAAGGCGCGGGCGAACTCGAGCACCGCCCGCCGCGCGGGTTCGCCCGTGCCAGCCAGCAGCAGCGCCACCTCCGACAGGCCTTCCACCACGGCCGAGGTTTTGAAGGCGTACATTTGCAGAATCTTCGGACCCAGCGAATCGGCCATCCAGGTTTCCAGGTGCGGCTGGTCCAGCAGGCGCGTCCAGTACAGATCCAGCGATTGGCCCAGGTGCGCCCGGATGAGCAGGCGCTGGAGGATCGAGGAAATGGAGTGCCGCTCGTCCGGCGTCAAATGCACGTGATCCAGAATGACGAGAAAGGGGAGGAAGTACGACGTGTTGGCCGCGCTGATGGCGACGTCGAGGCCATAGCGCCGGTGAATGGCCGGGTCTCCTCGCCGGGTGAGAGATCCATCCTGGATGTCGTCGATGATCAGCGAAGCGTTGTGAAACAGCTCCGGCACCACGAAGAGGATGTCCCGGAACGGCTCAGGGTCCCGGCCCAGGGCGTCCAACAGGAGGAACGAGAAAATGGCGCGCCAGCGCTTTCCATCCCGGTCCATCAGGTCCCATAGAGGCTGGGAAAGCATGCTAGTGCAGGAGGACGACTCGTAGGCCCAGGCGGGAGGCCCCGCGTAGCGATGCATGTCGCGCTCTTCGACCACCTTGGGCAGAAAGCGGGCCATCTCGCCATCCACCTGCTCGGCCCAGCCGCGCAGGTAACCGGCCAGGGAGAAAATGTAGCCGTATCCTTGGCCTTCCAGCCGCGCCGCGCCGTCCACCGGCCGGCCGCGCACCACGCCGCGCACTCGCCCGGCGCCTTCCCAGATGGCCCGCATGGGGCCAAAGACCCGGATCTCCTGTTGGTCCGCCAGGGGCGCGAACTCCAGTTCGGCGTCCAACTCGGGGACGCTCAGCCGCCACCCGACCGGAAAGCGGATGCGCGTGGCGGGAGAGGTCCACCAGCGCAAAGGCGTCCATTCAAAGGCGCGGAATACACGCACCGCGCCGGAAGCGTCGCGCAGGGTCAGATGACGCGCGATTTCCTGGTGAGTTTGCCCGTCCCAGTGCGCCGAAACCACCCAGTCCGACCCGTCGCCGAGCCGGAATCCCAGCCAGTCCCAGCCCCGCACGCGCGGCGGTGAATCCTTACTCCGCAGCCACGAGGAATCGCCCCACTGGTGGTCCAACCACGCCTCGCCCGAAACCGCTTGATCGCCCGCCGTGCCCTCCAGGCGCAGTCCCGGCCAGGCGACGTAGCACATGCCGGCTTCCGGCTCGAACACCGTCCGCGCGGCGCCGATCTCCAGGCGCGGGACCGCCGGAGTCAGTTCGAACCGCAAGGGGCGCGAGGTTTCGGGCTCGTCGAAAACCAGAGCGAAACCGCCGTCGCGACCCGACAGCACAATGTCGGCGAAGGCCAGCCGCAACGGGGCCGAAGACAGCTCCGGCGCCGGGTTGGGACACTCGAATTCGCGCGGAAGGCCGCATGTGCGCAGTTCGTCGAGCACGGCCGGCGCCGAATGCGCGTCCAGGCCCCGGTTTCCGTTCTGCCCGAGGGCGGCCGCCCACAGGCCGCAGTCGATCCGGCTTGACGTCCGCTGCCGGCCCGTGGCGGGATCCAAGACCGAAACCAGGGCCGAGAAACCGCCGGCTAGGCGAAAAACGGCCGCCATGAAGAAGCGTTCTTCCGCTTCCCGGCCCTGAAACCGCCCGTGGACGAACCACCATTCCGTCGAGCACTCCAGGTGTGGGCTTTCGTCGACATGTTCCGGCAACAGGGACACTATTCGCTCCGCAACAATCGAATCGGATCCAGGCGCGTGGCTCGCCAGGCCGGGTAGAGCCCGGTCAGCACACCCAGCAGCAGCGCCAGCAACACCGCCTCGAAAACGAGCCGGGGAGTTACATCCGGTTGCAGCAGCCCCCCCAACTGGGGATGTCTCATAATCCAGCGGATCGAGGCCAACCCTAACCCAACGCCGGCCGCGGCGCCGGCGGCGGCCAGCAGGAATCCTTCCAGCACCACCATCGCGAGCACACGTGAGGTCTTCCACCCGATGGCGCACAGCAAGCCAAACTCGCGCATCCGCTCCGTGACCGACATGAGCAGTGTATTCAGCACCGCCACGAAGGCCATCGCCAGGGCGATACTGGAACTCGACCAGGCCAGCGCGCGCAGCAGCCGCGTGACGTGAGTGTTTTTGGCGATCTCGCCGCTCTCGACAAAGGTGAGCGCGGGAAACTCCGCCGCGAGCCGGGCCAGGGTGCGGACCATTTGCTCAGCGTCTTCCGGGTGCGCCACGCGGATGTGGAACCCGCTCGCCTTGCCCTCCCGGCCGATCAGCCGCTGCATGGTGGCGAGCGGGATCAGCACCGAGCGGTCGTCCAGCACGCTGGCCTGCCGGGTGACGCCGGCGATTTTGAAATCGCGGCCGCCCACCTGGATCGAATCGCCCGGCCCTTTGGCCAGCAGATTGGCCAGGGTCTCGCCCAGCGCCACGCTTTCGGGAGCGCTCTCGTCCGGAGCTTTGCCCGCGGTCAGGTTCAGGGTCTTCCAGAAATCGCTGTCGAGCGGCCAACCCGATACCAGCGTCATCTGGCCGCTCTCCAGTTCCACCAGGTCCCCCAAACCGGCCGTGGCGGCAGCCACCCCCGGCACCCGCCGGATGCCCTCCGCCAGGGTCTCGTCGAGAGATGCCGAGAGCATTTCGATGGACCCCTTCTGGAGACCGATTATGTGCGTGCCTTTGCCCTCCAGCGATACGACCCAGTTGCGTTCCACCCCGCGCGAGAGACCCACCAGGGCCAGCAGGCTGGCCACCGCCGCCGCGATCCCCAGCGCAGTCAGTACCGAGCGGACGCGGTGGCTCGCCAGGTTTTTGACCGGCAGTGTGAGGAAGGTCATGCGCGGCCTCCATCCGAAACCACCTGCCCGTCGAACAGGCGCACGACACGGCCGGCCCGACCGGAAACGCCAGGATCGTGCGTGACCATGACCAGCGCCACACCTTCGCGCTGGTGCAGATCCTCCAGAAGGCCGAGGATTTCGCCCGCCGACTGGGAATCCAGGTTGCCAGTGGGCTCGTCGGCCAGAATCACGTCGGGCGAGTTCGCCATGGCGCGCGCGATGGCCACGCGCTGCGACTCGCCTCCGGAAAGATCCGCGGCCCGGTGGCCGGTTCGGTGACCGAGACCCACGCGTTCCAGCAACCCGGCGACGCGCTTGCGCCGGTCCCGTTCGCTGCGCATCCGCCCCAGCATGGGAATCTCGACGTTCTCGGACGCCGTCAGGCCGCCAATCAGGTAAAAGGACTGAAACACGAAGCCGATGCGGCAGGCCCTCAACTCGGCCCACTCGGCGGGCGCTTTGAGTTCCCGGCCCTCGAAGAGCACTCGGCCGGCGGTGGGCCGGTCCAGGCCGCACGCCAGGTAAAGAAGCGTGGACTTACCGCTCCCGCTGGGACCCATAATAGCCGTGTAGTCTCCGCTCCGGATCTCGAGCGTCACTTCGCGCAGAGCCGTGACTCGTCCCCGGGGATACACTCGCGAGACACCATCCAAAGCGATCAGGGGTTTGACCTCCGAATTGACACCACTACGTCTTCGATTCGACCAGAATACCATCGTCAACCGCTCCTCAGGCAGCGGAGGCTTGTGATAGTCTACCTGACACGGCCATGCCCATCCATCGCAAAGCCGGCCTGACCCGGCGCAATCTCCTGGCCCACGCGGCCGCTGTTTCCGCCGCGGCGCAAAGCAAGCCCGCGCCGCCGGTGAACAAATTCTCCGCCCCCAGTAACCTGAAGATCACCGACATGCGCGCTTGCACGGTGGCGGCCAACTACGACTACCCCATCATTCGCATCGACACCAACCAGGGCGTTTCGGGCCTGGGCGAGGTCTTCGCCGCGGGCGTCAAAGGCAGCGCCCTGATGCTCAAAGCTCACTTGCTGGGCAAGAACCCGCTGGAGATCACATCCATTCTGCGCGGCATCCGCAACTCCGCGGGCCAGAATTTCTGGAACAGCGGCTACGGCGCCATCGACCTGGCGCTGCACGACATCGCCGGCAAAGTCTACGGCGTGCCGGTGTGGCGCCTGCTGGGCGAGAAGCTGCGCAACAAGGTCATCATTTATTGCGACACCACCGGCCACAAGGACCCCAAGGTCTACGCCGCGCGCGTGGCGCGCCGCAAAGCGGCCGGCTTCAAGTTCTTCAAGATGGATCTCTACACCAGCCTGGTGCGCGACCGCCCCGGCGCCGTGATGCCGCGCGGCGTGGCCACCGAAAAGGGCCTGGGATACCTGTGCGAGATCCTGGCCGCCGCGCGCGAGGTAGTGGGCTGGGAGACGCCGCTGGCCGCCGATCACTTCGGCCCGCTCAACGTCGACGACGCCATCCGTTACTGCAAGGCCTTCGAGCCTTACAACCTGGCCTGGGCCGAGGATCTCATCGCCCAGTGCTGGCTCAACTGGCGCGGCTTTAAAACCATCAAGGAGGCCACCACCACGCCGGTGCTCACCGGCGAGCAGGCCTTTGGCCTGGAAGAGGGCTTCCGCGACCTGATCGACAACTACGCCGTCGACCTCATTCATCCCGACTACGTGGCCTCGGGCGGACTGCTGGAGATCAAGCGCATCGCCGACTACGCCGCCGCGCACGGCATCCCCACCGTGCTGCACATGCCCGGTTCGCCCCTCGGCCAAGTGGCCATGGCGCACCTGGGGGCGACACTTACTAACTTCATCGCCTGCGAACACCACGCCGCCGACATGCCCTGGTGGGACGACCTGGTCGCCAAGCCCGTCAAGCCGATCATCCGCGACGGCTACGTCGAGGTCCCCGACGTCCCCGGCTTGGGCGTCGAATTGAACGACGACGTGGTCAAACAGCACCTGCGCTCGCCCGGCTACTTCGAGCCGACCCCCATGTACGACGAAGTCGTCACCAGCGGCTGGCGGCGCACGGGCCCCTGGCCGCACTTTGACGAGGAAGGTAATTGGTGTAACTGTGTCACATACTAACCGCAGACAGTTTCTGAGCACACTCGGCGCCGGACTGGGCGCGCGCCTGGCGCCCGCGGCCCCGGGGGGCAAATCCATCCGCGGCGTGTTCCCCATCATGGCCACGCCCTTCAACGAAGCCAAGGAAGTCGATTTCGACGACCTCGTGAAGGAAGCCGGCTTCCTGGACCGCTGCGGCGTGCACGGCATGGTGTGGCCGCAACTGGCCAGCGAGTACTGGCTGCTCAAGAAGGAGGAGCGGATGCGCGGCATGGAACTGCTGGCGCGGGCCATGAAGGGCCGCCGCCCCGCGCTCATCCTGGGCGTGCAAGGACCCAACACCGAGGCCATGCTCGAGTACGCCCGCCGCGCCGAAGAGCTCGAGCCGGACGGCATGATCGCCATCCCGCCCACCGAGGCCAAGACGCTGGACGATTTCCTCAACTACTACCGCGCGCTGGCGGGCGTGACCAAGCGCCCCATCTTCGTTCAGACCAGCGGCGGCGCCCGGAGCATCAATCCCACCATCGAGGCGCTGGTGAGCCTGGCGCGCGAATTCCCCAATTGCGCCTACGTGAAGGAAGAGTATGCCCCCATCATCGAGCGCATGAAGCAGCTTACGCAGCACCGCCCGCCCATCCGCGGCATCTTCAGCGGCGCGCACGGCAAGGGCTGGACCTACGAAATGCGCTTGGGCTGCGACGGCACCTGCCCCGGCTCGGCGCTCTCGGACGTCTATGTGCGCATCTGGGACCTGTACCAGGGCGGCAAGAAGGCCGCGGCGCTGGAGGCCTTCGCCAAGCTCATGCTGCTGGTCAACCTGGACTCGCAGATCCCGGGCACTTTCCAATACCTCATGAAGCTGCGCGGCGTCTTCAAGACCACGGTGTCGCGCCAGCGCGAGTACAAATACACACCAGAGGCAGCGGCCGAGATCGAGTTCAACTTCGCGGCCCTAAAGCCCCTGCTCAAGGCCTGACGGGCGTTTGCCCGCCCGCACCAGGAGAAGCACCAGAAAAGTCGCGACCAGCGGCACCAGGCTGGCGGCGATGAGCACCGGCTCGAACGAGTAGCGGTCCGAAACGCGCCCGATGAGCCAGGTCGAGAGAATGGTCCCGATGCCCGCGCCAGTGCCGCTCAGGCCGCTGACCGAGGCCACGTTGCGGTTGGGGTAAAGATCCGAGGGGAGCGAAAGCGCCATGGTCGACCACGCGGCGTACGCAAAGGTGGACACGGCAAACAGCCCGATCAACAGCGCGAAGTTGGAGGCGAAGACCGCGCCGGCGATGGAGGTCATGCCCAGGCCGCAGACGACGATGACCAGCTTGCGCGCCTTGAGCACCTTCCAGCCTCGGCGGATCAGGTAACTCGACAGGCCGCCGCCGAAGAAGTTGCCCAGGTCGGCGGCCAGAAACGGCACCCAGAACCCAATCAGGGTGTTCTCCAGCCGGAAGCCCTTGCTGACCAGGTAGATCGCAAACCAGTCGGTGATGAAGAACCAGACCGGGTCGGTGAGCATGCGGCCCAGAACAATACCCCAGGTCTGCCGCAGCGTCAGCAGGCGTCCCCAGCCACTCGGCTCGCCGGCCAGTTCCTCGGTCACCCGCGATTCGAGAATCATGGCCCGCTCGGCCACACTGATTCTCGGGTGCTGTTCGGGAGGATAGTACAGCCAGCGCCAGAGCAGGACCCACAGCAGGCCCAGCGTTCCGGTGAGCAGATACGCTGGCCGCCAGCTCCCAAAGGTGTGGTACAGCCAGATCACCAAGGCCGGCGCCACCGCGCCCCCCACCGCCGAACCGGAATCGAAAAGCGCCACCGCCAGGCCGCGCTCGGATTTGGGGAACCACTCTGCCACCGCCTTGGTGGCGCCCGGCCAGTTGGCCGCCTCGCCGCAGCCCAGCAGGAAGCGGCAGAACGCGAAGCTCCGCAGGCCCGTCGCCAGCGACGTGACCATGGCCGCCGCCGAATACCAGCACACCGCGGCCAGCAGCCCGGCGCGCGTGCCGAGCTTGTCCAGGAGCCGCCCGGCCACGGTCTGCATCACCGCGTAGGCCACGCGGAATCCGATGACGATGAGCGCGAAGTCGGAATTGGTCCACTCGTATTCCGTCTTCAGATAGGGCGCCAGAACGCTCAGCGTCTGGCGGTCGATGTAGTTGATGACCGTGGAGGCGAACAGCGCTCCGCCGATCCACCAGCGCAGGCGGGGTATCGCGCGGGGGGCGCTCATTGCTGGGACCAGTTCAGCAGACGCAATGCGTTCTCGCGGTAGAGACTCTTCAGCAGGTCGTCGGGAAGTTCCAGGCCGTAGTAGCGCCACCAGATGCGGCCGGGCAAGTACTCATCGCCGGTTTCCAGCAACCGCCACCAGCCCTCGTACATCTTCCGTTCCCAACCCATGTCGGTGCCGAACAGCACGCGGCCGCGGAAGCGCGTCAGGAATTGCCGCGCGGTGCGCGGCTGGCGCCCGATCTCGTAGTCGCGAGCCGAGATGTCGACGTTCAGGTTCGGGAAGCGGTCCAGCACCTTGGCCAGGGAGGCGAGATCGTTACCCTGGTTACTAAGATGGCAGAAGATGAAGCGGGTCTTGGGGTGGCGCGCGAGCGCGCGGTCGCGCGTAGCCAGTAACTCCTCGTACGAGGGAACGTCCTTGCCTGAGAGGTTGAAGGCCTGGAAATCGGGGGTGCGCTCCTGGTTGGGGCCCAGCGGCTGCCAGCAGGAAGGGTGGTCGGCGATGTGCACGTTGATGGGCACATTAAGCTCCGCGCACTTTTGCCAGAACTTGTCCAGGCGCGCGTCGTCCAGCCGCAGCCGCCGCGCGCGCGGCAGCGCGTCTTTTTCACTGCTCTGCAACCCCCAGCCTTTGTCGGTCACCTCTCCCACGCCGCGCGCGCCCAGCCGGTAGCAGCGCTCCAGTTCCCGCGCCGCGCGGTCGGGATAGTCCGCCGCCTCGATGTTCGACGTGTCCAGCCCGCACCAAATCTGGAAGCGGCCGGGATGGCGCTTGAGGAACAGTTCCGCCTGCCGGTCGAACGCGGGGCCCACGGACTCGGTGAAGACCACCGATCTTTCGACCCCTACTTCGTCCATGCGCTGGACCCACGCATCCACGTCCGCCGCCGTCTTCATCGCGTTCATCGACGAGTGCGAATGAACGTCGATGACCGGAAAGCGGGCCTTGCCTATGTGCGTTTCGGGAACCACCAGCGACGAGGCCGGAGCATAGTCCTTGAGCAGCAGCGCATCCATCGGCCCGGCCTTCACCGGAACGCCGAACTTGGTCTGGGCCTTTTCGGCCGCGGGAGCCTGCGGCTGGGGCGCGCGCGCGCAACCGGCCGCCGCCAGCGCCGCAGCCAAAATCGGAGTGAATCCATGGGGGCGTCGCATCATGTCGCACCATTCTAATACGCCGCGCGCCACGGCGTAGCGAAACGCAGCCCAACTGTGGCATATTGAAAGGAAAGCCACCCTAGCTCAGTTGGTAGAGCGGCTGATTCGTAATCAGCAGGTCGCCGGTTCGACCCCGGCGGGTGGCTCCATAAGGTACTGAAAACAAAGCAACTTCTACCTACTACATCGGCTTCGGTTCAGGTTTGACAGTAACCCTGACAGTAACCAGCTCAGGATCAGCCGT
>JACQZT010000005.1 GCA_016213755.1 Acidobacteriota bacterium | reverse complement strand
GTGGTGACGGGATGACCACGTGGCGCACGAGTGCGTGCGCCACGATTGGTTCCGGCTCGTCCGGGGCAGGGAGCGGTTATCGGGAAGGTGTAGCTTTGAACAACCGCGCGGGGCCGGCGCTCGCTTCGAGAACGTAATCGATCCCTGGGTGGACCAGAACGCTCGTCCCGCGCTTCAGCGCTAGCGTCTGCCCTTCCGCGCGCAGCGTCGCGGCGCCCTCCAAAACGAAGAAGCAGTCCGGACCGTGCGCGCCGCCGGCCTGGCGCACCGCTCCAGCGGCAAGTTCAATCGATCTCAGCTCGAACTCCCCGGCGGACGCCCGCCCGCCTTCCAGCACCTGGCAGGGGCCGCTTTCGTAGGAGACCGTCCGCAGCAGTTCTTCCACCTCCACATGCTTGGGCGTGAGCCCGCCGCGCAGGACGTTGTCGGAGTTGGCCATCAGCTCCACCGTAGTGCCTTCGAGGTAAGCGTGCGGAAGGCCGGCGGGCTGAAACGTGCCCTGGCCGGGCCGCAGGTGCACCAAGTTCAGCAGGTAGATGGAGAAGATGCCCCGGTCGAGGGGAAACTCCCTCGCCGCGCGCAAGGCCCAGAAGTCCGGGCAATCCTTGTCGCGAGGATCTTCTTTTTCCAGTCGCTCGATGAGCGAGTTGAGCAGCACATCCACGCGCGCCTGGGGCATCGTCATGACGGTGGTGTACAGCTCGCGCAGTGAAGCGAACTCCGCCAGCTCCGCGAGTTCGGGCGTTGCGCGAAGCGTTGCCTCTATCTCCCCGGCCGGCCGGAAGCCGTGCAGCATCCAAAACTCCGTGAGCGCGATGTGCACTTCGGGTTTGTGGTTGTCGTCCTTGTAGCTGCGCCGCGGCGACTTCGGATCGATGCCCAGCGCGTTCTCGCGCGCGAAGCCTTCGCGCGCCTGCTCCCGGTTGGGATGGACCTGAATGGAGAGCATCCGGCGGGCGTCGAGCACCTTGAGCAAATAGGGCAGGCCCGGGGCGGCGATCCACAATTCCGCGAACGGCTTTCGTTCCCGGTTGTCGATGCCCAGCAGTCCGGGAATGAAATCGTAGCCACCCCATTCGTAGTGCCGCACCGAACCAGTGAGAATCTCGATTCCGGCCCGCTCCATTCGCCGCAGGATGCCGCCGGGTTCGGCCACGCCCATTTGCGCGATCTGGTCGGCGCGCTCCTGGGTGTCCGCCACCGCGTAAACGCGCAGCTCGTCGGCGTTGCCGGAGGGCCGCAGGTGCGCCACGTCCCCGTTGTCGAAATAGATGCGCACGCCGTCGGTGTGGTCGATGCGCGCGATCTTACCGAATCCCATCTGGGGAGTGAAAAAGCCCTCCAGCGCTTCGGGACCGGAGAATCGCTCCAGCATTTCGAGGCTGCGGGAGCGGGGAAACTGCTTGAGAAGCGCCGCGCGGCTGAAGCGCCGGGGAAGACGGGCGAACAGCTCCGGAAGGGTGAGTCCTTTCTCGTGCGCGGCAAACAGCACGCACAGAATGGGCAGGAACGCGTCGCGCGTGGGGAGCGCGGCCAGCGTCTTGCCGTTGCGCTCGAAAACGGAACCGGTCAGGAAACCGCCGTTGGCTTCCCAGCCGCAGACGGCCCGCTTGCCCTTGCGGCGGGCTTCGTCCATTCCGGCGATGACGTAGGGAGAGCCGATGCGGGTCTTCGGCTCAAGAATCTCCTTGAGCGCGCCGCGGTCGATCGCGTCGTTGCAGCTTATGGGCACCACCACCGCATCCGCCCCCAGGAATTCGGCCACGATCATGCCCACCAGGTCGCCGCCGAAAAAGCGCGCGCGGCCGGTGGCGCCCTCCACACCCGCGATGAGCGGGCGGTCGCTGTCGCCGTCGGTGGAGACCACGGCGCCGGTCGCGCCGTGGCGGGCCGCGGCTTCGTCCGCTAGGACCTGAATGGCGGCCAGTTGCGGGGCGTCGATGTTCTCGGTGTCGATGGGAACGAAGGTCTCGCTGCGGCCGGCGGGGATGACCTCCGCGCCCAAGCGCTCGAGTATCTCCGCCAGCAGGTCCCGTCCCACGGCCGAGTGCTGGTAGACCACCAGCCGCTGCCCTTGAAGCGACGAACCCTCGAAGAAGCTCGCGTAGCGCTCGATCCAGGCTCGCCGGGCGGCGTCGCTGGCGGGCGGCATCTCTTCCCCGGTTTTGAACGAACCCCGCTCGTCGAAGGCCGACTCGCCGAACGGCTGGTTGTAGAGCCGTTCGCGCACCCGGCGCACTCGCTCGCAAATGGGCGCTTCCTGGTGTTTCAGCAACTCTCCCACCGAGGTATTGGTCTTGTAGCCATTGCGGTCGAAGGGAATGTGGCTGCCCGTCACCATGATGCTGCCGCGGCCGCGAGAAAGGGCATAGCAAGTAAGTGCGGGCGTCGGGATGCGCCCCAGGTTCACCGGCTCCATGCCGGCGTCGCGGATGGCGCGCACGATGGCCTGTGCCAGGTGTTCCGAGCTGGGCCGCAGGTCCAGGGCGAAGCAGAATTCCTCGCCGCGCACGATGCCGCCCTCGGCCCGCGCGAGCGACTGGAGATACCCCAGTTCCGCCAGCGCGTTCAGATACACCTCCAGGTGCGTCAGGTGGACGATTTCGCCGCGCCGCCCGCTGGTTCCGAACTTCAGCTCCCGCGGCTCGTAGCGCAGGCGGGATCGAAGCGTGTCCGCTTGTGTCATCGCGCTCGCCTCACAACAGGTCCGGGCCGAACTTCTCGCCCACCAGCTTGTGCAACTCCTTGATGGCCTCGGCGCGGTCGGCCCGGCAGACCAGGGTGGCATCCGGAGTGTGGATCACAATCAGGTTATCGCACCCGAGCGTGGCCACCAGGTGGCCGGGGTCGCTGGAGGCCACCAGCGTGCCGGCCGTGTCGAGCAACAGGCTCCTGCCTGCCGCCAGGGTGTTGCCGCGCTCGTCGCGCGGGCAGGTCTCGGCGAACATGGGCCAGGAACCCACGTCCAGCCAGCTCAGGTTCATGGGCACGGCCGCCACGCGCACCGCTGTGTCGCGCGAGGCGGGTTCCATGACGGCGTAGTCCACGCTGATTTTCGGCAGGGCGGGGAACTCCCGTTCGAGAACGGCCTGGCGCGAGGGCATGTCCCAGGCCTGGGCGATGGCGTCCAGGCCCTCGAAACTGGCGGGCTGGAAGCGCCGCAGGCAGTCGAGGAAGGTCGCGGCACGCCACACGAACATGCCGCTGTTCCACAGATAATGCTCCGGGCCGGCGTCGAAGAAACGCCGCGCGGTGACCGGGTCCGGCTTCTCGCGGAACTGCCGCACCAGGAACGCGGCGGCGCCCAGCGGCTCGGCCAGCTCCAGATAGCCGTAGCCGGTGGCCGGGGCGGTGGGAGCGATGCCGAATGTGACCAGCGTTTGGAGATGCGCCTCCGCGACCTCGAAGCCGCGCACGACGATGCGCTGGAATTCCTCCACCGGCCCGATGATGTGGTCGGCGGTGAAGACCGCCACCACCGCCTCCGGATCGCGCCGGGCAATCAGCGCCATCGCCAGTCCGATGGCGTTCAACGTGTCGCGCCCCGCGGGTTCGCCCAGGAACCGGTCCTCGTCCAGCGGCGGCAGGGCGGCCAGAACGGCCGCCCGGTGCTTCTCGGCGGCGCCGACGAACAGGCACGCCGGCGGGATGAATCCTTCCAATCGCTCCGCGGCGATGGCCAGCAGGCTCTTACCGCCGATGAAGGGGATCAACTGCTTGGGCCGGTCCGCGCGGCTCATGGGCCACAAACGCGTGCCCGAGCCGCCGGCCAGAATCAGCGCGTAGCGCATGTTTGCTCCTTGACCGCTTCTTTCTTTCAGACTCTCACTTTAATCCGGAACGCTCCCGGCACCGGCTCCTCCGACACCACCAGCAGGTAGCCGCCGCCGCAACCGGAATACATCGCGCCCGCGTAGCGCCGCTGGTAGTATTCAAGCAGACCCTTCAAGTCGGCGGTGATGGTCGGATGCCGCACCGTGTGGGGCAGAATGGCCTCCCAGCACAGCATGCACTCGCCCATCGAGGCGCCCAGCGCGCGGACATTGCGCGCCAGGATGGCGTTGAAACAATCCTTGCCCGATTGCCCCAATCGCCGGATCCACTCGGGATTCAGGTTCTTGATCCCCAGCGGGCCGTAGCCTTCCGGACGCTGGGCGACCGGAACCAGGTAAAAGACCTCTTCCACCCAGCGCGCGATCCGCGGATCGCGATTCGTTTCGATGTGCGCCGGGAAGTAACCGCCCTCGAAGTCCGCGCCGTAATCCAGGCGATTGACGCCGGGATAGATCAGCCCGATCATGTCCTGCGAGCCGGAAGGCTCGGCTTTGCCCGCATTCTCCGCCGCATACAGGGAGCGCGCCAGTACCGCCGGGTCGCCGCCGGGCAATCCGCCGTTCCAAACCTGTAAGGCGACTTTGCGCGTGCCGGTGGCCATCCCGGCGCGGTCCAGGAAGCGGACCTCGGGTTCCAGCGCGACCACCACCATCGAGCCGGGCGGGGCGGGATTGAGCCGCGAAACAAACGGCTGGTCGATCCACCCGCCCGCCAGCGCCATGCGGTAGGGAATTGCGCCGATGACGGAAGCGATCTCCATTACCACTCAGTCCTGGACCACGCGCTTGCCGGCCTTGCGGTCCTGGTATTGCCGCTCGATCCAGGCGTACGTCTTGGCCATGCCAGCGCGCAGCGGCGTGTTCGGTTCCCAATCGAGGACGCTCTTGATAAAGGTATTGTCGCTGTTGCGGCCGGCTACGCCCTTGGGAGCGCCGAGGTCGTAGGTGCGCTTCAGTCTGACGCCGCCGATTTCCTCCACCATGGTAACCAGGTCGTCGATCGCAATCAGCTCGCTGGTTCCCAGGTTGATGGGCGTGGCGATGAGCTGGTCCGAGTGCATGATGAGGTCGATGCCCAGCACGCAATCGTCGATGTAGCAGAAGCTGCGGGTCTGGCTCCCATCGCCCCAGATCTCGATTTCCAGTTTGCCGGTGTCTTTGGCCTCGATCACTTTGCGGCACATGGCGGCGGGGGCCTTTTCACGCCCGCCGAACCAAGTCCCGAGCGGCCCGTAGATGTTGTGGAAGCGGGCGATCTTGGTTTCCAGGCCGCGCTCGGCCCAGTACTCCTGGCAGAACATCTCCGAGATCAGCTTCTCCCAGCCGTAGCCGCGTTCGGCCATGGCCGGGTAGGCGTCGGATTCCTTCAGCGCGCGCACGTTGGGGTCTTTCTGGAGGTCGGTGTTGTAAGCGCAGGCCGAAGAGGAGAAGAAGTAGCGCTCGGCGCCGGCGCGCCAGGCGGCGTCGATCAGGTTGGTGTTCACCAGAATGCTGCGCAGGCACTCGACGCGGAAGTGCTCGATGAAACCCATGCCGCCCATGTCGGCGGCCAGGTTATAAACTTCGGTGGCATCCTCGACGGCGCGGATGGCGTTTTCCTTCTCGCCCAGGTCCATCGAGAGATTCTCGACGCCCGGCACGCGCTGATACCACTGCGGCAGCGGCTTGCGATCGATGGCGCGGATGCGCGTGAAACCGACATCGTGGAAGCGGCGGGCCAGCGCGCCGGCGATAAAGCCGCCCGCGCCGGCGATGACAATCAGGTCGTCCTTATTCGGCTTGCTCATCTGAAATCACCTTTCGTGAATCGGGAATTGTCGGGCTGCCGGACCATCGGCTCGGCGGGAAGCGCCAGTTCGCGAAAGCGCTTCGGCGAGCGCTCCGTTTCGGTCAACATGGCGATTGTCCTATGTTCGAGCGAAACAATCAAGCATCGGGTTCCGCGACACGAAAGTGGGCGCCGGCGGGACTGAAGTCCCGCGCGGACCCATCTCACCTGAGACCCCATTGCCGCTCAATGGTTTACGGCCGGTGTTTTGACCAGTTGGTAGCCGACTTTCTGCCCTTCGTGGGTATAGGCTTGTCCGAAGCGCAGGAGGCGGTACACCAGGGTTGCGAGCTTGCGCGCAGTGACGAACACCGCCACGCCGGGGCCTTTGCTCCGCGCGATTCGGCGGTACTGTGCGCCCAGCGCCGTCCGGCTGATGCGGAGCGCGGTGGCGGCGTTGCGGAGCGCTTGTGCCGTGCGCGTGCTCCGGGCTTTGCCCTTGCCGCGTTTGCGCACGGCTTTGCCG
>JACQZT010000377.1 GCA_016213755.1 Acidobacteriota bacterium | reverse complement strand
GCGCGCGGCCCACGGCGGCGGAGGCCGTGGCTCCGGCCATCCACTTCAGGCAATCTCTCCGGCTGCTCGATGATGTCATCATTCGTCTCCGATCTTAGAACTTAGCAGGATTTGAAGGTATGATGTAGGGCAACATGGACCGAAGAACCTTCCTGCAGACTGCCTTGCCCGCCGCGGCCCAGGCGCCGGCGCCCAGCCGCCCCAACGTGCTGTTGTTCTGCACCGACCAGCAGCGCTTCGACACCATTCGCGCGCTGGGGAATCCGCACATCCGAACTCCGAACCTCGACCGGCTGGTGAGCGAGGGCGTGGCTTTCTCCAACGCCTATTGCCAGACGCCGATTTGCACGCCCAGCCGCGCCTCCTACATGACCGGCTGCTACGCCAGCACGCTGCACGTCAACCGCAACGGCAACCAGTTCTTCCCGCCCGAGCACACGCCGAAACTGATGTCGCGCATCCTGAAGGGTGCCGGGTACGACTGCGGCCTGGTGGGCAAGTTCCATCTCTCTTCGGGCGCCCAGCGCATCGAGCCGCGAGTGGACGATGGCTTTCGCCTCTTCGAGTGGAGCCACGCACCACGCGCCGACTGGCCGGTGGAACAGCAGGCCTACTTGCGCTGGCTGCGGAACAAGGGGGTGGAGTGGAAGACCGCCTATCGCGCGCGCCAGCTTCCCGGGTACCCCACGGAGTACAACGCCGGCATCGCCGCCAAGGACCACGAGGTCTCCTGGTGCACCGAGAGCGCCCTGTCGTGGTTGTCGGGCGGTCTGCGCGCGCCATGGTTCATCCACGTCAACACCTACGCGCCCCATCCGCCTTTCCATCCGCCGCCGGAGTTCCTCGAACGGATGAACCCGTCCTCGCTCCCCCTGCCGTTGTGGGGGCCGCGGGAAATGGAAAACCAGGCACCGTTTGCGCGCGTCGATTTCCAGAGTAAGCCGCGCGATCCGTCCACCTATCCCAGCCGGCATATGAAGGCCGCCTACTACGCGCAGATCGAGTTCATCGACGACCGCCTGGGCCGCGTGCTCGACCGCCTGGAAGCCACCGGGCAGCGCGACAACACTCTCATCGTCTTCACCACCGACCACGGCGAAACCATGGGCGACCACGGTTACAACCACAAGGGCTGCCGCTTCTACGAGGGGCTTTCCCACGTGCCGCTGATCTTCTCCTGGCCGGCGAAATTCCGCAAGGGACTGCGCAGCCCGGCGCTGGTGGAATTGACCGACATCCTGCCCACGCTGCTGGACGCGTTGGAACTCCCCGTGCCGGCCTACATGCACGGCAAGTCGCTCTATCGCATCGCCACCGGGCAAGCTAATGCCTCGAAGCACCGCGAGTTCGTGCGGGCCGAGTACCACGACGTGCTCGACCTCCCCGACCACACCCACGCCAACATGCTGCGCAACGAACGCTTCAAACTGGTGCACTACCACGGCCACCCGTCGGGCGAACTCTACGACCTGGAGAAAGACCCCCGCGAGTTTCAAAACCTGTGGGCCGAACCGCGCCACCAGAGCCTGCGCCTCGACCTGACCCAGCAGTTGTTCGACGCCGTGATGCTGGCCACCGACTCCGGCCAGGCCCGGATCGCCGGAAGCTGAGTGATTGGGAGACCGGTTCTTTTTATAGTTCCTTACGGGCGCGGTTGGAACCGTTGTTTCGTGACGCGTTCTACGGGGCCGAGCGCTCTCGGATGCTGGCTCGGAAGACGGCGCCCTTCTGGTCCTTCAAGTACATGGTCTTGCCCTCGACCGCGCACCCGAGTTTAGAGCCTGCCTCGAGTTTTGCGAGTGAACTTTTTCGGGGCGGCGGAGGCAGGGTGACCACGTAGATGGCGTCCGGGAGCGCGATGGCGATGACCCAGCGCGCCGCAAAGGAAGAAGACTCCGGCACGATCACTTGAGTGCCGCTGTTGACGTGGGGTCCTATGGTTCCCCATCCAGGCTGGCGTCCCGCCCCAGGTTCCGCAACCTCGGTCACTTCGCCGGACTGCCAGTCGCGCGGTTTGGGTTTGGCCAGCGCCGCATTCACGCCGGCCGCCAAAAGCAGCAGAACAGCCCAGCGCCACATCATGCAACGATTCTAATCCGGATTGCACCGGGCTGGAACCGGTGGCGCCAGGCCTGGAGCAGGGCAGGGTCTCGTTTACACTGAAAGCTTATGCGCACCATCGCCCTGCTTGCCCTGGCGGCCACCGCCGCGACGGCCCAATTTGAAGACATCTCCGGCGCGAAGATCCGCGCCCACACCCGGTTTCTTTCCAGCGATCTGATGGAAGGTCGCGGCGTGGGCGTGCGCGGCGGCGACCTGGCCACCGAGTACCTCGCCACGCAGTTCGAGTTGGCCGGCGCAAAGCCGGCGGGCGACAGCGGGACCTACTTCCAGCGCGTCCCGCTCACCGGCGTGACCACCCAGCCCTCGGTCGCGCTCAGCGCCGGCTCGCTCTCTTTCCAGTGGCTGGACGAGTTCGTGGGCGTCTCGCGCCGGCAGAACGCGCTGGACGAGTTCGACGCCGAGGCGGTCTTCGTGGGCCACGGCATCACGGCTCCCGAGTACCAGTGGGACGATTTCAAGGACGCGGACGTGCGCGGCAAAGTGGTGGTGCTGTTCACCAACGAGCCGCAGTCGGAGGACCCCAAGCTCTTCGGCGGCCGCGCGCTGACCTACTACGGCCGGTGGACCTACAAGTACGAGCAGGCCATCCGCAAGGGCGCCGCCGCGGCGCTCATCATTCACACCACACCCACCGCCGGCTACGGCTGGGAAGTGGTGCGCACCTCGTGGGGACGCGAGGACACGCAGGTGAAACTCGCCGCCGGACAGCCGGCCCTGGCCTTCGCCGGGTGGCTGACCAGCGAAGCCGGCGAAAGGCTGCTCAAAGCCGGCGGGCACTCCGTGGCCGAACTATTGAAAGCCGCCGATGAGCGCGGGTTCCGGCCCATCCCGCTGGGCGTGCGGATTCGCGGGCGCATCCCGTCCCAGGTCCGGCAGATCGTCACTCGGAACGTCGCCGCCATCGTTCCGGGGAGCGATGCGGCGCTGGCTGCGGAAGCGGTGATCTTCAGCGCGCACTGGGATCACCTGGGCGTGGGCGAAGCGGTCCGCGGCGACGCGATCTACAACGGCTCGGTGGATAACGCTACCGGCTGCGCCATGCTCATCGAGATCGCGCGCGCCTGGGCCTCGCTGGCGCAGAAGCCCAAACGCTCGGCGCTGTTTTTGGCCGTCACGGCCGAGGAGGGAGGATTGCGCGGCTCGGAGTACTACGCACAGCAGCCCCTGGTGCCGCCGGGCAAGACCGCCGTGGGTCTCAACTTCGACGCCTTCTTCCCGCTCGGGCGCACGCGCGACGTGGTGGTGGCGGGCGCCGAGCGGACCACGTTCTACCCGCTGGTGGAAGACGCCGCGCGGCGCTTCCAGTACGGCATCAAGCCCGATCCGCGGCCCGAACAGGGCAGCTACTACCGTTCGGACCACTTCTCGTTCGCCAAGGCCGGTATCCCGGCGTTTTCGATTCACCAGGGCAGCGACTTCGTGAGCCAGGCGCAAGGCACGGGGTCGGAGATTTTCCGCGAGTTCAACGCCAAACACTACCACCAGCCCTCCGATGAATTCCACGAGGACTGGGATTTCTCCGGGCTGGAGCACATCGCGCGGTTCGGAATGCTGCTGGGCAAGACCGCGGCGAACCTGGAGCGGCTGCCCACCTGGAACGCCGGCGACGAGTTCCTGCCGGCGCGCGAAAAGAGCGGGGTGCGCTGACACAGCATGAAACTGGTCATTAAGGAAGCCACGGTCGCGGAGCGCGAATGGTGCGCGCACTTGATGGCCGGATGCGATCCGTGGATCACGCTCGGCCGGGGCGTGGATCAGTGCCGCTCGGTCTGCAACCGCCCCGAATACGTGCTGCGCGTGGCGCACAAGAACGCCGCGCCCTGCGGCTTCGTTCTCCTGCACCCGCAGGGCCTGGCGGGATCGCCTTATGTGGCCGCCATCGCCGTGGCCGAAGCCTGGCGCGGGCAGGGCGTGGGAACCCGCCTGCTGGACCACGCCGAAGCGGTCTTCGCCGGACATGCCCGGCACATTTTCCTGTGCGTCTCATCGTTCAACGAAGGCGCGCGGCGGCTGTATGAGCGCCACGGATACGCCGTGGTGGGAGAACTGAAAGACTACGTCGTCGAAGGCGCCTCGGAGTGGCTGATGCATAAGCGGCTGGCGGCGCGATGAACCCGTCGCGGCGCGGCTGGTGGCTGGTGGGCCTGCTCTCGCTGACTGCGACCGCGAGTTACTTGTGCCGGGTGAATCTGTCGGTGGCCGGAGTCCTGCTGATGCGGGAGTTCGGACTCTCGCAGGTGGCCCTGGGCCGGGTCTTCAGCGCCTTTCTGCTGGGCTACGCGCTGTGCCAGGTGCCGGGCGGCATGCTGGCCGACCGCTTCGGCGCCCGCCGCGTGCTGGCCGCGGCGGCGCTGTCGTGGGTGGCCGGCACGGCCCTGGTGGCCGCGGTGGGATGGCTGCCATACGCGCTGGCCTCGCTGCTGGCCCTGCGCTTCCTGATCGGCGCCGGCGAAGCGCCCACGTTCCCGGCGGCGGCGCAGGCGGTGGCGCGCTGGATCCCGGTGCGGCAGCAGGCGCGCGCCAACGGCCTGGTCATCGCCGCCATCGGTCTCGGCTCGGCCATCGCGCCGCCCCTGCTCACGGCGGTCATGCTGCGCTGGGGATGGCGCGGGGCGGTGCTGGT
>JACQZT010000382.1 GCA_016213755.1 Acidobacteriota bacterium | reverse complement strand
CTCGCGGTTCAGAACCGCGAGCGTCAGCGAGCGGCACGGTCTAATCGAAGACCACGGTCTTGTTCGAGTAGCACAGGATGCGGTGCTCCAGGTGCCAGCGGACGGCTCGCGAAAGCACCACCTTCTCGAGGTCCCGGCCGGCGCGGATAAAGTCGTCCAGGTCGTGCCGGTGGGAAACGCGAGCCACGTCCTGCTCGATGATGGGACCTTCGTCCAGCACCTCGGTGGCGTAGTGCGCGGTGGCGCCGATGAGCTTTACGCCGCGCCGGAAGGCGGCGTGATGGGGCTTGGCGCCGCTGAAGGCGGGCAGGAAGGAATGGTGCACGTTGATGATCCGCTCCGGATAGCACGCCACGAACGACGGCGAAAGTACCTGCATGTAGCGCGCAAGGATCACCAGTTCAACTCCTTCGGACTCCAGTAACTCGATTTGCCGCCGCTCCGCCTCGGTCTTTTGTCCCGGCTCGACCGGCACATGATGGAAAGGAACGCCGTAGAACTCAGCCAGGGGCTGGGCATCCGGATGATTGGCGACGATGAGCGGAATCCGACACGGCAATTCCCCGCTCCGGTACCGTTGCAGCAGGTCGGCCAGGCAGTGCTGGTAGCGCGACACGAAGATCGCCACTCGCAGCGGGCGCGCGGAGTACTCGAGCCGCCAGCGCATTTCGAAGCGCTCGGCGACGGGCGGGAACTCCGCCCGGAAGGCGCGCTCGTCCAGATCGAAACCGGCGAGCGCCCATTCCACGCGCATGAAGAACAAACCCAGTTCCTCGTCCTGGTGCTGGTCGGCGTGCAGGATGTTGGCGCCGTGCGCGTACAGGAAGCCGGAGATGGCCGCCACCAGGCCCTTGCGGTCCGGGGAATGGATCAGCAATATGGCCGAGTCTTGCACCTCTCACTCCTTGGCTTTGCGAATCTCCTCGCTGAGAGCCGGAACCACGTCGAACAGGTCGCCGGCAATTCCGTAGTCGGCGACTTCGAAGATCGGGGCGCTCTCGTCCCGGTTGATGGCCACGATGGTCTTCGACTCTTTGATGCCCACCAGGTGCTGGATGGCCCCCGAAATCCCCACCGCGATGTACAGCTTCGGCGCCACGGTCTGCCCGGAGCTGCCGATTTGCCGTTCCATGGGCAGCCAGCCGTTGTCGCACACCGGACGCGAGGCCCCCAGTTCGGCGCCCAGCGCCTGGGCCAGGGACTCGACCAGGGCCAGGTTCTCGCCGTCCTGGATGCCACGGCCCACACCCACGATCACTGGCGCGGACGACAGATCCACCGCGCGTTCGGATTCGCGGAACGGCTCCCCCGCCTTCACGCGCGCCGCCGCTCCAGGGGCGGCTGCGATCTCCTCGATCGTCTCCGGCTGCGCGCCCCGAAATGCACCCGCCTGAACCGAAACGAAGTACGGACCCGCGCCCGTGAAGCGGACGCCGGCGTTGAGCTTGCCCTGGAAGAGCTGCCGGACGAAGACGGGCGCGCCCGCTTCGACTCGCAGCCCCGTGACGTCGCTGACCATAGGGCGGCCGAACCGCGCGGCCAGCTTGGGCGCGTAGTCACGGGTCTGGTAGGTGTGCGGAAAGAGCACGAAGTCGCAGCCCGCGCTCCGAATGTGCGCCTCCAGTGCCGCGGTGAAAGCGTCCGCCGTGTACGGCCCCAGCAGCGAGACCGCCGACACTGGCGCGTCCAGCAATCCGGCCAGTTGCCGCCCGGCGGCGAAGGCCTCCAGCGAGACGCCGCCCGCCCGCTCCAGCACCACCAGGACGCTCATAGCACCCTCGCTTCGAAGCGCAGCTTCTCGACCAGCGCGGAGGCCGCCTCGCGCGCGCCGCCGGCCAGCATCACCGTCCGCTTGGCGCGTTCCGGCGGGTACAGGCGCCCGGCGACCACACCCGCCTCCAGCGTCACACCCAGCTCGGCGGCGCTCACCCGGCGCAGCGGTTTGGTCTTGGCCTTCTTGATTCCCATCAGGGTGGCGTAGCGCAGTCTGCCGGCGCCCGACTGAATGGAAAGCACCGCGGGCAGAGACATCTCGAGAAACTGGTGCCAGCCGCCCTCCAGTTCCCGCTTGACGCGCAGGCCTCCGCCGATCGCCTCCGTGCGGACCACCAGGGAAGCGTGCGGCAGCCCGAGCAGTTCGGCGAGCAGGACACCGGTCTGCCCGGCGCCCGTGTCGTCCGATTGCAGGCCGGTGAGGAGCAGGTCCGCGGCCTCCGGGCGCGCGGCTGCGGCCAGCACCCGGGCCACGGCCAGGGCGTCGAACCGCGGCAGGGACTCTTCCTCGATGTGAATGGCGCGGTCGGCGCCCTTGGCCAGCGCCTCGCGCAGCGCCTGCGCGGCGCGTGCCGGCCCGGCGCACAGGGCGATCGCCTCGCCGCCCTGCCGCTCCTTGAGTTGCAGCGCGGCTTCCAGCGCATAGGCGTCGGCTTCGTTGATCTCCCAGGCCAGGTCCGACTCGTCGATCCACTGGCCGGAGGCGTCGAGCTTCAAGGCCGAGTCCCGCGCGGCCACCTGTTTGAGGGCGACGATGATTTTCACGAATAGAGCTTACCCGGCGAATTTCTTGAATAGCAGGCACCCGTTGGTGCCGCCAAAACCGAACGAATTAGACAGTACGCAGTGGATGGTCATCGGCCGCGCCTGGTTGGGGACGTAATCCAGGTCGCAGAGCGGATCCGGAAACTCGTAATTGATGGTGGGCGGCGCAACCTGGTCGCGAATGGCCAGCACCGAGATGCCGGCTTCCAGCCCGCCGGCGCCGCCCAGCAGGTGGCCGGTCATCGACTTGGTGGAACTGACGGCGACCTTACGGGCGTGTTCGCCGAAGCAGCGCTTGATGGCGATGGTTTCGATGCGGTCGCCGACGCCGGTCGAGGTGCCGTGCGCGTTGATGTAGTCGACCTCTTCGGGCGCCAGCCCGGCATCCCGCAGCGCGTTCCGCATGACCCGCATCCCGCCATCGCCGTCCTCGGAGGGGGCGGTGATGTGGTAGGCGTCGGCGCTCATGCCGTAGCCGGCGATTTCGGCCAGAACCGGCGCGCCGCGCCGGCGGGCGAACTCCAGCTCTTCGAGAATCAGGATGCCCGAACCTTCGCCCACCACAAACCCGTCGCGTTGCGCGTCCCACGGACGGCTGGCGCGCTGGGGCTCGTCGTTGCGCGTCGATAGCGCGCGCATCGCCGCGAACCCTCCCACACCCATGGGAGTGATGGCCGCTTCGGCGCCGCCGCAGATCATGGCGTCCGCGTCGCCGCGCTGAATGATTTTGAAGGAATCGCCCACGGCGTGGGCGCCCGTGGTGCAGGCGGTCGCGGTGGCCGAATTCGGTCCTTTGGCGCCGGTCCGCATGGAGACCTGCCCGGAGGCCAGGTTGATGATGGTGGCCGGAATGAAGAACGGCGAGATGCGCCCGGGCCCCTTTTCGAGCAGGTTCCGGTGCTCCCGCTCGATCACCTCGAAGCCGCCGATGCCGCTGCCGATGTACACGCCGATGCGCTCGGCGGTCTCCGGGGTCACCGCCAGACCGGCGGTCTGCATCGCGTACTCGGTGGCCGCGATGGCGAAGTGCATGAACCGCGCCATCTTGCGGACTTCCTTCTTCTCGATGAACTGCGCGGGATCGAAATCGCGCACCTCGCCGGCGATGCGGCACGAGAACTGCGACGCGTCGAACTGCGTGATGGGGCCGATGCCGCTGCGGCCCTCCTGGATCGCCTGCCAGACCTGCTCCGTGCCGTTTCCGACCGAACAGAGCAGACCGACACCTGTGACTACGACTCTGCGAGACAAAGAATGCACTCCATCCGTAAAAAGACGGGACGGCCCAGTCGGCTACTTCTTCTTCGCGTCGATGTAGTCGACGGCGTCTTTCACCGTGGTAATCTTCTCGGCGTCTTCGTCCGGAATGTCGATCTCAAACGCTTCCTCGAAGGCCATCACCAGCTCGACAATGTCGAGCGAGTCGGCGCCGAGATCGTCGACAAACGAAGCGGTAGCGTCAACCGCGGCCTCGTCCACGCCCAACTGCTCGACGATAATCTGCTTCACCTTCAGTTCAACCGACATGAATCCTCCCAACAAGATCTCTGAACTCACTGATTCTAGCCGTGGCGGCATACCCGGCGCAACTGGGAGGGGTGGCGCCGGGTTAGAATTGTTCCATGACTTGGGCTGCGTGGGCCGTGTTCCTGGCGCTGGTCCCGCCGCCCGCGGAGGGCGTTCCGGAGGCGGCGTTGCAGCGGCTTTCGGAAGAGGCCGAGGCCTTTGCCCGGGTGGCCCCCGAAGTCATTTCGCAGGAGGTCTGGCGGCAGAAAGCGGCCAAGGGCCGCGGCTTCCACCCCCGGATCGGCCGGGCGCCGGAGACGCCGCCGCAATTCGCCTTTCGGTACCGGGAGATCGCCTCCGAATACGGCTTCGCGACCCTTCAGAAGCCTCAGCCCAGCTTGCACGAGGTTCGCCGGGTCGTTTCAGTGGACGGCCGGCCCGTCGAGGGCGCGGCCGAAGCCCGCCGCAAGCTCACCCTGGCGCTCACCGCCCCGGACGACAAAGACCGGCGGCGGCTGCTCCGCGACTTCGAGCGCTGGGGACTGGAGGGCGCGCTCACCGATTTCGGGCAGAGCCTCCTGCTGTTCACCCGGCGGGCCTTGCCGAATTACCGCTTCAGCGCCTCCGGGCGCGAACGGGTGGGTCCCGACGCGGCCTTCGTGGTGGCCTTCCACCAGGACGCCGGCGCGTCCGCGCTGACCGTCTTCGACGACAACCGGGTGACTCACCGGCCCCTGGAGGGCCGCCTCTGGCTGCGCGAGCCCGACTTCCTGCCGTTGCGCCTCGAACTGCGCACCGCGCGCGACCGGGACGGGCAACAGATCGTGGATCTGGCCGTCGTCGACTACGCCCTGTCCTCCCACGGCGTGCTGCTGCCGGCCTCGGTTTTGCACCGGCAGCACCAGGGCGGCCGGCTGGCAGTCGAGAACTCGCTCCAGTACGGCCCGTTCCGCAGGTTCGCGGCCAGCGCCGAAATCAAGTTCGAGGCCGAGGAGCCGGCCGCGCAAAGACCTCCTCAATAATTTCATGACCGAAACAATCCTGTACCTGCACGGCTTCGGCTCCGGCCCCTCCTCGCAAAAGGCCCGCTACTTCGCCCAACAGGCCTCGCGGCTGGGCTGGGAAATGGGAGCGCCGGATCTCACCGAAGGCGACTTCGAGAAACTCACCCTCACGCGCCAGCTCGCGGTAATCGAGCGCGCGGCCGGTGGCCGCCCGGTCCACCTGATCGGATCGAGCCTGGGCGGCTACCTGGCCGCGCTTTACGCCGCGCGCCACCCCCAGGTGCGCAAGGCGGTGCTGCTGGCGCCGGCCTTCGGATTCGCCCGGCGCTGGCCGGAGCAGCTCGGAGCGGCCCGGCTCGAGGAGTGGCGCCGCAACGGCTGGATGAGCGTCTTCCACCACGGCGAGCAGCGCATGCTCCCGCTGGGTTTCCAGCTCGTGGAAGACGGCCTGCGCTACGAGGATTTTCCCGAAGTGCGCCAGCCGGTTCTGCTCATCCATGGAACGCGGGACGATGTGGTGACGCCCGATTGGTCCCGCCAGTTCGCCTCCGCCCGCCCCAACGTGGAGCTGGAACTGGTGGACTCCGATCACCAGTTGCTCGACCGGCTGGACTGGGTCTGGGAGCGGACCCGGCGCTTTCTGGCCGGCGCCTGAGTGCAGTTGTTAATTTGCCCTATGAGTTTCGGGAACCGGGATCTCGATTGAACTGAGTATGCTACAATTTTTGGTAGCCGGGCTGTCGGCGCGTGCGTAAAACTGTAACGGCGGTTTCGCACGGCGCATCTATAGAAGTGAGATGCCGGCGGCACATGAGCGAACGGTAGGTATGGCCCCCCAGAACACATCCGGAGCGGTAGAGACACAATCCACGATCGGCGCGGACGTCCATCTGCAAAGGCTGCTTTCGCTGGACATGCAGAAGCCCTGGTATCACGACTTTCTCCGGAATGTCGCCGACACCATCCGCCCGCCCAAGCTCCCGCCCCTGGCGGTGACCTCCAAGCCCGTCGCCGTCAAGGATATCTGGGGCCAGCAGAAGCGCAAGAGGGCTCTGTCGACTTCGGTGCTGCTGCACGTGTTCCTGGTGGTGCTGGCGGCCGTTCTCGGCACCAACCGGACGGTGCAGCATGCGGTCAAGCAGACCGTCAGCCTGGTGGCGCCGGATTTGAACCCTTGGGTGCCCGAAGCCAAGCCGCAAAAGCAGGCCATGGGAGGCGGCGGGGGCGGCGGAGACAACTCGCCGTTGCCGGCCAGCAAGGGGCGGCTGCCAAGAGTCTCCCCGCGACAGTTCGTTCCGCCCATGGCGGTGGTGAATAATCCGAATCCGAAGCTGCTGATGGAACCCACCATCATCGCCCAGGCGGACGTGCAACTGCCCAACGTGAACATGGCCGTGTGGGGCGACCCGTTCGGCAAGCTCGGCCCTCCCTCGAACGGCCCGGGCTCGGGCGGCGGCATCGGCTCCGGCTCCGGAGGCGGCGTGGGTTCGGGCGACGGACCCGGTTTCGGTCCCGGCAGGGGCGGCGGGGTGGGCGGAGGCGTGTACAAGATCGGCGGCGGCGTCTCGGCGCCGCAGTTGGTTTTCAAGGTCGAACCGGAGTACTCCGACGAGGCGCGCCGGGCCAAGTTCCAGGGCACCGTGGTGCTCTACGTGGTGGTGGACGAGAAGGGCATGCCGCGCGACATGAAGGTGGTCCGCCCGCTGGGTTTGGGGCTGGACGAGAAGGCCGTCGAAGCCGTCACCAAGTGGCGCTTTAAGCCCGGCTACAAGGACGGCCGCCCGGTGGCCGTGGCCGCGACCATCGAAGTCAATTTCCGCCTCCTGTAGCCCGGCGGCTCGCACACTCGTCGCAGGGACAGATCTCCCGCAAATAGTCGTACGAATATATGCCCGAGTTGTGGCCATCGTTCCAGTCGATGCGCAGGGCGTAATTGCCCACCGGCTCCACAGAGACCATGCGCAAGGCCGGTTTGTAGAGTTGGAACGGGTTAGTGGACAGATCCGTCTTCCGGGGCACGGTTCCGTGTGCGCCGGTGCAGGTGGCGCAGGGGCAGTGGTCGCGCAGGTACGCCAGCGGGTAGGCGCTGTGGTGGCCTCCGCGCCAGTCGATGCCGATGCCTTTAGAGCGGGAAACCGCAATATGCTCGGCTGCCGCCGGGAGCGGTTGGTAGTTCGGCATAAGTCACTGGATTCGCTGCACGTCCCGCACGCCTGAGATGCGCCGGATGGCGGACACCACGCGCTCGAGCTGCTTCTTATCGCGAATCTCCACGGTCATCTCCACAACCCCTGTTTCCCCGCCCCGTTCCTGGTCCTGGCGGGCCTCCAAGGTCGAGATGTTGCAGTTCTCGCCGAACAGGACGCTGGTCAACTGGTGCAGCATTCCAGGGCGGTCGTCGGTGTAGACGATCATCTTGACCGGGAACGACTCGCGGGCCGAGCGGGTCCATTCGACGTCGATCTGGCGCTCGGCCTGGTAGAGCAACTTCTGGACGTTAGGGCAGTTCCGCGAGTGCACCGCCACGCCCTTGCCGCGCGTGATGTAGCCCGTGATCGCTTCCCCGCGGATGGGATTGCAGCACTTGGCCCGATAGACCAGCAGGTCGTCGATGCCGCGGACCTTGATAACCAGGTCTTCGCCCGGCGCGGCCGGCTGGCCATCGGCGGGCGGAGCCGCCGGGCGCGGTTTGGGGCTGTCGGCCGGCACAATCTCGGGAGCCAGTTTGTGCAGCACTTGGCGGGCCGAGTACTTTCCATAGCCCAGCGCGGCGTGCAGGTCTTCCACCTTGCTGCAGCCGTACTCGCCGGCCACACGCTCCATGTCGGCTCGCGCCACGCGGCTCAGGGCCACGCCCAGACGCCGTGCCTCGCGCTCCAGGAAGCCCTGCCCGATCTCGAGGGCGCGGGCCCGCTCCAGGACGTTGATCACGTGCCGGATCTTGTTGCGCGCGCGCTGGGTCTTGACCAGCGCCAGCCAGTCCCGGCTGGGCAGATGTCCGGGCTGGGTCAGAATCTCGATCACGTCCCCGTTCTTGAGCGTGTACTTGAGAGGAACGATCCGGCCATTGACTTTGGCGCCCACGCAGGTGTTCCCGACATCGCTGTGAATGGAATAGGCGAAGTCGACGGGCGTGGCGTCGCGCGGAAGCACGATCACCTTGCCGCGCGGAGTGAAGGTGTAGACCTCCTCCGGGTAGAGTTCCACCCGCAGGCCGGACATGAACTCGGTCGGGTCGCGCAGGTCCTTTTGCAGCTCGACCAGTTGCCGCAGCCAGGCGACGCGCTGGTCGTCGGCCGCCTGTCCCCTTTTCCCCTCTTTATATTTCCAGTGGGCCGCGATCCCCTCTTCGGCGATGCGGTGCATCTCGTCGGTGCGGATCTGCACCTCGAAGGACTGGCCGCCGGGGCCGATCACCGAGGTGTGCAGCGACTGGTACAGGTTTTGCCGGGGGATCGCGATGAAGTCCTTGATGCGCCCCGGGATGGGGTGCCATTCGGTGTGAATCACGCCCAGCGCGGCGTAACAGTTGCGAACCGAGTCGGTGATGATTCGCAGGCCCAGGAGATCGTACACCTGCTCGATGCCGATCTTCTGCCGCTTCAGCTTCTGGTAGACCGAATAGGGCCGTTTGACGCGCGCCTCGACCCGCGCTGGCACGCTCTCGGCGGCGAGTTTCGCCTCGACGTGGCGCTGGATGTCTTCCAGCATGCGCACGTTCGCCGCGCGCCGGCTCTCGATTTCTCGCACCAGGTTTTCGTGCGCTTCGGGTTCCAGGAAGCTGAACGACAAATCCTCCAGCTCGCCGCGGATTTTGCCCATTCCCAGCCGGTGCGCGATGGGGGCGTAGATCTCCAGGGTTTCCTGCGCGATCCGCTGCTGCGACTCGCGGTCGTGAAAGGCCAGAGTCCGCATGTTGTGCAGCCGGTCCGCCAGTTTGACGATCATCACGCGGATATCGCTGACCATGGCCAGCAGCATCTTGCGGATGCTCTCCGCCTGCCGCTCCTCGCGCGAGTACATCTTGATCTTGCGGAGCTTGGTCACTCCGTCCACGCAGCGGCCGACCTCGGCGCCGAACTCCCGCTCCACCTCTTCGACGGTGGCGCTGGTGTCCTCGATCACGTCGTGCAGCAGCCCGGTCTGGAGACACACCAGGTCCATCTGCATGTCGGCCAGGATTTGAGTCACCTGAAGAGGATGGGTGATATAGGGCTCGCCGGAGAGCCGCCGCCGGGCGCCGTGGCGGTCGGCGGCGAAGCGATAGGCCCGGCGCAGAGGCGACGTATCCTCGCGCGGGCGCAAGGCCAGCACCTTGTCTTCCAGCGACTGGTAGAGGGATTCGATCCGCAAGCCGGCGGTTTCCGGCGCCGTTCGGATGAGATGCTTGCCGGGGCGGGCCGCCTCACTGGGCTCGGTGGACATGAAGATGAAACAGGGCGGCCCGCCGGGGGCCGCCCCATTCAGTATAGCGGAACACTACTCCTTCGGCGCGCGGCGAAGCGCGGCGAAGGGCCGGGCTACTTCCTCGGTGCGTCCTGAACGATACCGGACACGGGCGTGCGGGAAGCCTTGATCTTCTTGGTCTCCAGAGTCTTCTGGACCCACTGATCGGCCGCGTCGGTGTCTTTATCGTAAGCCTCCTTGGAATCGGCGAGGTCGGCCCTCTCGCGGTACAGCAGGTTGAGATAGGCCATCGCGTCGTCGTATTCCTTGTCCAGTTCCAGCGCCTTGTTAAGGTTCTGGATGCCGTCCTCGATCATGGGAAGGATGCTCTCCTTCACCGCCTCGCGCGTCTTCTTATCCTTCAGCGGGCCCGGATCTTCGGGCTTCATGCCCAGCTTGGCGCGGGCTTCCATGCGCCTCTGGAAGCTGCGCGTCCAGGCGATAACGCCCAGCGTGTAAAAGGACTCCTTGGCCTTGGGATCCACCGCGATCAGTTTCTGGTGCCACTCGCGCGCCTCGTCGAACTTCTTCTGATTGAAGTACAGCGAGGCGATCGAGGCGATGGCGAGCGGGTTCCGCGGATCCTGCTCGACGACCTTCATGAACTCGTTGTGGGCGGCCTGAGCCATCTGCATGTTCTCCGGCGATTCGGCGCCGGGGATGTACTGGCTCATATACGCCGTCGCCAAGTACAGGCGCGCGTTGGTGTAGGTTGGCTCCAAAGCGACCGCCGCCTTGAAGAACTCCACCGCCTCGGCGTAGCGAGCGCTCTTGTACGCCATCACGCCTTTGTTCAGGTTGTCGCGCGCCCTGAGTTTCTCGCAGCCCGTGCCCGCCAGAAGCAGGGCCGCGACCGCGCATAAGGCCACCAACACAATTAGCTTGCGCTGCATAGTTCTTCTCCCTGAGACCGGAACCGGCCGGCTACTGGCCGGACTCGACTCCCTTGGTCATCAAACCGACCTTATCGATACCGGCGCCCTTGGCAATGTCAATTGCCTTCGCCACCGATTGGAACTCCAGGTCCGGATCGCCCTTGACGAACACCACCCGTTCGGCGCGGGTCTTGAAGATCTCTTCCAGACGCGGCCCCAGCCGGGCCTCTTCGACCACCTCGTTGTTGATCAGGATCGACCTGTCCTTGTTGATCTGAATCACCACCGTGCGCGTATCGGCCGCCGTCGCCTGCTGGTTCGGCGGCGCCGGCTGTGGCACTAGCGTCTCCAGCCCCTTGGGTGTTAAGGGCGTGATGACCATGAAAATGATCAGCAGCACCAGCAACACGTCGATCATGGGGGTCATGTTGATGTCGGCGATAGCACCTTTTCCCCCGCCCACTGCCATTGACATAAGATTGCTCCTTTTCGCACCAGATGCCTCCCGTCTCAGCGACGGCGGGAGGGCTTCACTGTGCCGGCACGGCCTCCGGCGCCGCTTCCGCCGCCGCGCCCCTGCGCTTGACTTCCTCGGTCAGCAGACCAAGCTGGTCGACGCCCGCGGCGCGCATG
>JACQZT010000381.1 GCA_016213755.1 Acidobacteriota bacterium | reverse complement strand
CCGGCAACCGCCGATTCTCCACAACACTGAAGTAGCGGTGGTCCTTGCCGTCCTTGTTGCGGTTCGTGCTGCGCAAAAACATCGGAAGCAGCAGAATGCCAGAATTCCTGCGGCATGAAAAGAGGGCAGGTCTTCACTCAGACCATTTCCAAACCCCCGCGTTGCAGGCGAACGACTTTTGACCCGCGCCGCCCGCAAAACTCGCTGGAACTGCGAAAGTCGGGCTAGAACCAGCCACCTCGAACAATCCGGGCTTTTGTCGAATCCAAGGCCATCATCCCCGGATTCATCGATACAGATGTCAAAGGTAGCGGGCACTTGGGAAGGCTACCATATCATCGCACCTTTAGACACTACCCCCCGTTGGCCTTGCGCAGGTGGCTGTGACTGCGGCTGTAGCCGAAGTAGATCACCATGCCGATGAAGAGCCAGACGAACAGGCGCGACCAGTTCTCCCAGCCCAGCCCGTACATCATCAGCGAGCAGACCAGGATGCCCAGGATGGGCACCAGTGGCACCAGCGGCGTCTTGAAGGGACGCGGCAGGTCGGGCTGGGTCTTGCGCATGATCATGATGCCGGCGCACACCAGCACGAAGGCGAACAGCGTGCCAATGCTGGTCATGTGGCCCACCACCGAGATGGGCGCGAAGGCCGAAAACAGGCTGACGAACACCATGAACAGGAGGTTGGAGAGCCAGGGTGTGCGGAACTTTGGGTGTATGTCGGAGAAGATGCGCGGCAGCAGCCCGTCGCGGGACATCGAAAAGAAGACCCGGGACTGGCCCAGCAGCATCACCAGGATCACCGAGGTGAAACCCGCGATAATGCCCAGTTTGACCGCGGTTTTGAGCCACGCAAAGGGCGTGTTCATGATGGCCAACGCCACCGGAGCGGCGTTGCCCCGGAACTTGGTGTAGTGCTCCAGGCCCGTCATGACGTAGGCAAAAACGACGTACAGGATGGTGCAGATGATCAGCGAGCCGATGATGCCGATGGGCATGTCCTTCTGCGGCTTGCGGGCCTCCTGGGCGGCCGTGGATACGGCGTCGAATCCGATGTAGGCGAAGAAAATGACGCCCGCCGCGCGGACGATGCCGCTCCATCCGAACTCGCCGAACGTGCCGGTGTTGGGGGGAATGAACGGGGTGTGGTTGGCGGGTTTGATGAACGCCCAGCCCACCGCGATGAACACAATCACCACCGTCACCTTGATCACCACCACCACGGCGTTCACGTTGGCCGACTCCTTGATGCCGATCATCAGCAGCAGCGAGATCAGGCACACGATGAACACCGCCGGCAGGTTGATGATGCCGTAGACCGTCGATCCGTCGGGCATGCGCACCGGCTGCCAGGGCGAAGCGATCAACTGCGCCGGCAATGCGAGCCCCCAGTCGTGCAGCAGCGAGACCACGTAACTGGACCAACTGATGGACACGGTGGCCGCGCCGACGGCGTATTCCAGCACCAGGTCCCAGCCGATGATCCAGGCCACCAGTTCGCCCATGGTGGCGTAGGAATAGGTATAGGCGCTGCCGGCGATGGGAATCATGGTCGAGAACTCGCTGTAGCACATGCCGGCAAAGGCGCAGCCCACCGCCGCCAGCAGGAACGAGAGCACCACGGCCGGGCCGGCGTTTTCGGCGGCCGCGATGCCCGTCAGCGAGAACAGCCCAGCACCGATAATGGCGCCGATGCCCAGCGCGATCAGGCTGCCCGGGCCGAGCGAGCGTTTTAGCGTGTGTTTGCCGCCTTCCGACTCGGCCATGATGCGGCTCAACGGTTTGGTCGCGAAAAGACTCATGCTGGAACCTCTCTCTTTCGCCAGAAGAAGTAGACTGGAACGCCGAGCAGCACGATGATCAGCCCGGGCCAGGTGTAGCTTGGCTTGTACAGCAACAGCAAAATCTCGATCAGCCCCGCCGCCGCAATGTAGAGGATCGGCAGCACCGGGTATCCGAAGGCCCGGTAAGGGCGCTCCATCTCGGGACGGGTGCGACGCAGCACCAGCACGCCCGCGATGGTCAGGATGTAAAACAGCAGAACTGCGAATATAACATAGTCCAGCAGATCGCTGTAGGTGCCCGAAAGCGTGAGCGCGCAGGCCCAGATGCATTGCAGCACCAGCGCGGCGACGGGCGTGTGGCGCTGGGAATCCAGCCGCGCGGCGCGCCGGAAGAAGAGACGGTCCAGGGCCATGGCGTAGTAGACCCGCGCGCCGGCCAGAATCAGGCCGTTCAGGCAGCCGAAGGTGGAAACCATGATGGCCGCCGCCATCACCTGCACGGCCACCGGCCCCAGAATGCCCGAAGCCACGGCGGTGGCCACACGGTCTTCCGAGGCGTGCTGAATGGCTTCCAGCGGCAGCACGCGCAGGTAAATCAGGTTGCAGCCCAGGTACAGCGCCGAGACGATGCCCACGCCCAGCGCCAGCGCCAGGGGCAGGTTGCGCCGCGGATTGCGCACTTCGCCGGCCGTGAAGGTGACGTTGTTCCAGGCGTCGGAAGCGAACAGCGCGCCCACCATGGCCACGCCGGTGAGGCGGATGGCGGTCCAGCCGAAGCTGGCCTCGCCCCACAGGTTCGAGAAGTTGCGGGCCACGGCTTCCGGATTGCGGCCGAAGACGAGGCCCAGGCCGATGAGGCCCAGCAGTGCCCCTACCTTGGCGACGGTGAAGACGTTCTGCACCACGGCGCCGGCGCGCAGTCCGCGCGTGTTCAGCGCGGTGAGGAAGACCACCACCAGGATGGCGAGCAACTGCTGGGTGCTGAGATAGGGCAGCACGGTGTTCCGCGCGCTGACGGCCGGGAAGAAGACGCCCGTGAATTTCGCGAACGCCACGGCCACGGCGGCGATGGTCCCGGTCTGAATCACCGTGAACATGGTCCAGCCGAACAGGAAGCCGCTGAGCGGGCCGAAGGCCTCGCGCAGGTAGACGTATTGACCGCCGGCGTGCGGCATGGCGGCCGCCAGCTCGCCATAGGAGAGCGCGGCGGCCATGGTCAGCAGCGCGGTGGCCACCCAGGTGGCCAGCAGCAGGCCGGGCGCGCCCACCTGGCGACCGATGTCGGCGGGCACGATGAAAATGCCCGAGCCGATCATGGAACCCATGACCAGCGTGGTGGCATCGAACAGGCCCAGCCCCTTGACCAGGCCCGTCTTCACTTCAGTCGTTTGAGCCATTCTTCCATCCGTTGGCGAATTGTCTCTTCCGTCGTTGTTTCGGGCAGCAGGCCGGCGATGACGGCCACCGAGTCGATGCCCGCGGCCAGCACGGCCGGGGCGCTTTCCAGTGTGATGCCGCCGATGGCCACCAGCGGGTGCGCGGTGAGCCGGCGCAGACGGGGCAGGGCCTCCAGGCCCAGCACCGGGTCGGGGCGCTCCTTGGACCCGGTGCCAAAAACCGGGCCGATGGCCAGGTAGTCCACCGGTTCGTCCCGGGCGGCGCCGAGCTGCGTCTCGTTATGAGTCGAGAATCCGATGACGCGCTGCGGACCGACGATGCGCCGGGCGTCGGCGGGGGACAGGTCCTCCTGCCCGAGGTGTACGCCGGCGTCCAGCAGCGCGGCCACGTCGGCGCGGTCGTCTACCACCAACTGCGCGCCGGCCCGGCGGCACAGTTCAGCCACGCTTTCGGCTTGCTGGAAGACGCCGCGCGAGAAGAAGCCCTTGTGGCGGAATTGCAGAATGCGCGCGCCGCCGTCGAGCATCCCGCGCGCCGCCGCTATCGGATCGCAGCCGCGGCGTTCGAGGGTCGCGGTGTCGAGAATCGGGTACAACCGCGGCAGCGTCATTTGAGGTGCGCGTCGAACCACTCGGCCGTGCGGCGATAGGCGTCGATGAGAGTCTCTTCGCGCACGAACGAGTGGCTCTCCTCGGGGTAATAGATGTGCGAGAAGTCCTTGCCTTCCTGGATCAGCTTTTCGGTCAACTGCACGGCGTCCTGGAACAGAACGTTGTTGTCCACCATGCCGTGAACGATGAGCAGCTTGCTCTTGAGCTGGGAAGAGAAGTGGATGGGCGAGCTGCGGCGATAGGCTTCCGGGTTCTCCTTGGGCGTGGTCAGCCGCTGCGCGGTGTAGAAGGAGTTGTAATTCTCCCAATCGTTGACCGCGGCCCAGGAGGCGCCGGCGCGAAACGCGTCGGGCGCCAGAAACATGGCCATGTTGGTCATAAAGCCGCCATAGCTGATGCCCCAGATGCCCAGCCGCCGGGTGTCGATGTTGCCCAGCGAACGGAGGTAGTCGACGCCGCCCAGCACGTCTTCGAGGTCCTTGCCGCCCAGGTGGAGGTAGACATCGGTGCGCCAGTCGCGCCCGTAGCCGGAGCTGCCGCGGTAGTCCATATCCAGTACCACGTAACCCTTGTGCGCCAGGTAGCAGTTGAACAGGTAGCGGACTTCGTTGTAGCTGCCCCACTGCTTGAGCACGCTGGTGGCGTAGCCCGAGCCGTGGATGAAAAACACCGCCGGGCGGGGCGGCTGCGATTTGTCCTCGGGGCGATAGCCGGAGGGCAGCAGCAGTTTCGCGGCCACCGGCTTGCCATCCCCTTTGGACGGGAAGCTCACGAAGCGGGTTTCCGGCCATTCGTATTGGGCGAACTCCGGGCGCGCGGAGCGGGTGACGCGCTCGCCGTCCACCCACAGGTCGAAGGGATTCTTCAGGTCCGCCAGCATCCAAGCCGTGTGCTGGCCGTCCTCGGAGACCAGGCCCAGGTTCAGGCCTTCGCGCGAGGAGAGCTTCTGCTTGCCGCTGCCGTCGGGGCGGATGCGGTAGGACTGGCGTTCGCTGGGCGCGGCTTCCGTGGAAGCGTAATAGAGATATTCGCCGACCCACTGCGGCGCCCAGGAGAAGGTCTCGGGGTGGATTTCCCAGGTGCCGCGGGTGACCTGGGTGGGCGTGCCGCCTTCGGCCGGGAGGACGCAGAGGTGCGAGAATCCGTCGCGGTCGCTCAGAAAGAAGACCTGTCTGGAATCCGGCGACCAGCCAAACGAGGTGGCGTCCACCCACTTGGGATCCGCCTCTTCCCAAATGGCCTTGGACTTGCCGGTGGCGGCGTCGGTAACCAGCAACTGCTGCTTCTTCATCGAAGGATGAACGGCGCGTCCCAGGAGCTTGCTCGCGTCGGGCGACCATTCGGGCATGCCGCCCGCGACGCGCGCGCCCCAGGGGCCGGGTTCGACGGCCACCGGTTTGCCGCCCTCGGCGGGGATGACGAAGGCCGCCGTTTCATTCGGCTCGTCGCCGGCCACCGTGCGCGGAAAAGAGCGCGCGGTGACGAAGCGGCCGGAATAGTTGGGCAGCAGCAATTGGCGGCCGGACTTGCGGCGCACGGTGTAAACGAAGCGCTTGCCGTCGGGCGACCACTCGAAGCCCGAAACCGTTCCGTCGGCCGCGGCGAGTTCGGTGATTTGAGAAAGCCGGCCGGTGGCGCGCTCCTGGACGTAGATCTGCCCGCCGCGCAGAAAGGCCAGCCGCTGCCGGCCGGGCGCGAGTTGCGGGGCGCTTTCGCTCTCCTTGGTGCGGGTGAGGCGGAAAGGCGGGCGGGAGCCGTCGGTGGACGCGATGTAGAGATCGCCGCGCCAGGCGAAGGCGGCCTCCGCGCCGTCGCGCGAAAGGTGAAACGACGGGATGCCGGTGGACGGCGCCTTATAGCGGCGCAGGCGCTCGTCCTTGTCCGACTCGTCGTCGTTGAACTCGTCCTTTTCGTTTTCCAGATTCGTCAGGCGGACGAGTTGTTTTGTCTCCGGGCGGTAGGCGTAGAGCTCGCGGAAGGTCTTCCCCTCGGGGTTCCACAAGAAGACCAAAGTGTGGCCCTCCCGCGACCAGGTGAGCCGCTCGGGCGGCTGGCCCCAAAGGAAGGGGCGCTTATAGAGCGCCGAGAACGACCAGTCGGCCGCGCCGAGCGAAACCGCCGCGGCCAGGAATGCGAACCATTTCATGCGTGTAATCCGACTATGATAGCGTGGAAACCATGCATCTGCACCGTAAGAGTCCGGGCGACGCACCCGGCGTGTATCCGCTGGCGCGCCGCAGCGCGGACCTGAAGTTCCTGTCCTTCACCATCGTCGAGCTGGGCGGGAGCCTGACCGAACACGTCTTTGAGACGGGCGAGGAAGAGCAGGCGCTGAGCTTCTACAAAGGCGGCGTGCGGGTGGAAGTGGATGGCTGGTCGGCCGAGATCCCCGCGCGCAAGTCGCTGCGGGAACCCGGTCCGGTGGTGTACGTGCCGGCGGGGAGCAAAGTGAGGCTTTCGGCGCCGGACCCGGCGGCGCGCATCGCCATCGCGGGCGCTCCCGGTCAGCCGGGAGGAAAGGTCGCGCTCATCGTCCCGGCGGACGTAATGGTGAGCGAAACCGGCCAGGACAACTGGCGGCGCATGGTCTACACGCACATCGCCGACAACCTGGAGCACGCGCGGTTGATCGCGGGTGAGACGGTGAGCCAGCCGGGCGGCTGGACTTCCTGCCCGCCCCACAAGCACGACTGCTTCCGGGGCGCCGAAGTGCCCATGGAAGAGATCTACTACTTCCAGTTCGAGCCTCCGCAAGGCTTCGGCTTCATTCGCGTCTACACCGACAAGGACGACCCGGAGCCTTTCGACCACGCCTTTCCGGTGGAACACGGCGACGCGGTGCTGATCCCGCGCGGCTACCATCCGGTTTCGGCCTGTCCCGGCTACACCCTGAACTACCTCTGGGTGATGGCCGGGGAAGCACGCAAGTACGGGGCCTGGCAGGACGATCCGAACCACAGTTGGATCAAGGGCGTCTGATTTTGAAATATGGCTTGTCTGGACGCGAGCCCCTTGGGGGGCGGCGCTCAGGCGGCAAAGGGAACTTCGATCTCCAGGGCGAGAGTGGTTGGCTCCGGGATCGATTCGCCGTCTTCCGTCAAGCCTTCCAGGTGGAGTTCAATCGCCTCTCGGATATTGCGCTCAATTTCCTCGACGGTCTTTCCGGTTGTGATGCAGCCCGGCAGATCCGGAACGTAAGCGGAGAGGTTGTTTGGCCCGCGCTCGATGACCACCGCATACTTCTTCATGGCTTTTCTTTCAGTTGCGCCTGAATCAGAACACTTTTCAGGGTACCAGGCTGAACGTCGTCTCCCGGATGCCCCGGGATTGTGACGCGACCCCGCTTTGCCGGGTGTTTGTACTGGCGATGGCTGCCCCGCGCTTTCACCTGACGCCATCCGTCGGCTTCCACTTTCTGGATGAGATCCCGAACCTTCATGAAAGAACTGGGGGCGCCTCCAGTTCAAGCACTTCAT
>JACQZT010000058.1 GCA_016213755.1 Acidobacteriota bacterium | reverse complement strand
GGACGATGCGCGTGCGCGCCACCGCGGCGGCGCTGCTGACGTCCTTGGTCGCCGCTTGGCCCGGGACGTGCCCGGCAAAGGTGAATCTCATCACGATCAGCGGGAGCATTAACCCGGCGGTGGACGATTTCATCCGCGAGAGTGTGCGCGTGACCACGGCCGAAGAAATGTTCAACGCCGTGTGCGCGCATGCTGAAGACGCCGATGTCATCGTCAAAGCCGCGGCCGTGGCCGACTATCACGTTCCCCATTCGCCCGGCAAGAAGATCAAGAAAACCGCGGCGCGCATCACGCTGGAACTCGACCCGACGCCGGATATCCTGGCCGAGGTGGGCCGGAACAAGGGCGGCCGATTGCTGATCGGCTTCGCCGCCGAAACCGAGAACCTGATCGCCGAGGCCTCCCGGAAACTGAAAACCAAGAACTGCGACATGGTGGTCGCCAACCTGGTGGGAGTGGAGGGAACCGGATTCGAATCGGACCGCAATGAAGTGACGCTGGTGCTGGGCACGGGTGAGACCTTGGCCCTGCCCCCCGCCTCCAAACGCGAGATCGCCGACCGCATTTTCGACCAGGCGCCGCGGCTGCGCCTGGCCCCGCGCCGCACCGAATGAACCCGGAACAACTGCGCCGCTACCTGGAGTTCTATCGCGATATGGGCGTGAAGACGGTCTACCGGCGCGAGAAACCAGTAGTACAAGCTCCCGCTGGCGAATTCGATACCCTCGAAAGGATCCGCGCCGACATCGGCGACTGCACCCGCTGCCGCCTGCACCAGGGCCGCCACAAGCTCGTCTTCGGCGTGGGCAACGAACAGGCCAGGCTGGTGTTCGTGGGCGAAGGACCGGGCGCCGACGAAGACGCGCAGGGCATTCCCTTCGTGGGCCGCGCCGGCCAACTGCTGACCCAGATGATCGAGGGCACGGCCAAAAAAGAGGGCATCCCGCTGCTGCGCGCCGATGTCTACATCTGCAACGTGGTCAAGTGCCGTCCGCCGGAGAACCGCACGCCGGAGCCGGACGAGATGGAAGTCTGCAGCCAATTCCTGGCGCGCCAGCTCGAAGTCATCCGTCCCAAGGCGATCTGCGCGCTCGGCGGCACGGCGGCGCGCGCGCTGCTGGGGCGCAAGGATGGCGTCACGCGCCTGCGCGGCAACTGGTTCCGCTGGCGCGACATCCCGGTGATGGTCACCTACCACCCGTCCTACCTTCTGCGCCCGTACAATCAGAACGCCAAGCGCGAGGCGTGGGAAGATCTCAAAAAGGCTCTCCATTTCGTCTATGACTGAGACGCGCCGCGGCCGCTTCATCAACTTCGAGGGACCGGACGGCTGCGGCAAGACCACCCAAATGCACCGGCTGGCCGCGCGGCTGCGCGCCGAGGGCTTCGGCGTGGTGGAAACGGTGGAGCCCGGCGGCACGCGCATCGGCAACCAGATTCGCGCCATCCTGCTCGACCCGGCCAACCAGGAACTGTTCCCCACCGCCGAGATGCTGCTCTACTTCGCCGCCCGGGCGCAGAACGCCGGCGAGATCATCCGGCCCGCGCTGGCCGAGGGTAAGATCGTGCTCAGCGACCGCTTCACCGACTCGACCATGGCCTACCAGGGCCTGGGGCGCGGCCTGGGCGAGGAGATGGTGAACGCGCTGGACGCCATCGCCTGCCGGGGCCTGAAGCCGGACCTGACCATTCTGATCGACATCGACCTGGAAACCGGCCTGGAGCGCGCCCGCGGCCGCGGCGCCGCCGACCGCATGGACGCCCAGGCAGAGGACTTCCACCGCCGCGTCCGCGAAGCCTACCTGCGCATGGCCGCCCGCGAGCCGCACCGCTTCCGCCTCATCGACGGCCGCGGCACACCGGACGAAGTCGCCGCCCTGGTCTCCGCCGCCGTAATTCGGTGACAGACTCTCGGGAATCCTCTCGTGGGGTCGGCCGGCGAAGCGCCGCCTCTTGGACGGAGTGTCTCCGGGTCGTCACCGATGTTGGAAATCGATTGGAAGTGGTGTGATAGGAGCAAGATAAGCCTGGTTTTCAGAGGCCGCGCAGGGGTGATTCCGGCGTTGCCGGGTGTAAGCTGTTGGCGTCAGAGGATGGTATGAACTCACCTTTGCATTGGCTTGGGAGCCTGGCGGCGCTTCTGGCGGCCGGTCCGATTTACTCCGCGCAGCCGGTGGAGTCGCGCGCGACCGTCGGGTTTCAGCAGACGGGGGCCAGTTCCGCCGCCAGCCGGCAGGCGTTCTTCTTCGATTTCTTCATCCTGCGCGCCCTGGGTCAGGGCGCCGATGTCGCCGGCGCGCAGTGGAACCTGTGGGGCAACGTGCGCGTGGCCAGCGTGCCTCAGCAGATCAACTCGCCGGTGGCCCGGCTTTCCGCCGGCGCCCTGAACGTGAACCAACTGGCGCAGAGCGCGGAGTTCGTGACCGGGCTGGAGTACCGGCCCAAGGCCTGGATCTGGCAGCAGCCGGGCTGCGTGCGAACCCTGGGCTGGGTGCTGCACGCGGGCGCTACCGGGCCGCTGGAAGCGAAAGACTCGCTCTCGATCTTCGAGGTCCCGGCCCCGGAGTCTCCGCAATACCCCGAGTTCCGGAAGCGCTACCCGGCAGCGGCCGGTGTGAAGTACGCCGGTTTCGTGACCCCGGATCGCAACCGTTTCCAGCGCCAGTGGGGCGCCGGCCTCCGGCTGGCGACATTCGACACCAGCAGCGCGTCGAACGCGCCGGCCACCTACCTGCTGACTCTGGGACAGGACGAAGCCGTCACCGGCGGCAGCCTGCGCTCGGCGGTGGGACGGATCGACGTGTTCTACCCGCTGCCGGTCCCGCTCGGCAGCGGCGCCGGAGCTTTCCGGGCGCTCTTTCTGTTCGGGACCGCGACCCTGCGGCTGGGGCAGGCCGACCCGGGGCCCACGTTCCTGCTGAACCCGGCGCCGGCGACAGTCCGGGGTTCCGACGCCAACGTGGCCATCCTGGCCGTGCCGGGCAATCGCGACACGTACCGGATCGGCGTCGGGCTGGACGTGCTCCCGTTGCTGGGCAGATTCAAGATCGGCATTCGGTAAAGATCTCGCGGCGTGCGAGTATAATCCGGGATGATGCCCCTGAACCGTTTCGCATTCCTTCTCTGGATTCCGTGCGCCGGGCTTGCGGTCGGCCAGACGCTAAACTGCGACCTCACCGGCTACAAGCCGCGGCCCGGCTTGCAGGCGGTGGCCGGCAAGGACGTGTTGCGCATCGATTGGCAGGGAGAGGGCGGGCAGGAACTGCGCGCGGCCTTCGGCCTCGAGAGCGGGCAGCCGCTGATCCGCGAGCTCGCGGCCCGCAAGGCCGGCGGCGCATGGACGGTGCTGGGCCGCGACCTGCGGCCGGAGTTCCGGGTGACTTCCGGCCTGCGCCGGGTCTCAGAACAGCAGTTGCAGCCGCTGCGCAAACTCAAGATCGACCTGACGCCCGAAGTGCTGGAACAGGAAAAGTGGAATGCCTTTTGGGATGCTCCGCTAAGCGTCCCGGGGCGCGCCGGAACCAACCCCGGCCTCCCGCGCCGCCCGGAGGAAATCCGCCGCGCCACGGCCGCCTACAATGCCGCGGGGTGCCAGGTGCACAGCGACGGCGCGCGCCTGGAGGTGACTTTCCCCGGTCTCTCGATGGGCATCTTCGCGGGGCGGCTGATGTACACGGTGTACCGGGGTACCAACCTGCTCCGGCAGGAGGCGATCGCCAAGACCGACGAGCCTTCGGTGGCGTACAAGTACGAGGGCGGCCTGAAGGGGTTCGGCACCGACGGCGGCGCCAAGGTGATCTGGCGCGACACGGCGCGCGCGTGGCAGGAATACCGTTTTGGCGGACCGCCGAACCGGGACCCGTTCGCGCTGCGGGCGCGCAACCGCGTCGCGGTCGTCGAACGCGGCGGCGGATCGCTGGCGTTCTTTCCGCCTCCGCACAAGTTCTTCTTCGCGCGCGAGATCGAACTGAACCTGGGCTACGTCTACTACCGCAAGGACGACGAGGGTTCGTTCGCGGTGGGAGTGCGGCAGCCCGACCGCGAGGAGATGTTCCGCCCCTACGGCTTCTCCAAGGAACTCTGGGAGCGCCGCGTGGCGCAGTCGCGCCAGTTTGCCGAGGGCAACTTCGCGCTCTACAACGCGCCTCCCGGCACCTGGCAGAGGATGCCGGTTTACTTTTACCTGAGCGCCGAGGACGGCCGCGCGGCCCAGGCGGCGGTGCTTCGCTTCACGCACGAAGACCGCTTCAAACCCCTGCTGGGATACCAGGTGGCGGTCAGCCATTTTCACACGCACTTCAACGAGCAGTTGACCGACGCCGGCACGCTGGACTTCCAGCCCCCCTGGGCGCCGGTGTTCCGGGCGCTGGGCGTCAACATCGCCATGCTGTCGGACTTCCACTCCGACAGCCATCCCAGGGACCCCGGGCCGTTGCGCCTGCCCGAACAGAACACCTACTTCGAAGGCTGCCGCAGGAACTCGGACCACGGCTTCCTGGTCATGCCCGGCGAGGAGCCGAACGCTTATTTCGGCGGGCATTACACGGCCATCTTTCCGCGGCCGGTCTACTGGATCATGTCGCGCCGGCCGGAGCAGCCGCTGGTCGAGGATCATCCGCGCTACGGCAAGGTCTATCATGTCGGTTCGGCCCAGGACGAACTCGATATGTTCCGCCGCGAGGGCGGCCTGGTGTGGCAGGCCCATCCGCGCACGAAAGGGTCGGACGGCTATCCGGACGCGGTCCGCGAGACGGCCCACTTCCGCAGCGAGCAGTTCCTGGGCATGTCGTTCCAATCGCTGCCGGTCGACCAGTCCGAGCGGCGGCTGTGCGAAAAGCGCTGCTTTGGCGCGCTGGACGACATGAACAACTGGAGCAGTCCGAAGTACATGGTCGCCGAGGGCGACACGTACACCAAGTACCCGGAAGACGAAAGTTATTCGCAGTTGCTGGTCAACTACATCCAGCTCGACCGCGTCCCCGGCTTCACGGAGGACTGGAGCCCGATCCTGCGCGCCCTGCGCGCCGGGAACTTCTTCGTGACCAGCGGCGAAGTGCTGATCCGCAACTTCTCCGTTTCGGGCGCGGGGACCGGGCGCGGCGTCGCGGCCGACATCGAGTGGACCTTTCCCCTGGATTTCGTCGAGATCGTCTGGGGAGACGGCGAAACCACCGCGCGGCGGATCGTCTCCGCCACCGAGCGGCCGCCGTTCGGGAGCGCCCGATTCCGCATCCCGCTGGAGGCCGCGGGCGCGAAGTGGGTGCGCCTGGCCGCCTGGGACTCGGCCGGCAACGGCGCGTTCACCCAGCCGGTGCGCCTCGATCAGGTTGAATCGGGTTCCGCGGCATCTCCTCGGAAGCGATAGCCGAAACCGCGCACGGAAAGAATGAACTCCGGGCTGGCGGGATCGCGCTCGATCTTTTGGCGCAGCCGCAGGATGTAAACGTCGATGGTCCGGTCGGTCACGGCCCGGCCTTCTCCCCAGGCCGCATCCAGGAGTTGCTCCCGGCTGAAGACCATGCCGGGCCGGCGCATCAAGGTTTCCAGCAGGCGGAACTCGGTGGCGGTTAAAGAAACCGGCGCGCCGTCCAGGCGGACCTCAAAGCGGGTTGGATCAAGTTCCAGCCGTCCCGCCGAGAGCAGCCGGCCGCCGGTCGAGGCGGCGCGGAACTGGACCTTAATGCGTGCCAACAGTTCGCGGATGGAGAACGGCTTGACCATGTAGTCGTTGCCGCCCAACTCGAGCCCCAGAATCCGGTCCGCCTCGGCGGCGCGGGCGGTAAGGAAAATGACCGGCACGGCAGCCAGGTCCGGGTGGCCGCGCATTTCCTTGCAGATGTCCAATCCGTCGCAGTGCGGCAGAGTAACATCCAGGATCACCAGGTCGGGACGCTCCCGGCGGCAAAACTCTACCGCGCCCTTGCCGGTTTGGAGTCCCGTGAACTGGTAGCCCTCCCGTTCGAGGTTGTACTTCAACAGGTCGAACAGATCCACGTCGTCCTCGATGACCGCGATCTTCTTCATGGCCGTCAGGAAGCAGTCTAACAGAGCGCGGCAACTGATAAAATGTCGGAAAGCCGCGAACCGTCTACTATCGGATGACTATCCGCCGTCCCATCTTTCGCAAGCTTCTCTTGAGCGCGTTCGTTCCCATCTTCGCGGCGCTAGTGTGCCTGGAGTTCTACCTGACGCGTCTGGCTGCCCAGCGGGAGGTCGCCGACGTGCAACGCGTGCTGGCGGCGCAGGCGGACCTGCTGGTGCGCGAGTTGGCCGCGGTTCCGCCATCCGGTTTGCAGAGCTGGTCGGAAGGCGCCCGGAGGGTCACCCGGGCCCGCGTCACCGTGATCGATCCGGCGGGGACCGTCCTGGCGGACACCGAGCACGATCCGAAGTCCATGGAGAATCACGCCGGACGGCCCGAGATCCGCCAGGCTCGACGGGGCGAGGTGGGCCGGGCTATCCGCCACAGCGCCACGCTCCGGCGCGATCTCTGCTATGTGGCCGTGCCGCTGGCCTGGCGCGGGCAGAACGGCTTTGTCCTCCGCCTGGCAGTGCCGCTGCAGGATCTGGATGCCACTATTGCTGCGGTCCGCTGGCGCATCCGGATCGCTTCCCTCGCGGCGCTCGGTCTCGCGCTTGTAATTGCGTTCCTGTTTGCCCGATCCTTCACCCGCCGCATCCGGCGGCTGCAAGAGTTCGGAGAGGGGCTGCTGTCTTTCCGCCCAGTCGAGAGCCAGGCGGCGGAGGCCGACGACGAACTGGGCGCGCTGGCGCGCTCGCTGGCTGACGTCGAGAAGCAACTGCGCGGCATGGTGGACAAGTTAAGCCTGGAGGCAGCCCGGCGCGAAGCCATCCTGACGAGCATGGTGGAAGGCGTTCTGGCGGTGGACAGCCAGATGCGTGTCATCTTCTGCAACGAATCTTTCGCCCGCACGATGGGAGCCGAACCTCCGGCCTGGGTGGCGCAGCCTTTGCACGAACTGGTGCGCGATCCCGAACTGCCGGCCATGCTCCGCCGCACGATGGAATCGGGTCGTGCGGGCAAGGAGCGCTTGCAGATTCCCGCCGCCAACGGGCGCGCGTTCGAAGTACAGGCGGCTCCGCTGGACGCGGGCGCGCACCGGGGGGTCATCGCCATCCTGCATGACATCACCGACATGGAGCGGCTGGAGCGGGTGCGCAAGGACTTTGTGGCCAACGTCTCGCACGAGTTGCGAACCCCCCTTGCAGCCATACAGGGCTATGCGGAAACGCTGCTGGAGGGCGGCCTGGAAGACCGCGAGAACAATCGCAAGTTCCTGGAGATCATCCGTTCTCAGGCGGTCCGGCTGAATAGCATCGCCGCGGACCTGCTGACGCTGGCCGGGCTCGAGTCGGAGGCTCCCTCTCCGCCGCCGGAGCGCGTTTCAATCCGCGAGACGCTCGAATCCTCCCTTCACACGGTCGGATCCGCGGCGCGGCTGCGGGGAGTGCGTCTGCGTCAGGGAAGGCTGGATGAGGCCGAGATCCTGGGACAACGCATCCCCCTGGAGCAGGTTTTCGTGAACCTGCTGGACAACGCGATCAAGTTCAACCGCGAAGGCGGCGAAGTTCTGGTTCAGATCCGGCGGAGTTCCGAGGGTCGGGTCCAAATCGCGGTTTCCGATACTGGGATCGGCATTCCCCAGGAGGACCTGCCGCGCGTCTTCGAGCGTTTCTACCGGGTGGACAAAGCGCGCTCCAAGGCCCTGGGCGGGACCGGTCTGGGCCTGTCCATCGTGCGCCACGCCGTCGAGCGCATGGGGGGCTCGGTGGCGGTAGAAAGCCGGCTGGGAGAGGGCTCGGTTTTCACGCTTGAATTTCGAGTTGCGCCGTAACCGATTGAGGAGAACTATGCTGTCTTGGTCAACACTCAAAGCCACCATGATCACTCTGCTGGTCCTGAGATGGCTATCGCCATTGGCTCTTGGCGCCGGCGAAATCGCGGCCCTGCGGGCGCAACTGGCGGCCCAGCAGGAGCAGATCGAGCAGTTGCGCGCCGCCCTGGAGGCGCAGAAGCAGGTTCTGGAGCGCCTCGCGCGCGCCGCCGAGAATCCTCCCAGAGTGCAGGAGCCGGCGCAAAAGACCGAATCCAGCTTCAAGAGCCTGAACGGCTTCCAGTTCAGTGGCGATTTCCGGTTCCGGGCCGACGCGCAGCTTCGCTCGGGCAACCAGATCGCCGCCCCGCTGCAAAACCTGCGCAGCCGCTACCGCCTGCGCCTGAACATCGACAAGGACCTGGATCCGCGCTTCCGGTTTCACCTGCAGCTTTCCACCGGGCCTCTCAACCACCCCATCACCAACGACCAGGATATGGCCGGCGGCGTGGCCAAGCACCCATTCTCCATCTCCGAGGCATCGGTGGACTTCCACCCCTCGCCGAAGTTCTCCGTTCGCGGCGGCAGAATGGAAGAGGTCTTCGCCGACAACCTGCGGTTTCTCTGGGACGACGACGTGCGCTTCAACGGTTTCCAGCAAATCCTGAAGACGAAACTGGCCTGCAACCGGCTGGGGTTGACCGGCCTCGAATTCCGCGCGGGCGAGTACATCCTGAGCAATCCGGCGGTGTATGTGCTGCCGGCCTCCTCGCCCTACGTGGCGGCCGGCTACCAGCCTGGGCAGAAAGTGCGCGACGCAAACCTGTTCCACCCCGGGGCCGTGCTGCGGGGCAACCTCGGAAGCGTCTGGACTCACCAGATTACGGGAGGGATCGAAATCTATCGACATCCCAACCAGATCCAGCTTGCCTCCACCGCCGCCGGCTATCCGGTGCTGGTCAGCGGCGCGATCGGACTGGCGCTGTCGGGTCTGGTGGGCGGTGCCGGGAATGCGACCACCGAGCCCGGCGGCGCCGTCTTTTCCGCGCCGGACTTCCAGATCGCGCCTGCGATTCAGACAGTAGTTTAGCCCACCCGGACGCCCGTCTGGCCCCGCACCCGTCCAGAGTTGCCGGAAGGCACTGACGAGAGGGCTTTCGCGATTTCCTCGATCCGCCTGGAGCCAAGCCCCGCAGGTGTTCGCCCTC
>JACQZT010000380.1 GCA_016213755.1 Acidobacteriota bacterium | reverse complement strand
CGCTGGCTGGCCCTGCCGCGCACCCACACCGCCGGCGGGCATCACCTGGACGAGCTGCCGGACAAAGAGCGCATCGCCCTATGGACCGCGGCCATCCAAAAAGCCAAGGAACTCTGGGGCGCCGAGTGGGGCGTGGCTTACAACGGCGAGCAGGTGCGCACGCAATGCCACGCGCACGTGCATATCGGCAAAGTTCTCAAGTACGTTTGCTCCGGCCGGATCGTGACCATCGCCAGCCCCGCGCAAATCCCCCGGCACCCCCGGCGGGGGCTATGGTTGCACCAGGCGGGCGATAAGATGCATGTGCACCTGGAAGAGAACATCTGTGAAACCGCTTTGATGCGGTGAGAAAAGGGGTCCCACTTGGACTGGATTGAGATTGGACCGGCGCCCGGGCCAGAGAATTTGGCCATCCTGCTCCACGCGGGCGACACGGTGGCTATCGCGCGCGTGTCCCTGGCCGCCGGCCGGCGCATCCGTGTCCGGGAGGTCGAGATCGAATTGCGGGACGCGGTTCCGGCGGGCCACAAAGTGGCGCTGGAAGCCGTGGCCGCGGGCGGTGCAATCCGGCGCTACGGCGAGAGGATCGGCCGCGCCGCGCGCCCCATCGCCGCCGGCGAGCACGTCCACACACACAACGTGGCCTTTGAAGAGACCGCCTTCGACTTCGACTTCCCCGCCCGCGAATTGCCCCTGCCGGTGGCGCCGGCCGATGGGCCGTCCTTCCTGGGCTACCCGCGCGCCGGCGGACGCGCGGGCACGCGCAACTACATCGCCGTGGTGGCCGCCTCCAACTGCGGCGCGCACACGGTGGAACTGGTCGCGCGCAGTTATGACCACGAGTCCCTCCCCGCAAACGTCGATGGCGTGGTGGCCTTCCCGCACGACCACGGCTGCGGCATGGCCATCGGGCCGGATTCGGAACAGCTCCGCCGCACGCTGGCCGGCGTGCTCGACCATCCCAACGTCTCCGCCGCGGTCCTGGTGGGTCTGGGCTGCGAGGTGAACCAGGTGGACCAGTACCTGGGCGCCGGCGACCGGCTGGCGGGCCTGACCCTGCAATCCAGCGGCGGCACGCGCGGCACGGTGGAAGCCGCGCGCCGCCAGATCGCGCGCTTCCTCGAACGCGCGGCGGCGGAAACCCGGGTCTCGATGCCCGCTTCCAAGATCGTCTTGGGACTGAACTGCGGCGGTTCGGACAGCTTCTCGGGCATCACCGCCAACCCGGCCCTGGGACACTGTTCCGACCGGCTGGCGGCGCTGGCCGGCACACCCGTGCTGGCCGAAACCCCCGAGATCGTGGGCGCCGAACACCTGCTGGTGCGCCGCGCCCGGAACCGCGAGGTGGCCGAGCGGCTGCTCGGTTACATCGAGAAGTACCGGAAGTATCTCGAATGTTTCGGTGAGAGCTTCGACGACAATCCCTCGCCCGGCAACAAGGACGGCGGCCTCACCAACATTCTGGAAAAGTCGCTGGGCGCGGTGGCCAAGGGGGGCACATCGCCGCTGATGGACGCCGTCGATTTCGCGGAACGGATCCGCACCCCCGGCCTGGTGTTCATGAACACGCCCGGCTACGATCCGCCCTCGCTGGCCGGCCTGGCCGCCGGCGGCGTGAATGTGATCGCCTTCACCTCCGGCCGCGGCAGCGCCATCGGATTCCCCACCGTGCCGGTGATCAAGATCTCCAGCAACACCGCCGCCTGGCGAGCCATGCGCGAGAACATCGACATCAACGCCGGCCGCATCGCCGACGGCGAGGCGACCATCGCCCAGGTGGGCCGCGAGATCTTCGACTTCGTGCTGCGCGTGGCCTCGGGCGAGCGCGCCGCGGCCGAACGCTTCGGGCACCGCGAATTCGTCCCCTGGCGCATCGGCCCCGTCATGTAAACCGGGAAACCGGGGACAGTGCACTCAAACACCAATTTCGAAATAGGTGTTTGAGTGTACTGTCCCCGGTTTCCCGGTTTAAAGTTTTTGGGGGGACGACCGATGGATGAGCGGGTGGGACACTTCCGTTCCAAACAGCCGGTCGGCGCGATGCGGCTTGTTTTGCCGCTCGCTCTTTGTGCGTCTTTGGGCGCCCAGCAGTTCTCTTTCAAGTACTACGGGCAGGACGAGGGCCTCACCAACCTTGCTGTGAACTGCCTCTTGCAGGACCGCACGGGCTTCCTGTGGGTGGGACCCCAGAACGGCCTGTTTCGCTACGACGGGACTCGATTCCGGGCCTACGGCGCGGCGGACGGACTGCGGGGCAACGATGTGCAGGCCCTGCATGAAGGTCCGGACGGAACCCTTTGGGTGGGAAGCCGCATGGGTCTGGATCGGCGGTCCGGCGAGCGTTTTACACCGGTCCAAACGGACGGCGAGCCGGTCGAACTCATCGGCGCCCACACCATCGCCTCGGACCGCCAAGGCAATTTTTACCTGGCGGCCACCAAAGGCCTGCTTGCGCTCTCCACCCTGGACAGCGGAGCCTCCTACCGGCCCCACTGGATGTACCACCAGCCCGTATACAGCGTTCATATGGATTCACGGAACCGGCTGTGGTTCGGCAGCGGGACCAATCTGCACCGGCTCGCGCAAGGCCGCGTGCTAACACTGGGACCGGAGTGGGGGCTGCCGGCCGAGCGGTGGGACAGCATCGCCAGCGACGCCCGAGGCGCGGTATGGGTGCGCAGCGCCCGGCGCCTGTTCGCGCTCGACCCCGGATCGCGGACCTTCGTTCCGCGAGACCGGAACCTGCCCGGGACCGGAACTCCGGCGGCCCCGATCTCGTTCCTGGCGGGCGGCCGGATCGCCGTACCCACCACGCTTGGTCTGGCCTTGCCCAAGGACCAGGGCTGGGAGATCGTCGACTCGCGCCGCGGGCTGGCCGCCGATAACGTCTGCTGTGCACTGCAAGACCGCGAAGGCTCCATCTGGCTCGCCAGCACCGGCGGCGGAGTAGCGCGCTGGCTTGGGTTTCAGGAGTGGGAGAACTGGACCAAGGCGCAAGGTCTCGCCCACGACGTGGTGTGGGCCGTGGGGCGCGACGCGCGAGGGGCCCTGTGGGCGGGAACCAACGACGGCGTGAGCGTCCTGGAACCGTCGCAAAGCCGCTGGCGCTCGGTTACCACGCGGGATGGACTGCCGGAGGGAAAATACCGGGCGCTGGCGGTGACGCCGGGCGGAGAGATCTGGGCCGGCGCATCGCCGGGAGGCGTCTCGCGGTTCGACCGGCAGGGCCGGTTCGTGCGCAGTTACGGCGCCGAATCGGGGCTGGCCTCCGATCGAGTCATGGGTCTGATGGCCGCCCCGGACTACCGGATCTGGGTCAGCACCATCGGGGGAGTGTTCCGCAGCGCTCCGCTGCCGCCGGAGAGCCGGGTTGCCCGGGTGCGATTCGAGCGCCTGGAGATTCCCGACAGCGATCCGGAAGAGCGCTTCTCGCAGGCCATCCTCGACCGCCAGGGCTCGGTCTGGGTTGCGGCCACTCACGGACTGGCCCGCTTCAAAGACGGGCGCTGGCGGCGTTTCGGCGCTAAAGACGGTCTCCTGGGCACCGCGACCTGGGCGGTGGGCGAAGGCGCCGACGGTGCGATTTGGGTCGGGTATGCCGAGTCGCAGGGAATCTCGCGGATCTTCTTCGAAGGGGACCAGCCCAAAGTCACCAGCTTCACCACCCGCGACGGGCTGCTCTCCGACAAGGTCTACTTCGTCGCCACAGGCCGGCGCGGGGCGACCTGGGTCGGAACGGACCGGGGAGTGTCGATCTTCCGGAATGGCGTCTGGTCCGGATTCGATCGCTCCGACGGATTGGTATGGGACGACTGCGACTCGAACGGTTTTTTCGCCGATGAAGACGGCAGTGTCTGGATTTCGACCAGCCGCGGGCTCTCTCACTACCGGCCGCCGCTTCAAGAAGCTCCGCCGCGCGCTCCGCGGGCGATCATCCTGCCGGACTCTTCGCCCGCGCCTCGCTCTCAGCGCTCCCGTGTGGTGAGATTCTCCGCCCTGACGTTCGTGGACGAGAAACGAGTTCGGTTTCGCTACCGGTTGGACCCCCTCGAAGAGGCCTGGATCGAGACCCAACAGCGGGAAGTGACCTTCGCCAACCTGCCGCCGGGGCAATTCACCTTCGAGGTCGAGGCCAGCGGGCCCGGCAATCTGTGGAGCGCCGAACCGGCCCGGTTCTCGTTTGCCATCCTGCCGGCCTGGTGGGAAACGTGGTGGTTTCGCGGCGTGCTGGGGCTCGCCGTGCTGCTCGCCGCGGCTGCGTTGTGGAAGCGGCGCATGTGGCTGGTGCTGGAACAAAAGAAGCACCTCGAAACGGCGGTCGAAACGAGAACCCGCGACCTGGCGCGCGCCGTCGAGGCCGCCGAGACCGCCAACCGCGCCAAAAGCGAGTTTCTGGCCAACATGAGCCACGAGATCCGCACTCCCATGAACGGCGTCCTGGGCATGACCGAGTTGCTGTGGGACTCGGATTTGAACGACGATCAGCGCGAATGCCTCAAAATGGCCAGGAGTTCGGCCGAAGGCCTGCTCACGGTCATCAACGACATCCTCGACTTCTCCAAGATCGAAGCCGGCAAGCTCGAAATGGAGTGCATCGACTTCCGGCTGCGCGACACGCTGGAGCACACCCTGGGGACCCTGGCCGCGCGGGCCCACGAGAAGGGGCTGGAACTGGCCAGCGAAATCGCCGACGACGTGCCGGATGCGCTGGTCGGAGATCCGAGCCGGCTGCGCCAGGTCATTCTCAACCTGGTGGGGAACGCCGTGAAGTTCACCAGCACGGGCGAGGTTGTGGTCGCCGCGGCCAGAGCCGGCGGAGACTCCGATCCAGCCCAGTGCCTGATCCAGTTCGAGGTGCGGGACACCGGCATCGGCATCTCGCCGGATCAACAATCCAAAGTGTTCGAAGCCTTCACGCAGGCCGACGGGAGCACCTCGCGCAAGTACGGAGGCACCGGCCTGGGCCTGTCCATCTCGGGGCGGCTGGTGACGATGATGGGAGGCCGCATCTGGGTGGAAAGCGAGGTCGGCAAAGGGACTACCATGCGCTTCTCCGCCCGGTTTGGAGTAAACCCCGCCGCTCCGCCGGCGCCGGAGATCGCCGGCAACCTCAAAGGCGCCACCGCGCTGGTGGTGGACGATAATGCGACCAACCGGCGGATTCTGGAGAGGACGCTCCAAAGTTGGGACGTGGAAACCGTGCTGGCCGGCTGCGCCTCCGACGCACTGCGCGTCCTCCAGGAGCGCGGGGGCGACTTCGACCTGGTCCTGCTGGACGGTCATATGCCTGACGTCGACGGCTTCGAACTGGCGGAGCGGATCCTGGAACGGAAGCTGCTCTCCCGGGCCCGCATGGCGATGTTGTGCTCGGCCGGCCAGCGCGGCGACGCCGCCCGCTGCCGGGAACTTGGCATCGAGGCGTATCTCACCAAGCCCATCCGGCGCCAGGATCTGCGCCTGGCTCTGGGCCGGCTGGTGGGCCGCCGCGACGGCGCGCGTCCTTTGATCACCCGCCACAGCGTGCGCGAGGGCGACGCGGCGCCCCGCCCGGCGGACGCGCTCCACATCCTGGTGGCCGAAGACAATTCCGTCAACCAGCGGCTGGTCGAGCGGCTCCTGTCCCGGGACGGCCATTCGGTGATCGTCGCCGGCAACGGCCGGGAGGCCCTGGAGGCGCTTGAAGCCCAGGGTTTCGACGCGATCTTCATGGACATCCAGATGCCCGGAATGGATGGTTTCGAAGCCACCCGCATCATCCGCGAGCGCGAGGCTCGCTCGGGCGAAAAGCGCATGCCCATCATCGCCATGACCGCGCACGCCATGGCCGGCGATCGCGAGCGTTGCCTGGCCGCGGGCGCCGACGGCTACGTCTCCAAACCCATCCAGATCGCTGAACTGCGCGACAACCTGGCGCGCATCGCCGCGGGGCTTGCGGCATCCTGATCCCTCCCGGAACCAGTTTTTGGGAAACTGTGCCGATGTTTGGATCTTGTTCTCCTGAAACAATCTGGACTGGCCGCTCAATGATAAGCAAACAAAGGCCTTACCGCTGCCGACGGCCCGGGCCGAAACGTGCACACAAAGACCTAGAAAGGAGACCAGCAATGAGAGTGCCAGTCTGCATGCCAGTGCTTCTGACAGCCGCTCTCCTCTTGAGCGGTTTGCCAGCCCTCTGCGACACTACCAAAACAAGCGGCCCTAGCCAGTGCGGCCACTCTGTGGACGGGGTCTTCACGAATTGGCCGGGATTACCGGCGGGCCCTCCAGCGCCCTGCTACGAGTGGTCCGACATCACGTCCTTCCAGGGTCAGTATTCGACTGTCTACTTTGATTACCAGCCGAATCCCATCCTGCCTGGAAGGGGCGATTTCTACATCATGAACGATTGGACCAAGAACATTTCGGGGATGGCCACTTACAACCTCTTCGACTTCTACGATTGGGAACTTCGGGTTTACACGAACCGCATCGAGGTGTGGAAGAACGGACTCCTGGTTCCCTCCACAGGCCACGAGGGCAGGTACGGTTTCGGCCCGTCACCCAACCTCCTCGTTCCGCATACGATGTGGGAGGTACATCTAACAAACGTAGACGAGAATGTCAAAATCCGGGATCGGATGTGGGATGAGCCCGAGCTGGGGGTGGCGCTGGTACTTGATCCGGACTTCCAGGACGGGTTCGAGCACGAGTTCGGCCCGGGCGGCGCCCGGACGACTCAAATCACCCCCGAGCCGACCTCGCTGCTCTTGCTGGCCACGGTTCTGATCGGGTTGGGCGCGCGCGAAGCGGTCCGCAGGAAGTCCCGTTAAGGGAGAAATCGCCGGCCGGGTGGGTGTCCTACAATAGAGTTATATGCGCTCTCCCGTTGCCGGGGCACTGGCCCTCGTAGCCGGCGCCGCGTTGCTGGTGTGCCAGACGCCGCCGGCCGCCGCGCCCAAGAAAACCGCCCTCGATAAGGTTACTTTCGAGGCCTACGTCCGCCACCTGTTCGTGTGGGGCACGCCCATCCAGGTCAAAGTCGACGACCCCAAGCCCTCCCCTTTGGACGGCTTCGTTCTAGTCAAGGTCACAGCCGCGGCGGGCAATGCCTCGCAGGAGGAGACCTTCTACGTCTCCAAGGACGGCCAGAAGATCGTCCGCGGGGCGGTTTTCGACGTGACCGGCAATCCCTTCCAGCCGGACCTCGATAAACTCAAGACGCAGTTCGAGCCGAGCTACGGCACGCCGGGCGCGCCCGTGGTCCTGGTGGTCTTCAGCGACTTCCAGTGCCCCTACTGCCGCGAGGAGGCCAAGATGCTGCGCGAGAACCTCCTCAGCGCTTATCCCAAGCAGGTGCGCGTCTATTTCAAGGACTTCCCGCTGGACGCCATTCACCCCTGGGCCCGCGCGGCCTCCATTGCCGGCCGCTGCGTGTTCCGCCAGAACGCCGCGTCGTTCTGGGAGTACCACGATTGGATGTTCGACAAGCAGGCTGAAATGACGCCCGACAACCTGAAAGCCAAAGTCCTGGAGTTCGCCGCCGGCAAGAAGCTCGACACTCTGGAACTGGGCCGCTGCATGGACAGCCGCGCCACCGAAACCGACGTCAGCCGCACGTCGGCCGAGGCGCGCGCCTTGGGCGTCAACTCCCTGCCCACGGTGTTTGTCAACGGCCGCCGGATTGCGGCGCAGATCGCCTGGCCCAACCTGCGGCAGATCATCGACTTCGAGCTCGAATACCAGAAAACCGCCAAGAACGCCGGCGAAGAGGCTTGCTGTGAGGTAAAGCTGCCCTCGCCTCTGGGCAATTGAAACCGCTTACTCTCGGAACCCTATGCTTCTCAGCCAAGTTCTTTCCCGCGCGCGCCTGCTGGGTGTGGCGCTCTTGCTGGCCGGCGCAGTGTGGCCGGCCGATTTCGAGCCGCGGCGCTACCTGGAGCATGTCAAGCGCCTCGCCTCTGACGAATTCAAAGGCCGCGGCACGGGCACGCCGGAACTGGAACGCGCGGCCGGATATCTGGCCGGCGAGTTCCGCAAACTGCGCCTGAAACCGGCCGACGGCAAAGACTATCTCCAACCCTTCCGGGTCACCACCAACGCCCGCTTGGGGAAGAACAACCGGATGGAAGCCGTCCGGAACGGGGATCGCCGCCCGCTCGCCTTTCAGCGGGATTTTCAGCCTTTCAACTTCTCGTCCACGGACTTGGTTTCGGGCGGAGTGGTGTTTGCCGGCTACGGTATTACGGCCCGCGAGTACAACTACGACGACTATGCCGGCGTGGAAGTTAAGGGCAAATTTGTCATCGTCTTACGGCACGAACCTCAAGAATTCGATGATAAGAGCGCTTTCGCCGGCCGGGCGCTAACCGAGCACGCCCAGTTCGCCAGCAAGGCCTCCAACGCCAAGGCCCACGGCGCCGCGGGCGTACTGCTGGTGAACGACCTCGCCAACCATACCGGCGAAGATGATGCTTTCGAGAAGTTCGCCCGCACCGTGGGTCCCAACAACGCCGGGATCCCTTTCGTGCAACTCAAGGCCGAACTCGCCGCCTCCTGGCTGGCGGCTGCGGGCAAGAACCTGAAAGAGATCTCCGCCGCCATCGACAAGTACTTGCAGCCGCAATCCTTCGCCCTGCCGGAGTCGCTGCGGGTCCAGGTGCAGGCGGACATCCAGCGGGACCTCAAAACGGTGCACAACGTCGCCGCCTTCCTGCCGGGCGAGTCGGACGAGTACGTCGTCATCGGCGCCCACTACGACCACCTCGGGCTGGGCGAGCAGTTCTCGATGGCGCCCTCGCAGGCCGGCACTCCTCACCCCGGCGCCGACGATAACGCCTCGGGCACGGCGGGGGTCTTGGAACTGGCGCGCTATTTTTCCGCCCAGCCCAAAGCGAAACGTGGCATTCTGTTCTTGTGTTTCGCCGGCGAGGAACTGGGGTTGCTCGGATCGAGCTTTTACGTCGGCAGCCCGCAAATCCCGATTGACAAGGCTGTGGCGATGATTAACCTGGACATGATCGGCCGGATTCGAGACGGCAAGGTCTGGGCCGGCGGCGTGGCCACCGGATCGACGCTGAAGGCGCTGCTGGAAGAGACCATTCCCAAGCACGCGCTTAAGGTGGACTACACCGATCAGGCGGGCTACGGGTCGAGCGACCACACCTCTTTCACCGCCCGGCAGGTGCCGGTGCTCTTCTTCTTCTCGGGTCTCCACGCCGACTACCACAAGCCTTCGGATACCTGGGATAAGATCGACGCCGGCCAGGCCTCCGAACTTCTGCGCCTGGTGGCGGATCTGAGTTCCCGGCTGGCCAACGGCGCCGAACGGCCGCGGTTCGTGCGCGTGACGCCCAAAGGCCCGCCCGCCGGGATGACCGGCGGGGGATCGGGTTCCGGCGCCTGGTTCGGCAGCGTGCCGGACTTCACCGAACTCCCCAACGGGTTTCGTTTCTCGGACGTGAGAGAAGGCTCGCCGGCGGCCCTGGCGGGCCTCAAAGCCGGCGACATCCTGTTCGAGTTCGACGGCAAACCGATCCAGAACCTGTATGATTTTACCTACGCCCTGCGCGCCCGCAAGCCGGGCGAGCAAGTCACGGTCAAGGTGCGCCGCGGCGAGCAGGTGATCGAAGCCAAGGTGTTGCTTGCCAAAAGGAATTGACGAATGCGCTAATCTTTTAGGGATTGGCAGACGATTAGGGGATCTAAGAGCATGCAACCCGTATTGACCGGAGTGGAGAGGGTCTGGAAACTGCCCCCGTTGATCCTGCACCCGTTTTCCGATGCCAGCGGCCCGGGCAAACTGGTGGAGAGCTCGCGCGCGAATCTCATGATGCAGGGGCTGCTGCCCAGCGGCGAACTGTCCGCGGCGGACCTGGACCGGCGGCTGCTCGACGGGCGCTTCTGCGAATTGCGCATGCTCTGTTACGTGGGCCGCGACCTGGTGCGCTGGATCGAGCAGTGCGCGGAACTGGCCGAACGCGACGCGGACCTGCGGTCGATGGGCCTCGATTTCCGCAGTTTCGCGACCTTTCTGGTCGAAGACCCGCCCCTGCCCGTGCGCGATAAGCTCCGCCGCTGGGGCGTGGCCGACTACCGGCACATCTTCTCGCGAGCGCTGGGCCTGAACGCCGTCTTTGCCAATCCGCCCTCCCGCGACGACTTGGCGCCGGAATTCATCCGCCACTACTACCGGTTCGCGGACGAGATGTACCGCTGCCTGCTGGGCCTGCACAAGTACCCCGCCATTAAGCCCGGTCAGTTCAACTTCGACCTCTACGCCTCGGGCGAGTACGCACGGATGCTCGAGCGGCAGTGGGAAGGCGGGACCGAGGACTGACGCCGGACGATCGTCCGGGCTTGTTATACTGCGGGCATGCAACTTCCCCGCCTGCTCCTGGTTCGCCAGAAGTTCCCCGATCGCAGAGTCCAGGATATCGCCGGCGCCGTCGCGCGTGAAATGGCCGGGGCCGGGTTTGCCTCCCGCTTAGGCCCGGGCGCGAGCGTGGCCATCGGCGTTGGCAGCCGGGGCATCGCCAACCTCGGCACGATCGTGCGCGCGGTAGTTGACTTCTGGAAGTCCCAGGGCAAGAAGCCCTTCATTTTCCCGGCCATGGGCAGCCATGGCGCCGCCACAGCCGAGGGTCAGGCGGAGGTGCTGGCGCATTACGGCATCCGCGAAGCGACCATGGGCTGTCCGGTGCGCAGTTCTCTGGATGTCGTCCCGGCCGGCCGCACGGCCGATGGAATCGAGACCTTCATCGACCGACTGGCGTTTGAAAGCGACGGCATCATGCTGGTGGCCCGCGTGAAGTGGCACACCGACTTCGAGGCGTCGGTGGAAAGCGGCCTGTTCAAAATGCTGGCCATCGGGCTGGGCAAGTTCGCCGGCGCCAAGCACTATCACACCTACTCCTACCGGATGGGGCTGGAGACCGTGATCCGCACCGTGGGACGGCAGGTGCTGGCCTCGGGCAAGATCCTCGGCGGGCTGGCGGTGCTCGAAGACGCCAACCACAACACGGCGCAACTCACGGCGGTGCCGGCGGAGGGAATGGAGCGCCGGGAAGAAGAACTGCTGGCGCTGGTCAAAACCTGGATGGGACAGATCCCGGTGAGGGAACTCGACCTGCTGATTGTGGACGAGCTGGGCAAGAACATCTCCGGCGCCGGCATGGACACCAAGGTCATCAACCGGAAGGCCCAGGGCGGGGACGTCCGCTGGCGCGAAGCGCCCTGGATTCACCGCATCTTCGTGCGCGACTTGAGCGACCTCAGCTACGACAACGCCCTGGGCATCGGCATGGCCGACATCACCACCGACCGCCTGGTGAAGCGCATCGACTGGACCCCCACTCTCACCAACGCGCTCACCGCCAACACCCTGGGCGTGATCAAGATCCCCCTGCACTTCCCCACCGACCGGGAGTGCCTCGAGACGGTGGCGGACACGGTGGGCCGCTTCGACCCGCGCGAGCTCAAGATCGGCTGGATCCGCAACACGATGCAGCTTTCCCGCCTGGTGTTCAGCGAACCGCTGCGCGAGGAAATCGAGGCCAACCCGGAGCTGGAAATCGCCGGCGGGCCGCTGGAAATCCCCTACGACGCCGACGGCAACCTGGCGGACGTCCTTTCTGAAATTCCTTTGTAGTCCTTGACTCCCTGTTAGGACAAGCGCATTATTCAGTTAGTTCGCCTGATCCAACGGCGCGCTGTAGGGCTCCGTTGGAGGCGTGGCCCACCCTTAAGGCGCGGTTCTCCGTATTTCTTGGCTTACTCCTGCCTCACCGGAACCGCAATTGCGGAGAAATCATGTCGGAAACAAACAAGGCCCTCGTCCGTCGTTGGACGGAGGAAATCTGGAACCAAGGCAGGATTTCGGCCGTTGACGAGCTTGCCGCAGCCGACATTGTCTATCACGACCCATTGATACAGGACTTACAAGGGCCGGATGCCTTGAAGCAACTCGCTGCTACTCTCCGAGCGGCTTTCCCCGACGGCCGCTTCAGCGAGGACGATCTGATCGAAGAAGGCGATAAGGTGGTGATGCGCTGGACTTTTCGCGGCACGCAAAAGGGCGAATGGATCGGCGTCGCCGCGACGGGTTCCCCGGAGGAGATCACCGGAACCGGTACACTCCGCCTGGCCCGAGGTAAGGTTGCCGAGCATTGGGTGCACTGGGATGCGCTTGGGTTTGTGCAGCGGGCGGGGACTGCAGCCACGGCCCTGATACGGCGCTGGATCGAGGATGTCCTGAACAAAGGCAATCTGGATGTAGTCGACGAGATCTTTGCCGAAGACGCGGTCTTTGGCGCGACCCTAATCCCCGAGATGCGGGGGCCTGCGGCGATCAAGGGGCTGGCAACCGCAGTCCGCACGGCTTTCCCGGACATCCGATACTCCCTGGTGGGGGAGCCGGTGGTGCATGGAGATCGCTGCGCGTACCGCTGGACGGCGGGCGGCACCCATAAAGCGGACTTTCTGGGCATCGCTCCGACCGGAAGATACGTTACCCACATTGGGACGGCTACCTACCGCGTTCGCGGCGGAAAGATCGCGGAACTCTGGGGCGACTGGGACGCTCTGGGCGTCATGCAGCAACTTGGCGCCGCCCCGGCGGTGGGCCAGATCAAGGCCGCCGCGGCCGGCTAAGCAGGCGGATATTACGGAGGATTTATCTCGGAAGCAAACAAGACCCTCGTCCGCCGTTGGACAGAGGAAATCTGGAATCAGGCCAACTTGGCGGCGATCGATGAGATCGCCGCCGCCGACAATCGGCTGGCATCTCTACCCGGCATGTCAAAGTCTGGCGCGCTGCCGGTCTGTTGCGCGCTCACTTGTGCAACGGCAAAAACGAATACCTTTACGAAGACCCGGGTCCTGATCCCCCTCGCAAAGCCAGAGGCGTAAGACTATCGAAAAGGCTCCCGCGGGTCGAGAACGTGGCCCACCGCGCGACGGAGGTGCAGTGTGAAGCGCAAGCGATGGAAAGCACGGGAGTGTACTGGATCCCGGTGCTGGAGATTCTGGAAAACGCCGGGTTCGAGGTGCTGTTGGCCGGCCGCTGGCGCGGGTTCCCGGGTGCAAGACGGCCGAGCAGTCGGACTGGCTGCGGCGGATGCACAAGGCGATGGACGAAATGAACGTGCGCGTTCATCATGCGGTGTCGGATGTCCAGGGCGCGACGGGCATGGCCATCATGCGGGCCATCGACGCCGGCGAACGCGATCCGAACAAGCTGGCGGCCCTGCGGGCTGCGGCAAGGCCTGAAGGTATACGACTCGCTGGAGGAGCGGCTCGCCGAATACGAGCGGGAAGTCCAGCGGCGGCTCTAGGATTTGACGCCTCTGGAACGGGAGGAGGGCATCGCTCCACCCCTGCCGAACCGGGAGCGAATGAAGGCTCTCAAGCGGCGCAAGCAGGAGGGGAAGAGGAACCAGCTCTACCGGATGGTGGGCGCCGACCTGACCAGCATCGATGGCATCGGCGTGGAAACGTCGGGCTGGCGCCGCGGCAAAACATCACCGGCGGCAAAGCCGTGCGCAAACGCGGCAAGGGCAAAGCCCGGAGCACGCGCACGGCACAAGCGCTCCGCAACGCCGCCACCGCGCTCCGCATCAGCCGGACGGCGCTGGGCGCACAGTACCGCCGAATCGCGCGGAGCAAAGG
>JACQZT010000379.1 GCA_016213755.1 Acidobacteriota bacterium | reverse complement strand
CTGGCAGATCTACGACCCGGCCAGCGGCGTTTTTCTCTCCGAGGGCGAATGGACCGCGCTCGACGCCGACGTGGCTCCCAACCAGTCCGTCCCGGTCGAGGCGTCCATCCAACTGCCCGCCGAGCGCGGGCCGTACCGCATCTACGTTTCGCCCATCGATCCCCAAACCGGCTGGCACTACGAGCGCGGCTGGCCGTTCCTGGTGCTCGACGCGGTGGTGGACGAGCGGGGCGCGCGGCTGGTTCGCCGGCGCCTGACCACCCTGCCGCGGCTGCGCTGGGAGCATCCGCACCGCGCGCTGGCGCGCTTCTTTTGCCTGCCGCTCGCAAGCCTGTGGCGCCATCGCGGCCTGATCCGCTCCATGGCCTGGCGCGATGTTCTGGGCCGCTATCGCGGCTCCTTTGGCGGCTTGGCCTGGACCGTCCTGAATCCGCTGCTGCTGATGCTGACCTACTTCTTCGTCTTCGGCGTCGTGCTGCGCGCGCGCTTCGGCGGCGACCCCAGCCCCTGGGGATTTGCCCTCTACTTCCTGGCCGGCATGCTGCCCTGGCTGGCGGTGAGCGAGGCGCTGGGACGCGCCCCGCAGGTGATCCTCGAACATCGGAACTTCGTCAAAAAACTGGTCTTCCCGCTGGAGATTCTGCCCGTCACGCAGACCCTTTCGGCGCTGGTGACGCAGGCCTTCGCGGTGGCCATCTTCGTGTTGCTGCTGCTGGTGGCTCGCGGCGCCGTTCCGGCCGCCGCGCTGTGGCTGCCGGCGCTGCTGGTTCCGCAGGTGCTGCTGACGCTGGGGCTGGGCTGGATGCTGGCCGCCACCGGCGCCTATGTGCGCGACCTGGGCCAGGTCATCGGCTTCCTGCTGACGCTGTGGTTCTTTCTGACTCCCATCTGCTACCCGGAAGCGTCGCTGCCGGTGTGGGCGCTGCCGGTGCTGGGCAAGAACCCCATGTTCGCCCTGGTGCGCGGCTACCGCGCCATCTTCCTGGAAGCGCGCGCCCCCGAACTCCAGGCCCTGTGGAAGCTCTGGGCAGCGGGCGCGGCGGCCTTCCTGCTCGGTCACGCCTGGTTCCACAAACTCCGTCGCACCTTCGCCGACGTCGTTTAGTAAGCGCCGGGCGGGAAGAAGAGGGTGGAGGCGAAGAGGCGGCTGAAGAAGCCGGGTTCGGCGGTGTCGAGGCGCACCCAGTGAATGGCGGCCGACTCGCCCTTGTCGGAGAAGAAGCCCACGCCGCCGCGTGGCAGCCGCCGGTCGCTCCAAGTGTCGACGATCTGCCCGTTCACGGAGGTGACGAAATCGGTTCCTTTCACTTTCATCTTCACCTGGTACAGCGATTCCTCGAGGTTGGTGAGGGGAAGCGGCAACTGCACCCGGTCGTACTGGCGGCCGTTGAGCACCACGTAGCGGACGATTTCGGCGCGGCGCGCGCTCCCGGAGCGGGTCACGCTGATCTTGGCGGCGTAGTAGTTCTCCAGGTCGGCCGAGCGGAAGGTCCAGCCGATGGCCTTCTGTTCGATCTGGCCCCGGAACTCGAACTGGTAATCGGTGAGACGCAGCGACGGAGTCCACAAGCGCAGGCGTCCCGGCCGCACCAGACCGTTCTGGCGGGTCCAGTCCGGTCCGGCGCCGGGCGAGCCGGTCCAGTCGCCCAAGCCGGCGCTGAAGTTCTCGCGCAGGCGGACCGCCGTCCAGTTCGGCAGGATGCCGCGCAGCGAACGGGCCAGCCCCGATTCGGGCAGCACGTATTTCGCCCCCGCGCCGGCGGCGCGGTGGCCGCCCCGCGGGGCCGCCCACATCATCACCAGCATCAGGGCGCAGATGCCCACCACAGCCAGTGCCCCGGCCCGGGATGTCGGACGTTCCTTCCTCTGCTCCTCCGTCCGCTCCGCGGAGAGGAACGGGCACACCGGCTCCAGCTCGCCCGCGTCCCTCAGCGCCCGCGCCGACCGGGCCTGCCCCTTTCGGCGATGCTCAGCGCAACAGAACTCGCGGTCAAACTGCCGTCGAACCCAGCCGATCTCGATGCGACAGTACCTGCAAAGCACAGCGCCCGCTCCATTGTTGTCTACCCCGATCTTACCGCCGAAGTCGCGCGGCGCAACGGTGCTAGTTGTGAACATCGGCGCGCCTTGGTGTTCGGCTGGAGCCGATCTCAGCGGTTACACTTAAGGTGGACTGAATGTACGAGGCCGGCAGGAATGGACTTTGAAGAACCGGTCCGCATCCCGGTTACCGATGTTTTCGACCTGCACAGCGTGCCCCCGCGCGACGTCAAGGCTGTGGTGGAAGCCTATCTCGAGGAAGCTCAACGGCTTGGCCTCAGAGCCGTGCGCCTGGTTCACGGCCGGGGCATCGGTGTGCAGCGTGAAACCGTGCGCTCGGTGTTAGCGCGTACGCCGTTTGTCGTATATTACGGCGATGCACCGCCGGAAGCCGGCGGCTGGGGCGCAACCGTGGCGACCCTGCGCTGAAGAAGATGGAACTTCTCGCCTCACTGCCCGGAAGTGGATAGAGGAGCGCATGAGCCCGTCGGCGGAATGGAGCGATATCGAGGTGTACCGGCGGTCCCAGGCGGGGAACGAATCCGCGTTTGCGGCCCTCTACCGCCGCTTCCAGGGGCCGGTGTTCCGGTTTGCGCTGCGCATGAGCGGCTCCGAGAGCGTGGCGGAGGAAGTGACCCAGGAGGTGTTTCTGTTCCTGCTCCGGGAACCGGGACGGTACCGGCCGGAGGCGGGGGCGCTGGGAGCGTTTCTGATCGGCGTGGCCCGCAATCATCTGCGGCGGCATCTGGAACGCAGGCGCCGGACGGTGGGGTTGGAGGAAGACGTGCCGGCCGGAGACGCCGGCGGCCCGGGCGTGGAATTCGAGCGGCGGAACGAGGTGGAAGTGGTCCGGCGCGCGATCTCCGCTCTGCCGGCCGGCTATCGCGAGGTGGTGGTGCTGTGCGAACTGGGCGAGACGAGTTACGAAGAAGCGGCGGCGGCGCTTGGCTGTCCGATCGGGACGGTGCGTTCCCGGCTGAACCGGGCGCGGGCTCTGCTGCGCGCCCGCCTGGCGCGCGCGCGGGAACGAGCGAGGTGTCTGGCATGAGTCCGGAGACGGATCGTGTTCTGAACGGCGCCCT
>JACQZT010000378.1 GCA_016213755.1 Acidobacteriota bacterium | reverse complement strand
TCGGCGCCGCGCACAGTCTGGGGCCACTCCTGCAAATTCCCCAAGCGCAAAGCGGCCGCAAGGACTGCCTGACCAGCCTGATCCGATGCGTCTCCATATGCGCTTCTCCTCTCAACAGGGAAAAACGAGTGGCATTGGGCTGAAGCCCGCCCTCCGGGCACCCCGACACTTCCACTTCCATGTCGCGCTCCCACCTCGAAACTCAGCGCAGGCGGATCAGGAAGAGCTGGCGCGTGTGGCCGGCGTCGTGGGCGATGCCGGGAAACAGAATCTGGTCGCTGGTGCGGTTCCAATTCGGCGAGCCGTCCACGCGCAGCTCGCCCGAAGTGCGTCCCGGGTGCGCGAAGCCGGGCGTGCGCGCGAAGGCTCCGTCTCTGCGGCGGAACACCACGTAGTAGTTGCTGTCTTTCTCGCGGTAGCCGTTCACCAGCAGGTTCCCGTCCGGCGACAGCGCCACGTCGCCGCCCGGCTTCGGAAACACCTCGGGGCCGCCGATGGTCTCCACCACTTCCTGCCGGTCGACATCGTAGACAATCTGCCGGTTGTCCACCGAGCCGATGATGCGCGAACCGGTTTCCCACTCCGGGTGCCCGCCAATGTGCAGCGTGTGCGCGGTGAGGCCCGTGCCGTCGGGACGGATCGTGCAAGGGATGTCCAGCCGCCGGTCCGGCACGTCGAAGTCGCCGCGCAGGTAGAAGTAGATCCGGTCGTCGCCGCGATTCCACAGCGTGTGGTTGATGAACAGGTGCTTGCCCGCCACATCCGGATGCCGCGGTTTCACCAGTTCCGCCAGCGTTTGGTAGGACACCAGCAACCGGCTGGCGCCGGACGCAACGTCCACCAGGAAGATGCCGTCGCTGGCCGGCGCGGCTTCCTCCCGCGCCCAATCGAACGCTTGCGGATAGCCGGTGACCGGCCGCAAACGCGCCAGGCGGCCGTAGTTCAGCCCCAGAAACCGGCCCCCGTTCTGCGCCACGCCGCTGTTGCCGAAGGGGGTGCCGGCGCAGCGGAATTCGCGAATCCGCTTCTTCTTCGCGATGTCGAAGAGAACCGTGAAGACATGGTTGGTCTTGGGGTCGCGGTCGTTGAAGAACAACTGCGTGTCGGGCGCCCGCGGGTTCCAGTAGAACATGGTTCCCTGCTGGAAGTTCCAGCCCCGAGTGTGGTCGACGACGGTTTCGCGGTTGCCGCGGAGAGTGTCGATCAGCACCACTTCGGCGGCGTCGGAGGGCGCGGGCATGCGGTCCTGGAAGCCGGTTCGCAAGGCGACGATGTAGCGTCCGTTCCCGTTCCAGGGGATGTTCTTGACGTGACCGATATAGCCGAAGAAGTGGTTCTTAGGACCGAAAGTGAGTTGCTGGACTTCCAGCTTCCACTCCGTCGCCGGCGCGGCGAAAATCAGGACCAGCCAGGGCGCAATCATCGCCCCAGCATAGCGCGGGCCCGCGGATCAGGCCGAGGCCATCGCCAGCGCGGGCAGGTACGGCGCCGGCACGTAGCGCGGTTCGCGGAAGCGCTGGAAGCGGTAGCCGACACCGAAGATAGTCTCGATGTAACGGTCGCCCAACCCGGCGAGTTTCTTGCGCAGACGGCGGATATGAACATCCAGGGTGCGCGTGCGGCATTCCGGACTGTACCCCCAGACCTGATCCAGCAGCACCTCGCGCGGCACGATCTCGCCCTCGTTGCGCACCAGCGCGGCGAGCAGTTCCTGCTCCTTGCGCGTGAGGGTCATGGGCTGGGAATCGAACCAGACTGCGCCACTGTCGAAATCGAACCCCAGGTGCTGGTCCTGGTACCTGGCGGGGGGCGTAGAATTGGTCTGCATGGATTTCGCTCCAGTCTCGATGCTAGGGGTTTTCCGCCTGGGGGTCGCGAAAGAGGTGTAAAAAAAGTGTAAAAGCTCGTCCGGGCGCTATTCGATCGCGTACGGGCCGGCCCGGCTGACCTTCAGCTCGCGCCCGCCTTCGTCCTCGGCCTGCAAACGGACCTCCACCACCCGCGCCGTTTCGGGCACGTAGGCGTGGAATTCGGCCTCCTGGCCGGGTTCGAGCACATCGGCTTCCAAGCCGCCCTTCCGGGTGAGGATCACCAGTCGGCCGGGCGCCATGAAATCGAAAATGAGCACCACGCCCGCGGCGGCGCGTTCCCCCACGTTCTTCACCCGTCCGTCCAGAGAGATGCGGCCCTCGCTCCGGCGCGCCAAAATCTCGACCACCTGAATTTCGGCAGGCTTCGGGGGGTTGCGTCTGCGCTGCGCGGCAGCCGACAATGTGGCAAGCGTCAGGAGAAGAACAATACCCGCGTTCCTCATGACGAACCAGTTTAGCCCATATGATCACGCGAAGAAATTGGATGCTGACCACCGGGGCGCTGGCCGGCGCGCAAGCCGCGCCGGCCGCCGCCCCGAAGAACATCGTCGTCTCGAGCGCCAACGGGCTGCGCGCCTGCGCCCGGGCCATGGAAATCGTCAAGTCCGGAGGAGACACCCTGGACGCCGTCGTCGCCGGAGTCAACATCGTGGAAGAGGATCCGGAAGACAACTCGGTGGGATACGGCGGCCTGCCCAACGAGGAGGGAGTGGTGGAGCTGGACGCCAGCGTCATGCACGGGCCCACCCGCCGGGCCGGGTCGGTGGCCTCCATCCGCAACATCAAGACGCCCTCCAAGGTGGCCCGGCTGGTGATGGAGCAGACCGATCACATCATGCTGGTCGGCGAGGGCGCGCTGCGCTTCGCCAAGGCGTACGGGTTCAGGGAAGAGGACCTGCTGACCGAGAAATCGCGCCTGGCGTGGCTGGTCTGGAAACGGTCGCAGCGCGACAACACGGGCGGCAACAACTGGACCGACGGGCTGGACGCGCCGGCGGGCAAGAAGACCTCCGACCTGCGGCGCTGGTTCCCCCAGGCCGGCGAAGCTACGCTGGCCTGGGCCTGGGAAATGGCCGTGCATCCGCCCACCGGCACCATCAACTGCCTGGCACTGAACGCCAAGGGCGAGATGTCCGGCGTCACCACCACCAGCGGGCTGGCCTGGAAGATCCCCGGCCGCGTGGGCGATTCGCCCATCATCGGCGCGGGTCTGTATGTGGATCAGGACGTTGGCGGCGCCGGCTCTACCGGCCGCGGCGAGGAGAACATCCGCGTGGCGGGCGCGCACAGCATCGTCGAGAACATGCGCCACGGCATGACGCCCAAAGACGCCTGCGTGGACGTGCTCAAGCGCATCGCGCGCAACTTCGATAATGACCGCGCGCGCCTGGCGAAGTTCGACATCAACTTCTACGCGCTGCGCAAAGACGGGACATATGCCGGCGCCTCGCTG
>JACQZT010000050.1 GCA_016213755.1 Acidobacteriota bacterium | reverse complement strand
CCACGAAGGTGAACAGCGGAATCGGGAAGAAGGACACGCTATAGCCGCCGCGAATGACAAACGACTTGCGTCCGTCGCCAGCCCGGTAGGCAAACCCCGCGCGCGGTCCGAAGTCCCGCTTACCGGCGGTGGCGAAGTTGCCCGGCTGGTCTGCGTCCTGATAACTCTGTATCTGCAGTCCGAGCTGCTGGAGCCTGGTTACCAGCGACGGGGCGGAGTTTCCGAGCGCGTAGAATTTATCGATGGGCGCTCCGAGCACCAGGGCGTGGTTGGCCGGGTTGAAGCCCGTCAGCATGCCGTTCTTCTCGCTGTAGAACGGCCAGTATTCCCAGCGCAGACCGAGATTCAGCGTCAGGCGCGAGCTCGCCTTCCAGTTGTCCTGGATGTACGCCGCGTGCTCCCGGCCCCGGAAATAGAACCACTTCCGGTTCAGCAAATTCTGGTAACGCGCGCTTCCAATGAACATGTTGCCCAGGTTGTGTCCGGTCTGCGGCGTCCCCTGCGGGCTGGTCGGCGTCGAATTCGGATCGTAGAGCGTGGTGGCCGCCGTGTCGAAATAGTGGTAGCCCTCGACCCACGTCTGGTCCGGCAGGATGCTCAACTGGTCGTAGCGGATATGCCCTCCGAACTGCAGTTCGTGCCTGCCTACGATTCTTGTCGCGTTGTCGTCCAGGACAAAGTTGTTGAAGATCCCCCGCTTCCATGTGTTTTCCCGGAAGTCGTATCCGTTGATTCCCGTGCTGGTGAACTGGGGCGCCGCTTCGGAGGTCACGCCGAACGGGTTGGGCACGCCCAGCAGTTCCATGAAGTTCGTCTTCTCGGGGTTGTTGTTCCCGCCGTACCAGTTCTGGCGCTTGGCGCTGACCAGCAGCTCGTTGAACATCGTCGGCGAGACGGAGCGAATCCAGGTGGCGCTGAAGCTCATGTGGGTGGTGATGTTGATCTCGCGGCCGTACACATTGTTCAGCATCACCTGCCCGCCGCCGCAGTTGGAGCCGCAATTGTTCAGCGAATTCGAATCGCTGATGGTAGTGCGGACGAAGAAGTTGTCCTTCTGGCCGATCCGGTGATCGATCCGGTTGGTGAAGGTATAGCTCCGGCTGTTGGTCGGTACGCTGCCCCACCAGTTGGAATCCAGCAGCGGGTTGACGTCGTTGGTGGTGGGGACGCGGGTAATGCCGAAAAGATACTTGGCGGTCGGGCTCATCCTGGCCGGGTCGATCGTGTTCAGCTTGCCGCCGTAGGCGAAAGGCTGCCGCGACCAGTTGGCTCCCGTGCTCCAAGGGTCGTACAGGGTGAGCAAGCGGCCTTGCGAGTCCCTCAGGTTGCTGAAGTCGCCATTCCGCATGGCCGTTGTGGGCACCCGATACAGGTAGGTTGGGGCCTGTGCCGTGCGGGCGCCCTCGTAAGCCGAGAACCAGAACGTCCGGTCTTTGCCGTTGTACAGGCGGGGGAGGTACACGGGCCCGCCGGCGCTGGCGCCGAACTCGTGACGGTTCAGAAAGGGCGCCTTGGTGAAAGTGTCCTGCCGGCGGCGCGCGACGCCGATCGCGCTGCTGCGCGCCGTCTCGAACGCGGAACCGCGGATCCGGTTGGCGCCGCTCTTGGTGGAAATGACGATGCTGGTGGGGCGGCTGAACCTGGCCGAAACCGCATTAACTTCCACCCGGAACTCCTCGACGGCATCCAGACCCACCGCCGGTGCATTACCCCACCGGCGATCCGTTTCCTGCGAGCCGTCCCAGACGTACTCCTGGGCGCCCTGGCGCGTTCCGTAAGCACGCTGGCCTTCGATGCCCGGCAGCGTCTGCAACAGGCTGGTGATACCGCGGCCGTTGATGGGCAGTTGCTCGACAAAGGAACGGGTGAGCGTCGCGGCGACCGTCGGATTGTCCGTGGTCACCAAGGGGGTTACGTCTTTTACCTCCACCAGCGTCTGCGTGCCGGCGGGCCGCATCACGGGATCGATCACCACGCTCTGGCGGGTTTGCACCGTCAGGGTTCCCTTGAACTTCTGCATCCCCGCCGCTTCCACCGACAGGCTGTAGCTGCCCGGACCCACGCCGGGGAAGATGTAGAAGCCAGCCTCGTTGGCCGTGGTTCTCGAGGTGACGTTGGTCGCCGTGCCAACCAGCACCACCGGCGCACCCGGAATCACAGCGCCCGAAGCGTCGCGCACCGTGCCGCTGACCTGCCCGGTGCTGGTCTGCGACCAGGCGCAGGAAGCGGCCAGCATCGCGGCTGCCAGAAGTAAAGGAACGATATGGAACTTCATCCTAAACCTCCCAAGAATGGGGATTGAGTAGCCCGTCACCGAATTTCGTGGGTGGCGGCGAAGGTGGTTTTGGCGGCGTGGCGGCGTACTACCACAACGGGGACTTGGTCGCGGGGGTCGCGGCCCGGGCCGAGGCCCGTGAACACTTCCGTGCCGGGCGCGGCTTCGAAGCGCAAGGTGAGGGCCGCGCCGTCGCCTTCCCAGCGCACCCACCAGGCGCCATCGGCCTTGGCGCTCGCTACCCGGGTGATGTGCTGGTAGCCGTTCTCCTGGCCCAGCGGCCCTTCCTTCGGCTCCAGTTTCAGCGAGGACGTCAGTTTGCCGGGAACGTGAAAGGCCCAGTCGTAGGTATGCTCGCTGTCGGAGGCGCACTCGAAGCGGTCCTCCAGGCGCCCGGCGGATAGGGTCACCGTGCGCTTCAGGCTTACACCCGGATAAGCTTTGCTGGCGGCGCCGGCGATGGTGGTGGCGCCGTCTTTCAGCACCCAGTCGAGCAGTTCGCCGTCGGCGTTGGATTGCGGCCGCTGGTCCACCGCCACGGTGTTGTGCGCGATGGTCGACCTGTACCACTGCGCGTGCAACGGAACGCCGTAGTTAATCGACCCAGGGTCCAGGCCTAGGTTGCGCCCGCCGCCAAAGGTCACCAGGTTCAGCTTGTCGGGGTGCCCGTGCCCGCCGCCGTGGGCGCCGAAGCGCAGGGAGGCGGCCGTGCCTCCGGCGCGCAACATGGCGAAGCCGGCGGCCTTCATGAGAACGCTGCTCTCGGGGATCATTGGCCCGGAGGGAACATCCTCGGCGCCGTACAGCAACGCCTCGTATCCCGAGCGGTTCGAGCGAGCCGCCAGCCGGCCGAATTCCGGTTTCTTCCAACGGGCGAAGGCCAGCTCGTACAGGTTCGCCGTGCGCAGCGCATTGCCGCCCGCGTTGTCGTTGAAACCGGGAGCGTCTCCGTTGGGGAACGCGAGCGCCAGCACGGCGTCGTAGAGCCGGCTGTAGCGTTCGTTGAACAGCTCGATCCCCTGCCGCCGGGCCGCTTCGGCCAGCGGCCACAGCGCTTGCATAGTGTACTGGTGATAGCCCACCGAACCTTCCCACCACAGCCCGTCGTCGGTGACGCCCTTGGCGATCTGGGCGCGGAAGCCGCGGTCTGGATCGTCGATCGCCTCGGCGATGAGGTCCTTGCGGCCGGTGACGAACCCCACTACGCCCACCGCGCTGTTTTTCCAGCACTGGATATTGTGGATCCCCATGCGGTGCTCGCGGATCAGGTCGGCGGCGGGGATCAGCAGGTCGTTTTCAATATGCCCGCGCGCTTCGGCGTCCAGCGTCTCGCGTACCAGCGCGTAGCCCCACGCGACGGGGATCAGCCAGACGCTTTCGTCGAGCGTCTGGGCCGACATCTTGCCGCCGCCCACGCGGTCCTCGCCGCGCGTG
>JACQZT010000049.1 GCA_016213755.1 Acidobacteriota bacterium | reverse complement strand
TGTTGGATGCCACCACCGAGGCGTTGCTATGAAGTGATCGCGCCATCGATCTTCCGTGAGGGGTCGCGCCCGAGCGGATGCCCAAGGCCGATGCGACGGGGCTGGCTCCGGAGAAATCGGCTGAACAGAACCCTCCGGCCCCTTCATCGGCGCCGGAGGGTTCTCTGCTTTGGGCCGCTTTCTCCCATTTCTATGGTGAAGTCTCCGAGCGGAGGCCTTGGGCATTCAAACGCGACGACCGCCCGCAGGGCGCTCCAAATTCTCCGGCGCTCCGCCAGCCCGGGATACGCGGATGACCACCGCCAAACTGCGAAAACTGGACGGGAAAAAGTGTGAGAATCTTGGGGGGAAAGATCGTGACCCGTTACACTATGCACTGTCCGTCGCCAATCCAAATTGGGGAAAGAGTAGCCTGTCACCGAATTTGCCAGGGGGTTTCGGGGGCGTTGAGGCGGAGGTTTGCCCAGCGGGCGAAGACGAAGAGGGCGTCGCTCAGGCGGTTCAGGTAGCGGATCGCGTCCGCGGCGCCCAGGGTTACCGCCAGGCGCTCGGCGCGGCGGCAGACCGTGCGGCACAGGTGCAGTTCGGCGTTCAGCCGCGAGCCGCCCGGCAGCACGAACGAGTCGAGCGGGGGAAGCTGCTCGCTCAGGGCGTCGATTTCGCGTTCGAGCTGAGCCACATGCGCTTCGGTCACGCAGGGCTGCCCCGGCTTGGTGTCCTCGGCGAGCGTCGCCAGGCTGGCGCCCAGGTTGAACAGTTCGTGCTGCACCCGCAGCAGGATGGCCGCCAGCGGTTCCAATCCCGCCGCCGTCTCGCGCGCCAGGCCGATGCAGGCGTTCAGCTCGTCGACGGTCCCGTAACAGTCGATGCGCGGGGAGTCCTTCGGCAGCCGCCGGCCGCCGGCCAGGCTGGTCTGGCCTTGGTCGCCGCCGCGCGTGTAGATGCGCCTCATTTCATCAAGCCGTTCAGATAAGCGATATTGCGCTTCAGGTCGCTTTCCCAGTTCCCCGACGGCGCCGAAGTCTCGAGGTTCGCATACCCGCGGAACCCGATGTCCGAGATGGCCCGCAGGACGGCCGGGTAATCCACCTTGCCCTCGCCCAGATAGCCCTGATCCTTGAAATGGAACTGGCAGATGCGGTCGCGGCCCAGCCAGCGGATCTCCTTTATCGCGTCCACTCCCACCATGTTGGTGGCATTGCCGGCGTCGTAGTAAATTTTGAACGCGCGCGAGCCGACGCGGTCCATGGCGCGGGCATTATCCTCGGCGGTGAGCAGGTTCTCGAAACCCAGCACGACATCCGCCTTCTCGGCCTCCCGCGCCAGCTCTTTGAACGCATCGGCCGCGGCGTCGATCTCCTGGCGGCTGCCCAGGGCGCACTTGCCGAAGAAGACCGTCATCAGGATGCGCGCGTTCAGTTTGCGCGTAATCTCGATGCCCTTGCGCACCCACGTGCGCGCCAGTTCGTCGTCCTTGAGGCAGTTGACATGCAGGACGTCGAGGTACGTCGCATCGATGACCACACCCTGCCGGCGCGCTTCGGCCACATAGCGCGCCTGGAGCGCGGGATCTTCGAGCGGAAGCCGTCCGTCCGCCGCCGGCCGCCCGAGAGTCACCTGCAGGGCCGGCATGGCGAAGCTCTTGGCGACGGCCAGCGCCTCGGGCTTCGTGCTTTGCCGCAGAACGCCGTCCATCACTCCGAGGGTGAGACCCCCGCCTTGGGCGGCCGCCAGCGGCCCGGCCAGTCCGGCGGCAAGGAAGGTGCGTCTGGTGGTCATGGTTGCTCTGTACCATTGTTTCGCCCGCCGGCGCAAGCCGTGTTAGCTTGAAGCATGTTCCGAGGCCAGACCCTTCTTGCCGCCGTTCTGGCGGCCGCCGCCGGCGCGCTGGCGGCATCCTGGTGGCACAAGCGACCGGAGCGCGTGGTGGCGAATTACCACCTCTGGTTCCACCGCAACGGAGAGACCACCTACAACAACACCCGCTGGCTCGGCGTGCCCACCCAGAAATGTCCACTGGACACCTGGGTCTTTCAGGAACTGATCCACGAAGTGCGGCCCGACGTGATGGTGGAAACCGGCACGTACAAGGGCGGAAGCTCCTTCTATTACGCCTCGTTGATGGACTTCATGCGGCACGGAAGGGTACTGACGGTGGACATCGAGGACTACCCCAACAAGCCCAAACACGACCGCGTCATGTTTTTTCTCGGCTCCTCAACCTCGCCCGAAATCCTGCGCCGCCTGCGCGCCGCCATCGCCCCCGGCGAGAAGGTCATGGTGACGCTGGACAGCGACCACCGCGGCGCGCACGTGGCCGAGGAACTGAAGCTGTACAGCGAACTGGTGACTCCCGGCAGCTACCTGATCGTCGAGGACACGCATTTCAACGGCCACCCCATTCTGCCCAAGTTCGGCCCCGGGCCTTACGAAGCGGTGGAGGCGTTCCTGCGCGCGAACCCCAGCTTCGAGCGCGACCGCACGCGGGAGAAGTTCGGAATGACCTTCAATCCGGGCGGGTGGCTCCGGCGCGTGCGCTGACCGCGGTCCGCTCTGCGATACAATGGCAATCACAAACATGCAGCAGATCGGGCGATATCAGGTCGTCGGCGAACTGGGGCGCGGCGCGATGGGGGTGGTCTATCGCGCCCAGGATCCGGCCATCGGCCGGACGGTGGCCATCAAGACCATCCGGCTGTCGGATCTTACCGATCCCAGCGAAAGAGAGCGCCTGCGCGAGAGGCTGATCCGCGAGGCGCAGTCGGCCGGAATCCTGTCGCATCCGGGGATTGTCACTATCTACGACATCGCGCAGGAAGGCGAGATGGCGTTCATTTTCATGGAGTTCGTCAACGGACCGCCGCTCGAAAAGGTCCTGTTGTCGGACACGCCGCCGGATCGCGACGCCATACTGAGCATTTTCCGCCAGACCGCCGCGGCTCTGGATTACGCCCACAAGAAGGGCATCGTCCATCGCGACATCAAGCCCGCCAACATCATGATCCACGAGGACGGCTCGGCCAAAGTCACCGACTTCGGCGTGGCCAAAATCCTCTCCCAGCAGATGACCCAGGCCGGCGCCATGATGGGCACGCCCAGCTACATGTCGCCCGAACAGGTGCAGGGCGTGCCGGTGGACGGCCGCGCCGATCAGTTCGCCCTGGCCGTCATCGCCTTCGAACTGCTCACCGGCGAAAAGCCCTTCGTGGCCGACTACCTGCCGACGCTGCTGTACAAAATCGTTCGCGAAGAGCCGGTGGCGCCGCAGCGACTGAACCCCACGCTGTCGGACGACGTCGAAACCGTGCTGCGCAAGGCGCTGTCCAAGAGCCCGGACGAGCGCTACCCCGCCTGTGCGGCGTTTATCGACGCGCTGGAGCAGGCCTGCCGCCGGAATCCCGACTGGCAGCCCATGCCGCGGGGCTTGAGCCAGAACATGCCCACCGTGGCGGCCACCGATCCCGGCTCGGTATCCATTCCCAGATTCGAACCGGTCACGCTGGCGCCGCCGCCCAGGCCGATTCCCCTGCCCCAGGCGCCGCCGCTCCCGCCACCCCCGCCCGCCGTTCCTCCGCCGGAGCCCTCGCCCGTGGCGCGCCGCCGGCAGCGCGAAGAGGCGGTGGACGCCCAGCCCGGGCAGATCCAGGGCCGCAAGATCCTCGCTTTCGCGGCCACAGTGGGAGTGATCGCCATCGGCGCTTTCCTGGGCGTCAAGTACTTCGGCTCGCGAGGCGCGCCCGTCGCGGAGAAGGAAGTCGCCGTGGTGACGCAGCCGGCACAGCCGCCTCCGCTGGCGGCCGCGCCGCAGGTGCAGGAGCCGCCCCCCCGCCCGACTCCGGCTCCGCCACCAAGCGAAAGGCCGGCGCCTTTGCCTCCGCCCAAGCCCGCGGCCGGCGGAGTGCAGGTCTTCTCGAGCCCTCCCGGCGCCACCGTGGTGATCGATAACGACTCCTCGCTCACCTGCGCCACGCCGTGCAATCTGACGCTGCCGCCAGGACGTCACACCATGGTCGCCTCGCTGGACGGCTACCGCCGCACACCCAAGATCTTCACCCTGCCGCAGGAAGCCACCATGAGCCTGACCATGGAGCGCATGATGGGCCGCCTCAGCGTGCGCACTTCCCCGCCCGGCGCCAGCATTTACGTCAATGGCGAAGCGCGCCCCGAAAAGACGCCGGCGATTTTCTCGCTCCCCGCGGGCAAGTACCGGATCGGCGTGACCAAGGAAGGCCTCCCCAAACAGGAAGACGACGTCCTGGTGCGCGACGGCGGCCTCGCCGACCTGGAATGGAACTGGGGCCAGAGGTAGAGGCGTGCGAACAACCTGCCTGTTCTTATGCGCCTTCTCCGCGCTGGGCGCCGGGCCGCGCCCGCGAGCCCGTGAAGCGGGCGTGGTGGCGGGTGTGCTGCCCGCCGGCCCGCTGAACGCCATCACCGACGTGGCCGGGGTGCGGGTGGGCCACACTACCGTGATCCGCGGCGACAACGTCCGCACCGGAGTCACCGCGGTGCTCCCTCACTCCGGCAACTTGTTCCGCGACAAGGTTTCGGGCGCGGTGTTCATCGGCAACGCTTTCGGCAAGCTGGCCGGCTCGACGCAGGTCAACGAGCTGGGCGAAATCGAAACCCCCATCCTGCTGACTTCGACGCTCAACGTGCCGCGCGTGGCGGACGCCTTGATCGACTACATGCTGGCGCTCAAAGGGAACGAGGACACGCGCTCCGTCAACCCCCTGGTGGGCGAAACCAACGACGGCCAGTTGAACGACATCCGTGGCCGGCATGTCACGCACGAGCACGTTTTCGCGGCCATCCAGGACGCGCGCGGCGGGCCGGTGGAGGAAGGCGCCGTGGGTGCGGGCACGGGGACCATCTGTTACGGCTACAAGGGCGGCATCGGCTCCAGCTCGCGGCGCGCCGGCGGCTTCACCGTAGGCGTCCTGGTGCAGACCAACTTCGGCGGCCAATTGCGGATGGCGGGCGTGCCGGTGGGCGAATTGCTGCGCCAGCCGCCGGCGCCGGCCGATGGCTCGGTGATCGTCGTAGTGGCCACCGATGCCCCGCTGGACCACCGCAACCTGCACCGCCTGGCCGCGCGCTCGATGGCGGGCTTGGCGCGCACGGGGTCCGCCTTCAGCAACGGCAGCGGCGACTACGCCATCGCCTTCTCCACCGCGCGCGAAGGCCGGCCGGTGGCGAACGATGCCATGTCTCCGCTGTTCCTGGCCGCGATTGAAGCCACGGAGGAGGCGGTGCTGAATTCCCTGTTCCGCGCCACCACCATGACCGGCAACGGGCGAACCGTCGAGGCGCTGCCGATCGAGCGGACCCTCGAAATCCTGCGCCGTTTCCGGAACGCGCTATGATGACAGTTTCTCCTATGAAAACTCTGACCCTCCTCGCTTTGGCCGCCGGTCTGGCGGCCCAGCCGCCGGCCAAGGACATCGGCGACGACAAACGCGGCTACACCGACACGCCGCAAATCCCCGGCCAGCCGTGGAAGGTCCACGACGCGGCGCGCCCGCGTCCGCCCAAGGTGACCCCCGGCCTGCCCGTGCTCAATGAGGCTCCGCCGTCGGACGCCACCGTGCTGTTCGACGGCAAGAACCTGTCCAAGTGGATCGCCATGGTGCGCGGCGGCCAGGTGCAGGAGCCGAAATGGAAGGTCGAAAACGGCTACATGGAAATCGTGCCGCGCACAGGCCGGCTGGTGACCAAGGAGAAGTTCGGCGACTGCCAGTTGCACGTCGAGTGGCAGATCCCCAAGGGCACCGAGGGCGCGGGACAGGGACGCGGCAACAGCGGCGTGGAACTCATGATGCGCTACGAGATCCAGGTGCTCGAATCGTTCGAGAACGTGACCTACGCCGACGGCCAGGCGGCCTCCATCTACGGCCAATGGCCGCCGCTGGTGAACGCCTCGCGGCCCGAGGGCGAATGGAACGTCTACGACATCTTCTTCGAAGCGCCCAAGTTCGAGGGTGACAAACTCACCAAGCCGGCTTTCGTCACCGTGATCCACAACGGCGTGCTGGTGCAGCACCGCAAGGAGATCCTGGGGCGCGCGATTCACCGCCGCGTGGCCACCTACGCCCCGCACGCAGCCGAGGAACCGCTGAGCCTCCAGGACCACAACCGCGCCGTGCGCTACCGCAACATCTGGATTCGCCGACTGAAGGGCTACGACACACCATAGAATCTCAACCGCTCCCTGAGGAGCTGTCAAGTTTTCAAAATCGCGGCGCCGGATTGAGCGACGCGAGCCGGGCGGGGGCTGCCATTTTTCCGGGCGCACCGGCACGCCAGCTTCTCTCGACGTGTGGCGCGGCATTTCCACGCGCGAGAGCTGGTCGCAACTGTTGCAGGCGTAAGAGGTGGTCACCTCTCCCGGTTCCACCACCTGCGCCGGGTTGCCGAACACGTCGTAGTAGTTCTTCTTCCAGCGCCCGGCCGGATCGGTCACCTGCACCATGTTGCCCTGGTAGTCCATTTGGGGAGGTCCTCAGTGGCGAACTCGCCAGGTGCACCTTAACCTAACTTTCGCAGTTGCGAGCACATTGTTCTTTGTTTTCAACACGGGCACCCCTAGGTCTGCACTACAGCGCCATCGGGATCGCCTCCTCGGACTGCGCCGCCGCTTTGATCCTCGGCGGCGGCTGCGCGGGCAGATGCAACTTGAGTTTGTGCAGCAGCAGCTTCTGTTCAGCTTCCGGTTCGGTGTAGCGCGGCATCACCAGCCACCGCCCGTCCGTGGTGGGGAACCACACGTCCAACATCTGAATCGCTGCCAGTTTGTCCAGCACCGCTCGCGGGCTCAGCCCTGGCGCATGCTCCTGCAGCCGCTGCTTCAGCGTGACCATCAAGCAG
>JACQZT010000376.1 GCA_016213755.1 Acidobacteriota bacterium | reverse complement strand
TACCCGCCGGGAAGATCGGCAACTGCAACTGCGGCATGTCCCAGTTTTACGCCCTCGCCGCTCGTCAGGCAAGCGCAATCCGGGGTCAATCCAATTTCCACGCCGCACGCGGAATCACTGGACGAGATCAGGAGTTCTGAAGATCCCTTACATCACCACGCTGACCGGCGCTCTGGCCGCCGCCAAGGGAATCGCGGCCTGCCGCAAGTCCCGCGCGGGCTCGGTCAAATCGCTCCAGCAGTATCACGCCGAGATCAGGTGCTTGGTGAAGCCCAGTTCGACCAGCCGCTGATAAGCATCCAGAACCTCGGCCGGAAACTGCTGCGGCGCCGACCAGCCCTTGCGCGCGTACACCCACAGGCGCTGCAAATCGCCCAGCAGGATGTTGACGATTTTCTCGGGCGGCAGCTCGGGGGTGAAGTACTCCTCCAGCGTCAGGCGGGGAGATGCCAGCGTGGCCGGCATGCCGGGCCACTCCACCGCCAGCGTGGCCCACACGCGCCGCTGCATGAAGGGTTTCACGGCGATGAGGATGTTGCGCGGCCGAATGCCGCGCCCGGCGAGCAGCGCGCGCGTGAAGCGCAGGTTCTCGGCCGTGTTCGAGGCCCGCGTTTCGAGCAGAATCCTTTCGCGCGGGACCCCGAGGCGCACGGCAACTTCGGCGTACATCTCGGCTTCGGTCTTTTCCCACGGCGTGGCCAGCAGGTCACCCTCGTGCGCCACTCCGCCAGTGCAGACCAGGGTTGGTCCGTACCTGGCCAGGTAAAGTTGGGCCGCGAACTCGGCCACGCGCAGGTCGTGGGTGCCCAGCGCGACGATGACATCGGCGGGCGCCGGTTCCTGCTTCAATTGGTGATAGTCCCAGACGATGCGCGCCAGTCGCAGTGCCTCGCCGGTGACCGGCCCTACACTTCCAGCTTCCACGGTTTGCGGTACTGCGCCTTGAGGTGCTTGCGCGCGGCTTCCTGCTTGACGGTCTTGGCGTTGTCGTCCCAGTCGAGGGTCATGTCCGCGCGCAGGGCGATGTTGGAGAGCAGGCAGGCAATGGTGGTGCGCACCGTGGTCTCGATTTCGGCGATAGGCCGCTGGCGGGTCTTGACGCACTCGACGAAGTTCTCCCAGTGCAGTTCGTTCATCACGCCCTTGGCCTTGTCGTGGTCTTCGAAAGGCTGCAACGCGGACTTACCCGCCGGGACGATTTTGTAGCCGCCGCGGTTCACCACCAGGGTTCCTTTGGTTCCCAAAAACGCGGTGCCGTAGCCTTCGCCGAACATCGGCTCCGGCGCGGCGGTGCGGCTCTCGTACATGCAGAGGAACTTCGGATAGTGGTAGGTGGCCACCAGCGTGTCGGGCGTTTCGGTGTCGTCGTTGACGTAGAACTTCGAGCCCAGGGCGGAGTACTTGAGCGGCACGACCTCGTCGTAGGCGTATTGCACGATGTCGAGCAGGTGGACGTTCCAGTCGGTCATCGCGCCGCCGGCGTAATCCCAGAAGTAGCGGAACGTGGACCAGCGGCCGTCCACGATTCCCCAGCGGTTGATGTTGAAGGCGCGCTTGGGCGCCGGGCCCAGCCACAGGTCCCAATCCAGGCCCGCCGGCGGCTGGGTCTCGCCCGGAAAGCCGTAGCCGTCCTTCTTGGTCATGCCGGCCTGCCAGGTGCGGCAGAAGGTGACCTCGCCCAGGTCTCCGCTCTTGACGATCTCGACGGCCTTCTTGAAGAAGTAACCCGAACGCTGCATGGTGCCGCCTTGCACCACGCGCTTGTACTTGCGCGCCGCCTCGACCATTTTGAGGCCCTCTTCGACGTATACGCAGGAAGGCTTTTCCACGTACACGTCCTTGCCCGCCTTGCAGGCTTCGATGGTCATGTAGGCGTGCCAGTGGTCGGGCGTGGAGATGCACACCACGTCGATGGACTTGTCGGCGATGATCTCGCGGAAGTCCTTCACCAGCCGCGGTTCCTGCCCCAGCTTGCGCGCCAGGGCCTGGGCCCGCTCCAGGTTGGGCTGATACACGTCGCACAAAGCCGTGATCTGGAAACCGCTCTTGGCGGCATAGCCGATGTTGCCGCGCCCCATCGTGCCCGTGCCAATGTGCGCAATGGTGAGCTTGTCGTTGGCGCCCCGCATCGAACTCGTAAGTGCCGCGCATCCGCCCGCCATGAGAAACTCCCGGCGCGGAGATGCTGTCGTGATACCCATGAAGCCATCCTTCCCCCTCCCTTGTACCAAACCGGGGACAGTACACTCAAACACC
>JACQZT010000375.1 GCA_016213755.1 Acidobacteriota bacterium | reverse complement strand
CATTCCGCTGGGCCGCATCGCGGAGCCCGGCGACGTGATGAGCGCGGTGCTTTTCCTGGCCTCGCCCGCCTCGGACTTCATCACCGGCCACACGCTGTACCTGGACGGCGGCATCACCGCGACACAGTAGCCGGCCCCGGCGAGTGAATGGAAAACTCTGGTGCGAACGGGGGGAGTTGAACCCCCATTCCCTTTCGGGAGCCAGATCCTAAGTCTGGTGCGTCTGCCAATTCCGCCACGTTCGCAGCGTGGAATTTGCCCTCATGATAGCATCCCGCGGCCGGCCGGCGGAGCGGGAACAGGCGGGGGCCAGGGCGGCCGCAGGGGCAGAGCGCGTGTTCGATCCGGCCCGGAAACGGGGCGTGCGCGAGCAGGTGCAGACCCTGGTGCGCGTCGCACTCGGCGGCCAGCAGCTTTCCCGCCGGTGCCAGCAGTTGCTCAAACAGCGGGACCTGAAAGACGTGCCAGAAGAAGTCGCGGTCGCTGTCGCTCAGGCAGGCGTCGCCGGCTCCGGTGAAGGCCACGATCGCGCGATCCAGGGACGGGAGCGCCACGCGGCCAGCCGACATGCGCGCCGCGATGCGGCGCAGTTCGGGCACCGGGGCAGCCAGCAGTTCCGGGCGGCAATCGGCGACCGCCCGGCTCCAGCCGTCCGCGAAAACACGGACCAGTTCCGTCTCCGCGAAGCCCGCCAGCAGCACCGCCGCGGGCACGAGCGCCGGCAGCGGAGAAACAAATGGCACACCTCGCGGGGCGGCCGTGCGCCGCCCGATCACCAGACGCACTCGCATGGCGCTTACTCGTAGAGGTGGTAGGCGGAGAGCGGAAATTCTCTCAGTGTTCTTTCAGTTCGGGAAGGCTCGCACGGGTCACGCCAGAGGCCAGCGCGAGCTGGGTCAGGCTGGCGACGTTGTTGACGTTGAGCTTCTTCATCATCGTCTTGCGATAGCTGCGGACGGTCTGCAAGCCCAGATCCAGCATGGTCGCGATGTCCTTGCTGGTCTTGCCCTCGGCCACCAGGCGCAGGACCTGGAGTTCGCGCGGCGAGAGCCCGTCCAGGGCCGTCGGCAGGCGGCTGGATTCCAGATCTCCGCGCTGTATGCGCGCCAACAGCTTGTCGGACACTTGCGGGCTGAGATAGGAGCCGCCTTTGGCCACCGTGCGCAGCGCGTCGAGCAGGTCGTTGTCGGAGGCCTTTTTCAGCACGAAGGCCCGGGCGCCGGAACGGATCGCTCCGACCACGGAATGCTCGTCGTCGTACATCGACAGGATGATGATGCGCGCCTCGGGGCAGTGGCGAAGGATCTCGCTGGTGGCGTCGATGCCGCTCATGCCGGGCAGTCCGATGTCCATCAGGACGATATCGGGCTGCGTGCGCCGGCAAAGCTGCACGGCCTCGGCTCCGTTTTCCGCCTCGCCCGCGACGCGGAACTCCTCGCTCTGCCGAAGGATGGCCTTGATGCCATCCCGCATGATCTTGTGGTCATCGACCAGCAGAATGTCGAATGGCATGCTTGCTTACAGCTTGTCCCCTCCCCCGTTATCCGACTCCGCCGGTCTTGCGCCGGCTCGATAAACGACCCAGACTATTGTAGTCCTTTTAGGGAGGCTTGTCAGGGTGAAGTCCAGGCCTGCGTCGTCGGCGTAGCTTGCCATCAGCAGAAGTCCCAAGCCTCGCACCCGACGGCGGGTGCGCGCGACATCGAAGCCAGACCCGTTGTCGCGGATTTCCAGAGACGTGCGCCGCTTCCCCGTTCGCAGTCGCAAGCCGATGCGCGCCGCGCCCGAATGCCGCACCGCGTTATCCAGGGCCTGTTCGGCGATGCGGAAGAAGGCCAGCGCGACGGCCGGCGGAAGCGGCGCCGGATTCGGGCAGGCGACGCTCAGCCGGCCCGCGAACGACGGCCGATAGCGGTCCGCCAGTTGGCGCAGCGCAACGCCCAACCCGGCGCGCTCCACCGGTTCCGGGCGGAGTTCGTAGCTCAGACGGCGAACCTGCCGCACTGCGCCTTCCAGGATGGATTGGATCTCGGCGGTGCGGCCGACGATTTCGGGTGCGCGGTCCCGAACCTCCTGGCGCAGCACGTCCAGGTGCAGTCCCACGGCGCTCAGAACCTGGCCGATCTCGTCGTGCAGCAGGCGGGAGACGCGCAGCCGCTCGGCGTCGCGTTCCCGGTAGCACAGGAGCAGCAACTCCCGCAAGGAACGCCGCGCTGGGCCCGGTTCGCGCATTCCGGGCTCGTTTACTTCTTGCGCGCCAGAGCGCGGCGCGCCGCCGCGACGACTTCGCGCGCCACCAGGCCGTACTTGTCCAGCAGGCCTTCCGGCGTGCCGGATTCGGCGTAGGTGTTCTGAACGCCCACGAACTCCATCACGCAGGGATGAAGTTCGGCCGTGGCTTGCGCCACGCGCACGCCCAGGCCGGCGTCGGCCAGGTGCTCTTCGGAAACCACGATGGCGCCGGTTTCAGCCGCGGCGCGGCGGATGGCCGCGCGGTCCAGCGGCTTGATGGTGTGCATGTCCACCACGCGCGCCGAGATGCCCTCCGCTTCCAGGGTCTCGGCCGCGCGGATGGATTCGGCCACCATCAGTCCGTGCGCCATGAGCGTGACGTCGGAGCCGTCCAGCAACTCGATCGCCTTGCCGATCTCAAACTGCTGGCCGGCCGTATAGACTATGGGTACTTTGACGCGTCCGGTGCGCACGAAAACCGGGCCCGCCAGCGCCGCCGCGGCACGCACCAGGGCGCAAGTGGCGGCGTCGTCGGCCGGAGCGATCACGGTGAAGCCGGGCAGCGCGCAGGCCAGGGCCAGGTCCTCGACGCTCATCTGCGAGGGGCCGTCCTCGCCGATCGAGATGCCGCTATGTGTGCCCACCAGCTTCACGTTCACGCTGGGGTAGGCCACCGTGACCCGCAGTTGCTCGAAGCCCTTGGTGAGCAGGAAAGCCGAAAAGCTCGAGGCGAAGGGGATCTTGCCCGCCGAGGCCAGGCCCGCGGCCAGCGCCACCATGTTCGCTTCCGCGATGCCGCAGGTGAAGAACCGCTCCGGGAACGCCTGGGAGAAGCCGTAGGTCATGGTGGACTTCGACAGGTCCGCGTCCACCACCACCACGTCCTTGTTCTCGCGTCCGAGTTCCACCAGCGTCCGGCCGAACGCCTCGCGCGTGGCCGGTCCGAGTTTGAGTTCGAATCTGGTTTTCTCCGCCATTACGCAAGCTCCTTCAGCGCCTGTTCCACTTCGGCGGGCGTGGGGGCCACACCGTGGAACTTGGGATTGTTCTCCATGAACGAAACGCCCTTGCCCTTGACGGTGTGGGCGATGAGGACCGTGGGCCGACCCTTGGTTGCCGCGGCCCCGGCGAAGGCGTTCTGGAGAGCCGCGATGTCGTGGCCGTCCACCTCAATGACGTGCCAGCCGAAAGCCTTCCATTTGGCCGCCAGCGGCTCGAGTTCCATGATGTCCTTCACGAAACCATCGAGTTGGATCTTGTTGTAGTCGACGATGGCGGCCACGTTGTCCACCTTGTGGAACGCGCCAAACATGGCCGCTTCCCAGATCTGGCCTTCCTGGATTTCGCCGTCGCCCAGCATCACGTAGGTGCGCCAGGGCTGGCCGTCGAGCCGCGCCGCCAGGCCCATGCCCAGGGCCACCGAAAGCCCTTGCCCGAGCGATCCGGTGGAGGCTTCCAGCGAGGGAATGAAGCGCTTGTCGGGGTGGCCCTGATACACCGAGCCAAGCTTGCGCAGGGTGTTGAGCTGGCCGACGGGGGTGTCGGCGTAGCCGCACTCGGCCATGACGGCGTAAAGCACCGGAGCCGCGTGGCCCTTGGAAAGAATGAAGCGATCGCGGCCCGCCCAGGCCGGGCGGGCCGGGTCGTGGTTCATGACGTCGAAATAGAGCGTAACCAGCGTTTCCACCGCGGAGAGCGATCCGCCAGGATGGCCGGACTTGGCCGCGCCGGTCATCCGGATGAT
>JACQZT010000048.1 GCA_016213755.1 Acidobacteriota bacterium | reverse complement strand
TCAAGGCGTCGCAGGTCCCTCCGCTCACTCCGAAACAGGTCTCGGCCCAGCCTTCCCTGTGGTGAAGACCTTGGGGCAGCCCTCACTGATTCTGCAAGACTTAGCCCTCGCAAAACCCGCGAAGTGCGAAAGTCAGGTTAGCGCCAGCACCACCAAGGTCCTCCGCAAAGACCAGAACCTGTTCGTCTGCCTCGAGGTGTACGACGCCGCCCGCATGCAATCGGCCCCCCCCTGACCTGCCCGGGTTTTCGAAAGCCGTTGGCGCGGGACGTCTCACGCCGGGCAGGGTCAGCCGGGTCCCTGCACAGGTTTATGCCCGGGTCTCAGAACTCCATGCGCAGGTTGAACTGGATCTGCCGGCTCACGCCGCGCTGGGTGGTGATGCGGCCGAAGTTGCGGCTGGTGGGGTCGGTGTTCGGCCCCTGGAAGTTGGTGTGGTTGGTGGCGTTCAGCGCATCCACCGAGAAGATCGTGGCGAGCCTCTCGGTGACGCGGAACTTGCGCAGGATCTTCACGTCCCAGTTGCGGATGCCGTCCTCGCGCAGGCCGAACTGGGTGGGGAAGATGCGCCGCTGATAGCTGGCCGGCTGCATGGCCGAGCGTCCCTCGAAGCCGGTGAAATCGGCCGGCACGGCGGCGTTCGACTGCCAGGAGATGGCCGGATCGAACCACACGTGGATGTCCTTGCCGTTCACCTCGCCGTGCTTGAACATCGAGTCCAGCTTGTTCACGTCTCCGTAGAAGAAGCGATTGCCCCAGCCCACGATGGAGCCGCTCTGGATCTGGTAGATCCAGCTCAACTGCCACCCGCCGATCGCGTGCTGGATGGGGTTGTCTGTCACCCATCTGCGCCCCTTGCCGAAGGGCAGTTCCACAATGCTGCTCCACACCAGGCGGTGCGGACGGGTGTCGTTGTCGACGCGGTCGTACATGTTCAGATCGAATTCGTTGAGATACGAGTCGCGTGTGCGCGTGTTGCCCCAGGTGTAGGACACCGCCGTCTGGAACCCACGCGAGAAGCGCCGCTCCACCTGCACCTGGAGGTCGCGGTAGACCGTGCGGCCCTGGTTGTCTCCGGCGCTTTGGCCCGGCAGCGCGCCGGTGAGCCCGTTCAGATTGGGATAGGCGCGCAGGAAGCTGTTCTTCGAGCGCGTCGACCCGGTGAAGAAACCCTGCGTGCTCAGGAACCGGTACACCAGCGGATTGGTCTGCTGCAAGCCGGGGAAGTTGGCAATGTTGAACGGGTTCGGGTAGGGCTTTGCCAGGTCGTCGGCCAGCGCCTGGTTGCGGGAGTTGCCGGCATTCCAGTACTTCTCCGGCAGCGGGCTGAGGTTCCGCGAGACCCAGTAGTTGGAGTAGGAGCCGTTGTAGGACGCCTCGACCATCAGGTTGGGGCGGATCTCGCGCTGCACGCCGATCCTCCAGCGCTGCTGGCGCGCGGGCGAAAAGTCGCGCGGGCGGAAATCCCAGCCGCGCCCCTGGCGCATCATCGCGCCCAGCGAATTGCCGTAGGGCGCGTCGAAGCGTGTGCCGTCGGAGCGCATCGGGAACGGATTGAGCATGGGATTCTTCTGCGCGGACAGGCCCGCAATCGCTCCCACGTCGCAGCAGAAGCTCAGGGCCCGGTCGTTGGTCAGCGTGGTGCCGGTGCTGCGGCTGAAGCCGTCCTGGCTCGGCCGGTCGTTGTTCACGTTGTAGGTGTCGTAGTACCAGCCGTAGCCGCCGCGCAGGATGGTCTTCGGATTCAACTCGTAGACCAGGCCCGCGCGCGGCAGCCAGTGATGCGTGCCGTCGGTGAAGGTGCGGCTGCGCGCGCCCAGGAACTCGGTGCCGCCCAGGAGCTTGAACTGCGAAGCCGGCATCTCCGGAATGGGGTTTTTCGCATACGCCGCTTCCACGGCGTCGGCGAACAACGGCCGGTAGTCCCACAGAAAGCCGCCGCTCATGCCGCGGTTGAAACGCTCCGTGATGCCGCCCTCGCGCTCGTAGCGCAGACCCAGGTTCAGGCGCAGCTTGCGCGATACTCGCCAGTCGTCCTGCACATACAGCGAGCGGAAGCGGGTGGACCACAGCGCGGAATCGTTGGTGGCGATGCTGATGCCCGAAGGCAGGCCCATCATGAACGAAGCCCACGCCAGGCCCAGGCTCGACGAGGTGTTGGTGTTGTCCGCCGGCCGCATGTAGGAGTTCGAGAATGTGAAGCTCCCCGACGTGCTGCCGTAACCCGAACTGGTAAACCAGTAGCGCCGCTCCTGCCAGCCGTACTTCAGCGAATGATTGCCGCGCAGGGTGCTCATTTGCAGCTTCAGCTCGCCGGTGGTTCCGCGGCTGTCTATGCTGGGATAGCCCTGGCCCACAGTCTCCACGCCCTCGATGGTCATGGTGGGCAGCGTGTGCAGGTCGCCGGCCTTGTCGTCGAGATACTTGGGCAGCCCGACATCGGAGGGCTTGAAGCCAATTTGCACCGGGCGCGCGGACCCTTCGTTGAAGCGCGTGTAGCTGACGCCCAGATCCAGCACGGTGGAACTGCTCAAAGTCCACACCCAGTTGCCGCCGCCGCCCTTGTTGATGCGCGTCAGGCCATTGGTGTGCAGACCGCGCTTGGTCTCGTAGGTCCAGTCGTACTCGTCGGCCAGGCGGTGATTCCAGTACCAGCGTCCGAAGACGCGGTGCCGCTCGCTCAAGTTGTAGTCGATGCGGTTCACCAGCGAGTTGAAGCGCTCGTCCTTGGGCATGGCCAGCGCGTAGTAGTTGTTGTTGCCTTCCGGCGACACCAGCCCAGGAACGTTGTTGGGCGCGGGGTAGAACGGCACGTAAGCCTTATAAGCGGGGTTGAAGATGGGGATGCCCTTGTTGCCGGGAAAGGGCGTGCGCACAATGCGGTCGCCCTGGGTGCGCGCCGAGCGCGGGTCGTAGATCTGGTACTTCACCGCGTCCACCGCCAGCAGATCGGAGAAATCGCCCTCGCGCCAGGCCATCTTGGGCACCGTGCGATTGATCGAGCTGGTGGTCTCGGCCTTCTTCTGGTAGATGCCGTTGTAGCTCGCGAAGAAGAAGAGTTTGTCCTTGCCGTCGTAGATCTTGGGGAGGCGCACTGGCCCGCCGAAGGTCCCGCCGAAGTTGTTCGAACGGCCCGGCGCCTGCTTCTGGGAATCCGCCGAGCGCGTCCCGCGGCGCACCTGGTCTTCGAAAGCCAGGCGGGTGAAATGCGGCGTGGCGTTCCAGCGCTGCTGCCAGTGCTGGTCGTACAGCGTGCCGTGGTAAGTGTTCGTTCCCCCCTTGGTCGAAACATTGATGGTCGCGCCGGAGGTGTGCCCGTAGGACGCGTCGAAGGTGGTGGTCTCCAGCTTAAACTCCTCCACCGCGTCCGAGGGCGGCACGAAGCCCACACGCCGGCCGGTGCCGGTGACCGGCGCGCCGTCGATGGTGTACTCGTTCTGGCCGATGCCGCCCATGGTGTTGAACGACGACGTGCCGGCGTTGTCGAACGGCCGGCGGTATTCCGGCTGTCCGGTCCACTGCATGCCCGGCGCCAGCGCCGACAGCGCGAACGGGTTGAGGTCCGAGAACGGAAGCTGCATGATCTGCCGGTTGTCGATGACGCGTCCGCCCGACGCGGTGGTGGTGTCCAGCAGCGGCGCCGCCGCCGTTACCTCGACGGTCTCCGCCACGCCGCCCACCTCGAGCTGCACCTCGACGTTCAGCCGCCCGGCGACGCTCAGTTCCAGCCCCGAGCGCACGGACTTCTTGAAGCCCGCCGACTCCACCGTCACGGTGTACAGGCCGGGATTGAGCAGGTTGACTTCGAAGTAGCCGGTGGCGTTGGTATGCGTCCGGCTCGCGGAGTTGGTTTCCACATTTGTGACCACCACCGTGGCCCCGGGGATCAAAGCCCGCTGCGGGTCGCTGACCTGGCCGGTAATACTGCCGCGCGCGTCCTGCGGCCAAGCCGGGAGCGAACTCAGAAGAACACCTGCGAAAAGACCGAGGAATCTCACCCGAAAACACATGACTCTATTCACCCTTCGACCAGCGTACCGGCCGTCGCCGCCTCTGTCAATCCGGCAAGTGCTTTATCTGCCCGGCCCGCTTTGACTGCGAACCTGCGGGGCTGGGAGTTGGCACATACGGACTGGCATAGGGTATCATGCAATACCAGTGAACGCTCCCAAACGCGCGAAGATTGAGACCATCCTGGCGATCCCCAGACTGCTCCTTCCCGCCGTGTTCGCGGTCTTACTGACGTTTGCCATTCTGCTGCAATGGCTCGGCCAGGCCTATCACTGTGAATTCGGAGCGTATCCCGACGAATCCGCCCACTTCATCACCGGCCTGATGATTCGGGACTACATCGCGGCGGGCTGCCCCGCAACGCCGCTCAAGTACGCCGAAGAGTACTATGTGCACTACCCGAAGGTGGCTTTCGGGATGTGGGGCCCGCTGCTGCACATCACCGAAGGCGTCTGGATGCTCGTGTTTCCGCCTTCGCGGGTTTCTGTGCTGGTCCTGATGGCGGCCATCGCCAGCCTCACGGCGACCCTGCTGTTCTGGGTGCTGGCCAAAGAGTTCGGGGGCCTGCTCGGCCTGGTGGCCGGTTTCGTTTTTCTGATGGCGCCAACGGTCCAAGCCTTCACCGGGATGGTCATGGCCGACGGTTTGGTGGCCCTGTGGGACCTCGGCGCGGTCCTGGCGTTCGGGCGGTACCTGAACAGCCGCGAGTGGAAGTACTCCTTGTGGTTTGGGGCGTTCGCGTGCCTGAGCATTCTGACCAAAGGCAACGGCGGGGCGCTTTTGCTGTTGCCGCTGTTCGCCATTCTTCTGACCCGGCGGTTCGCGCTGCTCAAGGAGCGGGCTTTTTGGGCGGGCGTGGCCCTGATTATCGCCGTGGGCGGGCCGTGGCAGTACTATTCGGCCCGGATGCTGAGCGGCATCCTCGACCGGCGGCCCGGCTGGACGTTCTTTCCGGAGTATACGGCGTGGCTGTTCACCATGGCCGGCGCGGCGTTCCTTCCGGTGCTGCTGCTTGGATTCTACAGCCGGATCGTGGCGCCGTCGCGGAAGGGCGGCATCGACGGGAAATGGGCCTCCGCCGCGGCGCTCATTCTCTCGGTGTGGGCCTTTCACTGCTTGATCCCGGCGGCTGCGCCCGAACCTCGCTATATGATCGCCGTGATTCCGCCGATTCTGATGTTCTCCATCGCCGGCATGGAGACGGCCGCCGGCTGGGTTCGCATATCCGCCCCCTTGCGTTACCGGAGCTGGGCCGTGGCGGCGGTGCTGCTGGCGCTCTTCCTCGCGACCACGTTCTCGATTCGGCGCAAAAGCTACCATGGCTTCGACCAAGTGGCCGAACGCCTCGGGCAGCCGGAGTACAAACACAGCGCGATCCTGGTTTCGTCGGAGGCCGATGGCGAGGGCATGCTGATCGCGGAGATCGCGATGCGGGAAGACCGGCCCGCGCATTTCGTGCTGCGCGCCTCCAAGATGCTGAGCCAAAGCGACTGGAACGCGATGCGCTATCATCTCCTCTACAACACACCCGGGGAGGTCATGAAATTCCTCGGTTCGGTGCCCGTGGAACTGGTGGTAATCGACAACCAGGCCGGCGAGTTGCCGCTGTTGCACCACAAACTGCTCAAACAAACCATCGCTGCGTTTCCCGGCCAATGGGAGCATATCGGGTCGTTTCCCGTGCCACCGGCCGTGAAGCCGCGGCCGGGCATCGACGTCTACCGGTTGAAGCCGGCCGCCGGCAAGAGTGTCGGGCGCATCCGCATCAACCTGCCCTATACACTGGGACGAGCGATCGAACGTTAGCGAGTGCCGCATGTCTAAACCGAGCCTGTCCGTAGTGGTGCCTGTTTACCAGGGGGCCGCCACCGTCGCGCCGCTGGTGAAGGAAGTGAACCTGCTATTGGCCGCGCAGGGAATCGCCGGGGAGATTATTCTCGTCAACGACGGCAGCCCGGACGACAGTTGGGACCGGATCCGCGAGATCGCCGCGGCGACCGAAAACGTTCGGGGCGTGAACCTCCTGCGCAACTACGGGCAGCACAACGCCCTGCTGTGCGGCATCCGGATGGCGGCCGGCGACATCATCGTCACGATGGACGACGATTTGCAGCATCCTCCGGCGGAGATAACCAAGCTGCTGGCCGGGCTGGGCGGCGAGAACGACGTCGTGTACGGAACGCCGCGAGAGGAAACACACGGGCTGTGGCGCGACCTGGCCTCGCGTCTGACCAAGACAGTGCTCAGCAGCGCCATGGGCACCGGGACGGCCAAGAGTGTCAGCGCCTTTCGCGCCTTCCGCACACAACTGCGGGATGGCTTCGCCGGCTACCAGGGGCCCTTCGTCTGTATCGACGTCCTGCTCTCCTGGTCTACCGGCCGGATTGCCAGCGTCGAGGTGCGGCAGGACCCGCGCCGGCACGGAGTCTCCAATTACACCTTCCGCAAGCTCCTGGTGCACGCGCTCAACATGCTGACCGGCTTCAGCGTGCTGCCCCTGCGGATTGCCAGCATCATCGGGTTTTGCTTTACGTTCTTCGGGCTGCTGGTGCTCGGTTACGTGGTGATCCGCTATCTCCTCAACGGGGGCAGCGTGCCGGGGTTTTCGTTCCTGGCGTCGACTATCGCCATCTTCTCGGGCGCCCAGATGTTCGCTCTCGGCATCATCGGAGAGTATCTGGCGCGCATTCATTTCCGCTCGATGGACCGGCCGCCCTACGTTATCAGCGAGGTAGTGGCGGCCGCGGCCCAAACCGGGGAGCCGCGATGAACTCCGTCGAGCCGCTGTGCCGGGTCCTGGAATGGGACAGCGGTTTTTTCGGATTTCGCATCGCGCGCGCCCGGGTGTCCCATCTGACCGCCGCCACCGCCGCCCGATTGCTGGCCGAGAGTGAAGCCGCGGCTCTCCGGTGCCTCTATTTTCTAGCCGAAGCGGACGACATCGAAACCATCCAACTGCTCGAGGCCGGCGGCTTCGGTCTGAAGGACCTGCGTCTGACGCTGAGCCGGCCCGTGCCGGCCATCGCGATCCCCGGCGCCCCCGACATCCGCCCGGCCACGGCGGCGGACCTTCCCGCGCTGCGCCGGATCGCGCGGACGAGCCACGGCTCTTCGCGATTCTATGCCGATCCGAATTTCCCCCGCGATCGCTGCGCCGGTCTCTACGAAGCCTGGATTGCGAACAGTTATGACGCCGGTTTCGCCGATGCCGTGCTGATCGGCGAAAGCGGCGGCGAGGTGGCGGGTTACATCACCTGTTCGATGGCGGACTCCGCGCGGGGACGGATAGGCCTGTTCGCCGTCGACGCGGCCGCCCGCGGCCGCGGCCTCGGCCGGCGGCTCATCGAGCAATCGCTGGCCTGGTTTGCCGCGCATGGCGCGGGCGAGGCCGTCACCGTAACCCAGGGCAAGAATCTCGGCGCCGTGCGGGTTTACGAACGCCGCGGTTTTACGGCCGCTTCCGTGCAGCTCTGGTATCATCGCTGGTTTCCAACAGAATGAGTTCCCCCTATCGCATTCCGTTCAACAAACCGGGGCTCACCGGCCAGGAGTGGCGCTACGTTTCGCAAACCATCGCCGACGGCCACATCTCCGGAGACGGCGCTTTCACCCGCAAGTGCCACGCTTTTCTCGAGCGGCACTTCGGAGCCCGCAAAGCGCTGCTTACCACCTCGTGCACGCACGCCCTGGAAATGTCGGCGCTGCTGCTCGGCATACAGAAAGACGACGAGGTGATCTTCCCGCCTTTCACGTTCGTCTCGACGGTGAACGCCTTCGTGCTGCGCGGCGCGCGGCCCGTGTTCGCCGACATCCGGCCCGATACGCTGAACCTGAATGAGAACCTGATCGAGGCCGCCATCACGCCGCGCACGCGGGCGATCGTGCCGGTGCACTACGCCGGCGTGGGTTGCGAGATGGACCGGATTCTCGAGATCGCAGGCCGCCACGGGCTGGCGATCGTCGAAGACAACGCGCACGGTCTCTTCGCCAAGTACCGGGGCCGGCCTCTCGGGGTCTTCGGCGCGCTCGCCGCGCAGAGCTTTCACGAGACCAAGAACGTCACGTGCGGCGAGGGCGGAGCGCTGATCGTCAACGACGAACGGTATGCCGAGCGGGCCGAAATCATCCGTGAAAAAGGCACCAACCGCAGCCGCTTCTTGCGGGGGGAGGTGGATAAGTACAGTTGGATCGGCATCGGCTCGAGCTATTTGCCGTCGGACCTGCTGGCGGCGTTCCTGTTCGCGCAACTCGAAGCCTGGGAACGGATCCAGGCTCAGCGCCGGCGGATCTGGGAGCGTTACTCCGAAGGCCTGCGGGAATGGGCCGGCCGGTTCGGCGCCGGCACGCCGTACGTGCCGCCGCATTGCGAGCAGCCTTACCACATGTTCTATCTGCGGTTGCCCTCCCTCGATGTGCGCCAGGCTCTGATCCAGCATCTCAAGTCGAACGGGATTCTCAGCGTATCCCACTATCTGCCACTCCACTTGTCGGACATGGGCTTGCGTTTCGGCGGCCGCCCGGGAGACTGTCCGGTGTGCGAAAACGTCGCCGACCGGCTGCTGCGGCTGCCCTTCTACAACGATCTGCAAGAAGACGAACAGCACTCGGTCATCGAGACGGTCAAGAGCTTCACGCCCGCCCGCTCGGCCGAATAGGCGGCCAGTCGCGGTTCCGCGCCTCCGCTCTCACTTCTCCCGCGACCAGGACCGGACTCCGGAAACGGCGGCAGACGCCGGGCGGCGCCTCAAACCATACGGAATGGAACTGTAAATCGGGAGTTACAGGTCTGTAATCCCCTCTTGACACTCGCCCGCTCGCCCGCTGAAAACAAGCCACTTGTCACCGGACCGCGGATTGCATGTTCCCGGGTGAACGGTTCAGTGTCCGCCGCCGGAAACGGGGCCTGAAGGAGGAAAACACAATGCTGCTGAATTCAAACATCACGAAGCCGGTGTCGCTGATCACCGCGGGCGTGTTCCTATACACGGCCTGCCAGCCAGCCAACGCCGCCGCGCCTCAAAACGTCAACTTGCAGTTCCAGGCCAATGTGCAGTTGAAGTTCAAGAAACTGGGTGCCAAGAACGTCATGACCGCGGTGAAGATCAACGGCGCCGTCTTCCCGGTGACGATGCGGAACGGCCAGGCGACCGTGAGCGCCAAGCTCCGCGACGTGGCCGAAGCCGCCCCGGCGCTGCGGGAGCAACTGGACAAGAAGATCCTGTCCATGGCGGGCGTGCGGATTCGCGAGCTGGCCGCGGCGGGCAAAAGCGGCGTCTCCAGCGGGGAGTCGGTGGAAGCGGTTCGCGAGAGGCTGGCCGGGCAGACGGAGAAGGCACCCGCGGACTTCGGGGCGGCCTACAACCAGACGCTGGACCAGACGATCTCCCTCGGGATCTTCAAACCGCCGCCGGTCGTGGACGAGGAGAACTCCGCCCCGGCGGAGGACGAAGAGGATTCCTTCTGGGTGATCCTGGGCCTCATCGTCCTGGCGGTGGTGGCAACCGTGGTCCCCATCATAGCCCTAATGGCCGCCCTGTCCCTGGGCGCCACGGCTGCCATGACAGTGGCGGCGGTGACCGCGGCGACTCTGCTGTCGGTGGGCGGAACCATGGCCTTTGAACTGATCTTCGACCAGATCAAGCACACCCAGATGTCGGGGTTCGTCAAGGACCTGTTCAAAGGCATCTAGGCCGGGACGGCCGCCGGCTCCGGCGCGCCGCGGTTGAAACGAATGGTGGGCGCGACAGGACTCGAACCTGTGACCTCCTGCGTGTGAAGCAGGCGCTCTAACCAACTGAGCTACGCGCCCCG